>DASVFS010000050.1:0-7954 GCA_036379915.1 Conexibacter sp. | reverse complement strand
CGCGACCGCGCCCCCTCGCTTCCTCGTGCGCGTGGACGAGTTCCCCCACTACAAGGCGTGGGACGAGCCCGAGCGCTTCGGCTCCGCCGGCTTCGAGCGCTTCCACGAGCTGCTGCAGTCGGCCGGCGTCCCGTACCTCGTCGCCGTGCTGCCGCGCGTGAGCAGAGCGCCGCTCGACCCGGGCGGGACGGAGTCCCGCCCGCTGACCGACGAGGAGGCCGCCGTGCTGCGGCGCGCGGCCGGCTCGGCGGGCGTCGCGGTCGCGCTGCACGGGCGCGACCACCGCACGCTCTTCGCGTCCCCCCGCCGCCACTCGGAGCTGTGCGGGCTCGACGCCGCGGCGACGGCCGCGCTGCTCGACGAGGGGCTCGCAGAGCTCGACCGCCACGGCGTCTACCCGGACGTCTTCGTCGCCCCCTACAACCGCTTCGACGCCGTCCAGTGGGCCGCGCTCGCGCAGCGCTTCGCGATCGTCGGCGGCGGGCCCGAGGGGATCCGTCACCTCGGCTTCCAGCGGGCGCCGCAGTGGCGCGGCGACGCCGTCTACCTCCCCTCCTACACGCCCTACTACGGCCATGCCCGCGAGTTGCTGCCCGCCGTCGAGCGGGCGATCGAGCGGCAGACCGGACTGTGGACGCCGCTCGTGCTGCACTGGGGCTGGGAGGCCGACGCCGGCTGGCGCGAGCTCGAGCGGCTGTGCGAGCTGATCGCGCCGTACGCCGCCGACTGGACCGCCTTCCGCGACGCGGTCGAGCGCAGCAGATGAGCGACGCGACCGCGCTGATCGAGCAGCTGCGCGCGCGCTTCCCGCGCGTCGCCGTCGTGCACGACTGGCTGACGATCCCGGGCGGCTCCGAGGACGTCGTGATCGAGCTGCTCGAGCTGTTCCCGCAGGCCGAGCTGTTCACGACCGTGTACGACCCGAGACCGTGGCCGGCGATCATCACCGAGCGGCCGGTGCACGCGTCGTTCCTGAACCGCGTCCCGACGGCGACGCGCAACTACCCGAAGCTGCTGCCGCTGATGAACCGCGCGTTCGAGTCGTTCGACCTGTCGGGCTTCGACCTCGTGCTCTCGTCGAGCCATGCGAACGCAAAGAACGTGCACACGCCGGAGGGAACGCTCCACGTCTGCTACTGCCACACGCCGATGCGCTACGCGTGGGAGCCGGAGTTCCTCGACGGCGAGGAGATCGGCCGCGCGACGCGCATGCTGCTGCCGCCGCTGCTCGGCTGGCTGCGCCGCACGGACCTCGCGGGCGCGACGCGCCCGGACGTGTTCGTCGCCAACTCGGCGCACGTCGCCGCGCGCATCGAGCGCTTCTACGGGCGCGAGGCGCACGTCGTGCACGCGCCGGTCGACGTCGACCACTACCTCGGGATCGAGCGCAGACCGGCCGAGGACCCGTTCTACCTCGTGTTCGGGCGCGTCGTGCCGTACAAGCGCGTCGACCTCGCGCTCGCCGCCGCGGAGCTCGCGGGCCGCCGCGTGAAGGTCGCCGGCGGCGGTCGCGCGCTCGAGGGCCTGCGCCCGCAGGCGGGCCCGCACGCCGAGCTGCTCGGGCGCGTCTCCGACGAGGAGCGCGACGCGCTCTTGGGGAGCGCGCGGGCGTTGCTGTTCCCCGGCGAGGAGGACTTCGGGATCGTGCCGGTCGAGGCGCAGGCGGCCGGCCTGCCGGTGATCGCCTACGGCGTCGGCGGCGCGCGCGAGACGGTCCGCGACGGCGAGACGGGCGCGCTGTTCGAGCCGCAGACGGCGGAGGCGCTGGCGGACGCGATCGCCCGCTTCGAGGCGCTGGAGCTCGACCCGCAGGCTCCGCGCGCGAACGCCCGCGGCTTCGGCCGCGCGCGCTTCCGCGCCGAGATGGCGGCGGTGATCACGCAGGCCGCCGAGCTGCCGGCGGCCTGACGCCGCTATGCTCCCCCGCGGACCGTGCTAGGCGGGGAGGTAGCGGTGCCCTGTACCTGCAATCCGCTCTAGCGGGGCCGAATCCCCTCCCGAGGGGCGCCGGCTCCGAGGGTCAGCTCGTCGCTCGCAGGCGTCGATGGCCAGGTCCCGCGCGATGACGACCCGTGAACCAGGTCAGGTCCGGAAGGAAGCAGCCTTAAGCGGCCTCCGTCATGCGTTGCGGGAGCGCCTG
Source organism: Conexibacter sp. (assembly GCA_036379915.1). Classification (GTDB taxonomy): domain Bacteria; phylum Actinomycetota; class Thermoleophilia; order Solirubrobacterales; family Solirubrobacteraceae; genus Conexibacter. The sequence continues at coordinate 5,814 of DASVFS010000050.1, read as the reverse complement.
ACCGGAGCCGGCGGCGGCGTCAGCGCCTCGGAACCCGCTTCGACGGAGGGTGCACGGTCCGCTTTTGCCCGTTTGCCGGGCGCGTGACGTCGCGCGAAGCGACTACTCGACGTCGTGGCGCCCGAGCAGCGCCGGGATCGTCATCAGGATGATCTTCATGTCGAGCCAGAGCGACCAGCTCTCGATGTAGTAGTTGTCCCACTCGACGCGGTCGTGCAGCGAGGTCTGACCGCGCAGGCCCTGCACCTGCGCCCAGCCCGTCAGGCCGGACTTCACACGGTGGCGGTCGCCGTAGCGGTAGACGTGCTCCTCGAACGAGCGGACGAAGCTCGTACGCTCCGGGCGCGGGCCGACGATCGCCATGTCGCCCTTGAGGATGTTGAACAGCTGCGGCAGCTCGTCGAGCGACAGGCGGCGCATGATCTGGCCGATGCGCGTGCGGCGGTCCTCGCCCTCGACGCCCCCGGGCGCCACGCCGTCGGCGGGCGCGAAGGCGCGCTCGGCCGCCGCCGGGGCCTCGCGCATCGAGCGGAACTTGAGCATGTCGAACTCGCGCCCGTCGAGCCCGATGCGACGCTGGCGGAAGAGGATCGGGCCGGGCGAGCTGAAGCGCACCCCGATCGCGAGCGCGATCAGCACCGGCGACAGCAGCAGGATCGCGACGGCCGCGACGATGCGGTCGATCGCGTACTTGATGCCGAACTGCCAGCCGCGCGGGTCGACCGTCGCGGCGCGCAGCAGCGGCACGCCGCCGAGGTGCTCGACCTCGACGCGGTTCGAGACCTCCTCGAACAGCCGCGGCACGACCACGACCTCGACGCCGAGCTCGCGGCAGCGGCGGATCATCCCGAGCAGCACCGCGTGCGGCGCGGTCGAGAAGGTCACGACGACCTGCTCGACGTCGTAGCGCTGCACGACCTGCTCGAGATCCCAGCTGGCGCCGAGCACGCGCAGGCCCTCCTCGTTGTCGGTCTCGATCAGCGGGTCCTTGTCGAGGAAGCCGATCGGGCGCAGGCCGAACTCCGGGCGCTCGCGCAGACGGCGGGCGATCAGGTGCCCGACGCTGCCGGCGCCGATGATCAGCGTGTTGAAGCCGGTCTCGCCCCGCCGCAGCGCGCTGCGGCGGTCGAGCGTGATGCCGAACCGGCCCGCGCCGAGGAAGACGAGCGCGAACGCCCACAGCCGCACCGTCTGCGCGGTCAGCGTCCCGTCGTCGCTCACGAGCGCCCGCGCGAACACGAGCGTCATCGCGGCGATCGAGGTGGCGGCGAAGATGCGCGCGATCGCGTCGACCGGCGTGTCCTGCAGGCGGAAGCCGTAGAAGCCGCGCGCCTCGAGGATCGCGAGCGTGAGCACGGCGTAGGCGATCGCCCACGCGAAGTTGGCGAACGAGTGCTCGACGGGCGCGGCGAGGATCGCGATCACCGACGCCGCCAGCAGCATCGCCGCGTCGGCGGAGCGATACGTCACTCGCGCGAGGCGGGAGCGGCGCCGGCGGCGCTCGAGCGTGGAGCGGATGTCCGCTGTCGAGCGCGCGGACGTGTCGGTGGTGAGGTGCTCGGTGAGGGCGGAAGCCACGTCGCTCTGACCGTCTCTTCGGCAGGTGTCCGCCGGAGGTTGAGCGTTGGCCGTGTCCCCCCGGAGCGGCGCGTCACCGTTCCGACGACGCGGCAGGGGCGCGGGGCGATCGACCTTCCTCGTCTCCGAGTCGATCGCCACCGCGACTCATCTCCCGCGCGTCGGGGCGGTGCCCATCTTGTGCGTTGCAGTCGGCTAGCTGAGCGGCCGCGCAACCCGACGCAGGACGATGCCCACGCCGACGAGCGCAACACCACCGAGCGCGAGCAGGCCGATGTCGAGGCCCGTGAAGGGCAGCGAGCCGTTGCCGCTCGTGTTCTGAACCTGCTGCGGCGTCGACGCGGTCGGTCCGTTGCCGCTGTCGACGGTGCCGACGATGCCACCGCCTCTACCAGCGTAGGTGTCGCTGACCGCGTTCCCCGCGTACGCCGGAGCGGCGGCGGCAAGCGCGATGGCGACCACTGCCATAAGCAAGGCGAGTCGCTTCATTCGAACCAATCCCTTCCCATCCTTGTATTGGTTGGCACGAAGCGCGCCAGCGCGCTTCAAACCTACTTTTGCGTGCGAATATGGCGAATTGCGCAAGAAAGTAGCAGCCTCACGGCGGAGCCACAACCGCGAAAGCGTCCAGAGAGCGTCCAGTCAGGCCGCGGACCTGTGCAAAACCTGTGCGCGCGGGCTGCCGCTGAGGCGTTGGACGTCGCGGCGCAGGCGCGCGAACGCCTCCGCAGCGGTCAACGGATCGCGACCGTTCAGCCGCGCGAGCGCCTCGCGGATCAGCTCCTCGGCCGGGTCGAGCGCACGCGCGCGCCCGTACCACGCCCGCGCCTGCGCGCGATCGCCGAGCGCCGAGGCCGAGAGGCCGCGCCCGAACCAGGCGAACCAGTCGCCCCCGCCGCGTTCGAGCGCTCGCGAGAAGCGCTCCGCCGCATCCCGAGATCGCCCCAGTTCCAGGGCAATCACGCCTGCCACGAGCTCCGGACGGGCGCTCAGCGGGTTCAGGTCGGCGGCGCGGTCGAGCCGCTCGAAGGCGCGTTCCGGGTCGCTCGGCCATCCGCTCGCGGCGGCCGCCACGTCGCGCTCGGCGAGATAGGGCAGCGCCAGCGCCAGGGCCGCCAGCAGCGCCAGCAGGCCGCCGCCGACCGCGAGCGCGACTGCCGCTGGAGCGGGGATCCGGTCGCGGCGCTCCCGACGCTCCGCGGGCCCGCCGACGGAAGGGGCCGAGGGCGGGTCGGCGGGCGGCGAATCCGCCGCCGGCATGTCCCTCGCGGGGGCCGCGACAGGCGTGAGTTGGCGCGTAGACGCTCCTCCGAGCGCCAGGAACGCGAACACCGGGCCGCTGAGCGCCGGGATCTCCCAGAACCAGTCGACGGAGCCGTGCACGAGCCACACGACGAGCGGCAGCGCCGCGATCGCCCCCACCGACGCCGCCAGGGGCCCGGCGCGCCGGCGCGCCGACGGCGCCAGCGCGGCCGTCAGCGCCGCGACGAGGAAGCCGGCGAACAGCAGGAACCCGACGATCCCCGTGTGCGCGAGCAGCCGCAGTTCGAGGCTGTGCGTCCAGCGCGGCTGCTCGGAGCTGTGACGCTCGCCGAGGTAGTACGCGCCCCAGTTGTCCTGCCCGAGCCCGCCGAGCGGCCGTTCCGCGAACGCCTTCAGCGACACGCGCCAGAAGTCGGGGCGGTTGCTGCCGACGGCCGCGAAGCGGGAGCTGCCGGGCGTCGTCGCCTGGTAGCCGTTGGAGCGCTTCCAGTAGTCGGCGATCTCGCGGTCGGGCCGGCCGTCGGTCAACGCGAAGCCGGCGGCGATCCCGCCCAGCACGACCAGCAGCGCGACGACCGCTCCCGCGCGGTTCGCGCCGCGCGCGACCCGCGGCGAGACCGTCGCGCCGCGGTCGAACGCGGCGAGCGCGAGACCGGCGACCAGCGCGCCGGTGCACACCAGCAGCGTCACGTCCGCCGCGTGGTCGGACGTGCGCACGAGCGCCCGCAGCGTCGCGAGGCCGGGCGCCGCCGCGTCGGCCTGCTGAAACACGTCGAGCAGCGCCGGCAGCGCGAGCGCGCCGCCGGCGAACGGCACCAGCGCCCACAGGGCGAAGCGCAGGCGATCGGCGCCCGGCAGCACCAGCAGCGTCAGCGCGAGCACGATCGGCAGCGCGAACAGCCATCCGCGGCTCTCGCACAGCACCGACAGCTGCAGCGCCGCGGCGGCGAGCGCCAGCAGCAGCCCGCGCAGCGGCGTCGGCAGCTCGCGCCGCGCGGCGAGTGCGATCGCGAGCACCGTCTCCGCCAGCAGCAGCGCCGCCGAGCCGTTCACGTAGCCGACCGGCGCGTCGAGCCGCGTGCCGTTGAAGAGCGCCGGAATCTGCCCGGCGTGCCCGAGCCGCGCGAGCGTGACGACCGCGAGCGCGCCGATCCCCAGCGCGAACGCGCTCAGCGTCGCGAGCGCCGTCCACGGGCGCCACGGCAGCAGCGCGAACAGCGCGAACAGCAGCAGGAACAGCAGGGCGCGGTTGCTGCCGTCGAGCGCGTCGCCGGGCGCCGGCGCCCATGCGATGGATAGATACGAGAAGGCGACGTAGGCGGCCAGCAGCGCGAGCGCGACCGCCAGCGGGCGCGCGCTGCGGAGGCGGCCCGGGCCGAGCCCGGCGACGGTCGCGACCAGCAGCCCGAGGAGGAGCAGCGCGGAGGGCTCCCAGGTCGTCGGCTCGTAGCCGCCGCCGTGCGCCGCCCAGTAGACGAACAGCGCCACCGCGGCGAGGGCCGGGACGAGGACGACCCCCTCCGTTCGAAGGCGCTCGGGCACGGCGGGAGGATACGCGCGACGGCGGTCGAGGAGAGTCTCGCGCGGGGCTGCGCAGCCGGGCCCGCGAGTAGACTCAGATGTCCCGTGTCCGCCGGCCCGTCGCTCTATCGCCGCCATCGTCCCCGCACGTTCGACGAGGTGGTCGGGCAGACGCACGTCGTGCGCACGCTGCGCAACGCCGTCGAGCGCGGGAAGGTCCATCACGCCTACCTGTTCGTCGGCTCGCGCGGGACCGGCAAGACGTCGATGGCGAAGATTCTCGCCGCCTGCCTGAACTGCGAGAGAGGCCCGACCGTGACGCCGTGCGGCGTGTGCGACTCGTGTGTCGCGATCGCGGCGGCGACGTCGCTCGACGTGATCGAGATGGACGCCGCCTCGAACAACTCCGTCGACGACATCCGCGACCTGCGCGACAGAGTGGCCTATGCGCCCGTCTCGGGCCGCCACAAGGTCTACATCCTCGACGAGGCGCACATGCTGTCGTCGGCCGCCTGGAACGCGTTCCTGAAGACGCTCGAGGAGCCGCCGCCGCACACGATCTTCGTGCTCGCGACGACGGAGGCGAACAAGGTGCTGCCGACGGTCGTCGACCGCTGCCACCGCTTCGACTTCCAGCGCCCGACGGTCGAGGAGATCGCGGGCGTGCTGCGGCGCGCCGCCGACCAGGAGGGCATCCGCGTCCCCGACGCCGCGCTCGCGCTCGTGGCGCGCCATGCGACCGGCTCCTTCCGCGACGCGCTCGGGACGCTCGAGCAGCTCGTCACGTACGGCGGCGGGGACGGCGCGGAGATCACCGTCGAGGAGGTGCTGGCGGTGCTGGGCGTGGCCGACGCCGAGGCGCTGTTCGGCGCGGTCGACGCGGTCGCCGCGCACGACGCGCGCGCCGCGCTGCTCGCGGTCGCGCGGCTGAGCGAGTCGGGCCGCGACGCCGGCCAGCTCGTGCGCGAGCTGGAGGCGCACGTGCGCGAGCTGCTGGCGGTGCAGGTGCTCGGCGAGGTGCCGGCCGAGCTGCGGCTGACGCCCGAGCGCGACGAGCGGCTCGCCGCGCAGGCCGCGGCGCTCGGACGGCAGGACGTCGTACGGCTGCTCGACCTGCTGTCGGACGCGCTGGAGGCGCTGGCGAACGGGGCGCAGGCGCGCATCCAGCTGGAGCTCGCGCTCGTGAAGGCGGCCGCGCCGGAGGTCGATCCCTCGGCGAAGGCGCTGCTCGCGCGGATCGACCGGCTGGAGGCGCAGCTCGCCGGTGGCGGGGCGCCCACACCGGTCGCGCCGGCGGCGCCCGCCGCGCCCGCGGCAGCGGCGCCTGACGTGCAATCTGTGTCCCCTATAGGTACACAAGTTGCAGCTCCTGCCCCGACCGGGATCGGCCCGTCGACCGCGGCTGCGGTCACGGCAGCCGCTGCGGCCCCCTCGATGCCGGAACCCGAGCCG
>DASVFS010000049.1:0-3453 GCA_036379915.1 Conexibacter sp. | reverse complement strand
TGCCCGCTGCCGGGCAGCACGTGCACGTCGGCCGACGGGAAGGCGTCGCGTTGGCGCGGCGCGTACGACGACGGCAGGTACGCGTCGTGCTCGCCCCAGATCACGAGCGCGGGGATGTCCTTCGACGCCATGAAGGCGGCGAACTCGGTCGCCGCCGCGCCCGGGTCGTCGGTCGCGCGGTACAGCGCCAGCACCGCTCGGCGGGTGCGGCGGCCGTGGTGGATGCGGTCGAGGAACCAGTCGGGCAGCCCGCGCGGCTCCTGGCGCGGCAGCATGCGGCGCAGGACCGACGGCGACGAGATCGCCTGGAACAGCTCGCCCACCACCGGCGTGCGCCAGATGCGCGCGAGCCGATGCCAGCGGTAGCCGGGCAGGATCCCCGTGTCGATCAGCGTCACGCTTGCGACGCGGTCGACGTGCATCGCCGCCCACACGAGCCCGATCGGTCCGCCGAAGTCGTGGATCACGAGCTGCACCCGCTCGACGCCGAGCACGCCGAGCGCCTCGTCCAGGAAGCCCGCGTACGTCGCCACGTCGTGCACGAACCCGTCCGGCGCGATCGTCTCGCCGAAGTCGGGCAGGTCGAGCGCGACCGCGCGCACGCCGCTCGCGCCCACGGCGCGCGCGAGCCGCTCCCAGTCGTCGCACGAGCCGGGATTGCCGTGCACGAACACGACCGCCTCGCGCGCGTCCGCCGGCCCCGCCTCGAGCACGCGCGGCTGCGTGCCGCCCGCGCGGATGCGGGTGCGGCGCACGGCGCCCTCCGCGACGGCGCTCACGCCGCCACCGGCTCGCGCTCGGGCGCGGCGGCCGGCGCCGCCGTGCCGCCGGCGGCCCCGGGCGGCGTCGCATCGGCGCCGCCGCCGCGGCGGGCGAGCGCCTCGCGCGCGTGCACCGCCAGCGCGCGCGGGACCATGCGCGGGAATGCGCGCGCGGGTCCGACCTGGCGCGTGCCGAACTCCTCGAACGCGGTCGCAAGGCGGTCGTCGCGCGCGGCGGCGGAGAACAGCAGCCGCTCGGTCGCGTTGAATCTGCGTCCGCGCGCGTAGTCGAGCATCAGCAGCGCATGGCCGCGCAGCCCCCGCGCGTGGCGGCGGCGGTAGCGCTGCAGGCCGGCGTCGAGCGGCTCGGCGCCGCCGAGCGCGGGCGCGACGGCGTCCGCGAGCCACTCGGCCGACTGGAACGCCCAGCCGCAGCCGACGCCCCAGAGCGGGTCGATCGCGAGCGCCGCGTCCCCGATCAGCGCGAGGCCGGGGGCGACCGGGCGCCGCAGCCGGTTCTCCATGTCGAGCTTGCCCATCACCGGCCCGACGATCTCGCCGTCGCCGATCGGCGGGGGCTCCGGCTGGTCGCCGAGGAACGTCACGAGCATCCGCGCGGGGTCGCGCTTGAACTCCGGCAGCCAGGCCTTCGTCGGCATCGCGGCGTAGAACGTGAGCCCGTCGTCGGTCGGGAAGGCGGCGGCCCACTGCGGATCGGTCATCCACAGCGTCGCGTCGGGCGCGTGCGCGGGCGTCGCCCCCGCGAAGTACGCGCCGTAGGCGATCCGCTCGTGGCGGGCGCGCCGCTCGGGCACGCCGGCCAGCTCGGCGATGCGCGAGTCGCGCCCGTCCGCGCCCACGACGAGCCGTGCGCGCAGCGTCGTCTCGCCGCCCGCGCGCCCGTGGACGACGACGCCGGTCACCGCGCCGGCCGCGTCGCGCGTGAGCGCTCTCGCGGTGGAGCCCGCGAGCAGCTCGACGCCGGGCGTCCGCGCCGCCAGCTCGCGCACCATCGGGTCGAGCTTCTCGCGGCGCAGGTTGAGGCCGGCGCCCTGCGGCGCGCGCGGCGGCACGATCCAGCCCCAGCGCGTCCAGATGCGCAGGTGCGAACGCTGCGCGCCGGCGGCGAGCGCCGGCTCGAGCAGCCCGAGCCGCTCGATCGTCGGGACGCCGGACGCCTGAACGTAGTGCGAGCAGATGCGCTTGAACGCCTGCGGGTCGCCGTGCTTCTCGACGAGCGCGACGCGCGCGCCGCCGCGCGCGAGCAGGATCGCGGCCGTGCTGCCGGCGAGGCTCCCGCCGACGATCACCGCGTCGTAAGGATCCGCCCCACCGGAGATGATCCCGTTCGAATGGCTCGACTCGTGCATCTCGACCCCCTGCGTCGTGGGCGCTGGCATGACAGTTCGTGCCGTACTATACGGAGCGCACCATGAGACGCAAGCCGATCCGTCTGACGCAGACCTCCTACGCCGTCCTCGCGCTGTTCGAGCAGCTCGGCGAGGCGACCTCCTACGACCTCAAGCAGGCGATCGAGATCTCGATCGAGAACTTCTGGCCGCTCCCGCACACGACCGCCTACGACGAGCCGGCGCGCCTCGCGGACGGCGGGTATCTGACCGTCCGCCAGGAGGAGGGCGGGCGCCGGCGCAAGCTCTACGCGCTCACCGACGCGGGCCGCGAGGCGCTGCACGCGTGGATCGCCGATCCGGAGACCGCGCCGCCGCAGCTGCGCGACGAGGCGCTCCTGAAGGTCTTCGCCGGCGCCGACCCGCGCGCCGTGATGGATCCGCGCATCAGCTGGAACGAGGCGAAGGCGTTCGAGCTCGAGGTGCTGCTGAAGGCCGTCCGCACCGGCGCGCTGCACCAGCAGATCGGGCCGGAGCGCACGCTCGTCGGCGGCATCGCGTATCACCGCAAGATGCTCGAGGTGATCGAGGCGATGCTCAGCGTGAGAGGCTGACGGCGGCCGTGCTCGCGATCCTCTACGACGTGCACGGCAACCTGCCCGCGCTCGAGGCCGTGCTCGGAGACGCGGCGGCCGCCGGCGCCGACCGCTACCTGCTGGGCGGCGACTACGCGCTGTTCGGCGCGTGGCCGGCGGAGACGGTCGCGCGGCTGGAGGAGCTGCGCGGCGCGACGTGGATCCGCGGCAACGGCGAGCGCTGGACGGCCGACCCCGCGCAGGCCCCGCTCGAGCCGGTGCGGGAGGCCGCGCGGGCGTGCGCGCGGGCGCTCGGCGAGGCGGTCGTCGCGCGGCTCGCCGCGCTGCCGCCCGAGGCCGTCGTCGACGGCGTGCGCTCCGTGCACGGGACGCCCGGGTCCGATCTCGTCGGCCTGATGCCCGAGCCCGTCGACGACGAGCAGCGACTGCTGGCGACCGTGCGCGAGCGGCGGCTCGTCGCGGGCCACACGCACCTGCCGTTCGAGCGCCTGAGCGCCGGCGGGATCGCGCTGCTGAACCCGGGCAGCGTGGGGATGCCGTTCGACGGCGATCCGCGCGCCGCCTACGCGCTGCTGCACGACGACGGCGCGGTCGAGCGCCGTCGCGTGGCCTACCCGCATGCGGACGCGGCGGCGGCGCTGCGAGCCCGCTTCGCGAGCGACTGGAGCGAGCTCGTCGCTCGGCGGATCGAGCACGCGCGCTTCGATCCGGACGCCGACTGATCGGACGGTTCGGGGGCCGGTCGCC
>DASVFS010000048.1:0-5893 GCA_036379915.1 Conexibacter sp. | reverse complement strand
CCGAGGCCGCGCAGCGCGAGCAGGTTCGCGAGCTTCGCGCCGAGCTCGTCGGCGGTCGACTCGCGCACGGTCGCGTAGCGCCAGTGCTCGGTCAGCTCGGCGCCGTCGAACGTGCCGAAGTGGGTCTGCGTGTTGCCGACGTCGACGACGAGGAGCATCGCGCGAAGTATCGCGCGCCGACCGGATCGGCGGCGCCGCGAAGCGCGTACGCGCCGGGTCGCTCGCGCACCGCGAAGCGGCGCATCGGCTGGCCGGCCAGCCATATGCTCGGTCGATGCCCCACACGCTCTACGTCATCCACAACTCGCACCCGTGCGTCACCGCCGAGCGCGCGCTGCAGCTGAAGGGACAGCCGTACCGCGTCCACGAGATGGCGCCGGCGCTGCACGTGCCGGAGCAGTGGCTGCGCTTCCGCGCGGTGACCGTGCCGGCGCTGAAGCTGGGAAGCGGCGAGAAGGTCGTCGGCTCGCGCGCGATCGTCCACCGGCTCGACCAGCTCGTGCCCGAGCCGCCGCTGCTGCCCGCGGACCCGGCGCAGCGCGAGCGCGTGCTCGAGGCGGAGCGCTGGGGCGACGAGGTGCTGCAGCCGGTGCCGCGCCGGCTCGCATGGACCGGCGTGTGCGCACGGCCGGACGCGCTCCCGAGCTACTCGGAGGGCTCGAGACTGCCGCTGCCGGGCTTCGTGCAGCGACTCGCCGCGCCGCGGATCGCGCGGGTGGCGCGCTGGCGCAACAGAGGCGGCGAGGCGGCGGCGCGCAAGGACCTGGCGGCGCTGCCCGCCCAGCTCGACCAGGTCGACGCGTGGATCGCCGAGGGCGTGATGGGCGGTCCCGAGCCGAACGCCGCCGACCTGCAGATCGCCCCGAGCATCCGCCTGCTGGCGACGATGGAGGACGTGAAGCCGCTGCTGGCGGGCCGTCCGTGCCTGGAGCTCGCCCTGCGGCTGTTCCCGTCCTACGGCGGGCAGATGCCGGCCGGCGCGCTGCCTGTCGCGGCGTAGCTACACGAGCGGCGGGCCGGCTCTGCCGACGCGCACCGACGGGTCGAGCGCCGCGAGCGCGTCCGCCAGGCGCGCGCCGTCGGGCGTCGCCAGCTGCGGGTCCAGCTCGAGCAGCGGGATCAGCACGAAGCGGCGGCTCGTGACCTCGGCGTGTGGCAGGCGGAGGCGCTCGGACGCGTACGTGAGGTCGCCGAGCAGCAGCACGTCGACGTCGATCGGGCGCGGCGCGTGGCGAATGCCGCCACCCTCCCGGCCCAGCTCGCGCTCGACCGCCTTGCACGCGTCCAGCAGCTCCTCCGGGCCGTGCGTCGTCGCGATCCGCAGGCAGGCGTTGAGAAAGTCCGGCTGGTCGAGGATCTCGCCGACCGGCTCGGTCTCGTACGTGCTCGACGACGCCAGCACGCGCACGCCGTGGGCCGGCAGCGTCGCGACCGCGGCGCTCAGCTGTGCGCGCCGGTCGCCGACGTTCGAGCCGAGGCCGAGGTAGCCGATCCGCTCGCCGGGCGCGATCGCCTCGCCGGCGGCCGGCGCCTCACTCATCCGCGTCGCGGACGACCTCGACCGAGACTTCCTGGACCGGCAGCGGGATCGGCGGCTCGGGCTTCGCCGCTCTCACCCACACCGACTCGGCCGGGTAGTCGTCCAGCAGGCGGTCCGCGATCGCCGTGCAGAGCCGCTCGAGCGTCTTGTACGAGCGCTGCTGAGCGACGAGCGCGACCGTCTGGCAGACCTCGGCGTAGTCGACCGTGTCCTCGACGCGGTCGGTGACGGTCGCGTCGCAGGCGCCGACCTCGATCCGCAGGTCGATCACGAGCCGCTGGCCGATCTCGCGCTCGGCCTCGCTCACGCCGTGATGGGTGTAGAGCGACAGGCCGGTGACCTCGATCGTGACGAGCGGCTCGGAGGCCTCGTCCTCGTCGACCTCGTCGAGGCCCTCGAACTCGTCGTCCTCGTGCTCGTCCGGTTCGCGCTCGCTCATCGGCCGCGGACCGTAGCAGCCGTCACCGCGAGCGCGTCCGCGACCGCCCGCACGTCGTGGACGCGGAAGACCGACGCCCCGCGCTCGAGCGCGAGCACGTTCGTCGCGATCGTCCCCGGCAGGCGGTCGTCCGCCTCGCGACCCGTGATGCGGCCGAGGAACGACTTGCGCGAGGTGCCGATCACGATCGGCCGGCCGAGCGCCGTCAGCTCGCCGAGCCGGCGCAACAGCTCGAGGTTGTGCTCGAGCGTCTTGGCGAAGCCGATGCCGGGGTCGAGCATGATCCGCTCCTCGGCGACGCCGGCGGCGACGGCGACGGCGAGCCGCTCCTCGAGGAACGCCTTCACCTCGGAGACGACGTCGTGGTAGACGGCCTGCGACTGCATCGTGCGCGGGTCGCCGCGCATGTGCGACAGGCAGCAGTCGAGGCCGCGGTCGGCCACGAGCCCGGCGAGATCCGGGTCGGCGCGGAAGGCGGACAGGTCGTTGACGTACGTCGCGCCGGCGGCGACGGCCGCCTCGGCGACCGCGAGACGCGTCGTGTCGATCGAGATCTGGGCGTCGACGCCCGCCGCGATCAGCCGCTCGATCGGCGGCACGACGCGGCGGATCTGCTCCTCCGGGGCGACCGACTCGGCGCCCGGCCGCGTCGACTCGCCGCCGACGTCGAGGATGTCCGCCCCCTCCCCCGCCAGCAGCAGCCCGTGCGCGACGGCCGCGTCCGCGTCGAGGAACCGCCCGCCGTCCGAGAACGAGTCGGGCGTGACGTTGAGGACGCCCATGATCCGATACGGCCGCTCCACGGCCGCATCGTTACACGGCTACGCCAGCTCCGGCTTCTCGGGCAGTTCGAGGCGGGTCTCGGCGGCGCCGCCGGCCAGCCCGGGACGCGGAAGCGGCCGCGGCTCGCGGGTGCGCTCCTTCTCGCCGGGCGGCAGCGGGACCTCGGGCGGCGGCGACGCCTCGGCGCCGAAGACGTCTTCCTCGCTCTGCCCGGCGAGGAGCGCCTCGAACTGCTCGCGCTCGATCGTCTCGCGCTTGATGAGGATCTCGGAGATCGTCCCGAGCGACTCGCGGTGCTGGGTGAGGATGTCGCGAGCCGCCTGGTGCGCGCTCTCGACGATGCGGCGGATCTCGTCGTCGATCTCGCGCGCGATCTCGTCGGAGTAGTCCGGCTCGGAGCTGAACTCGCGCCCGAGGAACGGCTGTCCGTGGTCGTGCCCGAACACGCGCGGCCCGAGCTTCTCGCTCATGCCGAAGCGCATCACCATCTGCTTCGCCGTAGCCGTCACCTTCTCGAGGTCGTTCGAGGCGCCGGTCGTGATCTCGCCGAAGACGATCTCCTCGGCCGCGCGGCCGCCGAGCGTCATCGCCATCGTGTCCGACAGCTCCGCGCGCGTGGTGAGGAACTTGTCCTCCTGCGGCAGCGAGATCGTGTAGCCGAGCGCCTGGCCGCGCGAGATCACGGAGATCTTGTGGACCGGGTCGGCGTGCTCGAGGTAGTGGCCGACGATCGCGTGTCCCATCTCGTGGTAGGCGGTGACGCGCCGCTCCTTGTCGCTCATCACGCGGGTCTTCTTCTCGGGGCCCGCGATCACGCGCATGATCCCCTCCTCCAGCTCGACCTGCGTGATCTCGCGCTTGCCCGTGCGGGCGGCCAGCAACGCCGCCTCGTTGACGAGGTTCGCGAGGTCCGCGCCGGTGAAGCCGGGCGTCTGGCCGGCGAGCGCGTCGACGTCGATGCCGCGCGCGAGCGGCTTGCCGCGCGTGTGCACTTCGAGGATCTTCGCGCGGCCCTTGCGGTCGGGCCGGTCGACGGTGATCTGGCGGTCGAAGCGGCCGGGGCGCAGCAGGGCGGGATCGAGGATGTCGGGCCGGTTGGTGGCCGCGATCATGATGATGTTGTCCTTCGCCTCGAAGCCGTCCATCTCGACGAGCAGCTGGTTGAGCGTCTGCTCGCGCTCGTCGTGGCCGCCGCCGAGACCGGCGCCGCGGTGGCGGCCGACGGCGTCGATCTCGTCCATGAAGATGATGCACGGCGAGTTCTGCTTGGCCTGCTCGAACAGGTCGCGCACGCGCGAGGCGCCCACGCCGACGAACATCTCCACGAAGTCGGAGCCGGAGATCGAGAAGAACGGCACGCCCGCCTCGCCCGCGACCGCGCGCGCGAGCAGCGTCTTGCCGGTGCCCGGCGGGCCGTACAGCAGCACGCCCTTCGGGATGCGCGCGCCGAGCGCCTGGAACTTCTTCGGGTTCTCGAGGAACTCCTTGATCTCGTGCAGCTCCTCGACCGCCTCGTCGACCCCGGCGACGTCGCGGAAGGTGATCTTCGGCGAGTCGACCGACAGCCGCTTCGCGCGCGACTTGCCGAACGACATGACCTTCGACCCGCCGCCCTGGACCTGGTTCATCAGGAAGATCCAGAAGCCGATGAAGATCAGGAACGGCAGCACGTACGTCAGCAGCGACAGCCAGCCGTTCGTCTTCGTCCCCTCGACGTCGAAGGCGACTCTCGCCTCGGTCAGCTCGTTCACGAGCGAGTTGCCGTTGTCCGGCACGAAGCCGAGTTCGTGCTGGGTCTTCGGCGGGTCCTTCAACGTGACGACGAGCGTGTTGTCCTTCGTCTTGATGACGGCGGACTTGACGTTGTCCGCCGCGAGGTCGGACTGGAACGAGGAGTAGTCGTACGAGGGGCCCGACGGGCTCGGGTTGATGAGCTTCTGGGCGAAGAACGCCAGCACGACCACGATCAGGATCGGGAAGGCGGCGCTCTTGAAGAACCTGCTCATGAAGGAATCCCGTGCGCGCGAGGCGCGAGGTCGTGGACGGGCTGTCTAGCCTAGCACCGGCGTTTCCCCTGCATCGACAGGGAGGATCGGGAGCCTTAGCCCTCGCGCAGGGCCGCGACGTACGGCAGGTTGCGGTAGCGCTCGGCGTGGTCGAGGCCGTAGCCGACCGCGAAGCGGTCCGGGATCTCGAAGCCGACGTAGCGCGGCGAGAGGTCCACCTTCAGCCGCTCGGGCTTCGTCAGCAGCGCGCACACCGACAGCGACGCCGGCTCGCGCGCCTTGAGGTTGCGCAGCAGGTACTGGAGCGTCAGGCCGGAGTCGACGATGTCCTCGACGATGATCACGTCGCGGCCCGCGATCACCGCGTCGAGGTCCTTGAGGATCCGCACGACGCCGGACGACTGCGTGGCCGAGCCGTAGGAGGCGACGGCCATGAAGTCGACCTCGCACGGCAGCTCGATCGCGCGCATCAGGTCGCTGAGGAAGAAGACGGCGCCCTTCAGCACGCACACCAGCAGCGGCTCTCTGCCGGCGTAGTCGCGCGTGATCTCGGCCCCCAGCTCGCGGACGCGGTGCTGCAGGTCGTCCGGCTGGACCAGGATCTCGCCGATCGCCGCGTCGCCCATGAGGGCGCGCAGTGTAGTCACCCGCGCTCCGCGTGCAGCACACCGCGCTCGGCGACCGCGCGCACGCCGCCGCCGAGGTCGAGCATCGCGCGGCCGGTGCGACGCAGGCCGGCGACCTCGTCGGCGTGCCTCGCGGCGCCCGGCACGAGCTTCCCCGCGGCGCCGTCGGCGAGCCGCTGGACGACGAGCCGGCGCAGCGCGGGCGGCAGCGAGGCGAGCCGCTGGAGCGGGATCTCGAGCCGTCCGCCCCGCTCTTCGAGCTGCTCGCCGACGAGCGCGTCGAGCACCTCGCCCTCGTCGCGCAGCAGCGCGGCGGTGCGCAGGACGTTCGCGGCGGCGGCCGGGTGGATCCGCTCGAGCGCCGGCACGAGCCCGTTGCGCACGCGGTTGCGCGCGTATCTGTCGCCGCCGTTCGTGACGTCGTCGCGCCAGGCGAGGCCGTGGGCCTCGCAATAGGCGGTCGTCTGCGCGCGCGTGACGCCGAGCAGCGGCCGCACGA
>DASVFS010000047.1:0-28035 GCA_036379915.1 Conexibacter sp. | reverse complement strand
CCCCGGCCGGCTGCGGCCCGTGGATCGCGGCGGTGACGATCGACGCCAGCGCGTAGGTCATGCTCTGCGCGGTCGGAGCGGCGCCGCCCGGGCGCTCGGCGGGGATGCCCCGCGCCCGGTCCGCGATCGCGGCCGCGCGCTCCGGCGCGGCGTGCTCGAGATCGACGCACGCATGCGCCACCTTTCCGCCCGGCAGGCCGACGTCGGCGAGCAGCCGCGCCTGCCCGTCGACGAGCACGACGTCCGCAGGACTGACGTCGACGGCGTGCACGCCGGCGCGCGCGAGCGAGGCGAGTGCGCCGGCGACGTCCGCGCACATCGCGACCGCCGCCTCGGGCTCCATCGGCTCGCGGGCGATCCGCTGCGACAGCGACTCCGCGTCCGCGTCCGCGAAGCTCAAGCGCGGCCAGATGTCCAGCGCGATCTCCGTGATCCGGACCAGCCGCGGGTCGGCGACGTACAGCAGCTGGGAGGCCGCCAGCTCGAGCTTGTGCCATTCCTCCAGCGTCGGCAGACCCGGGTACAGCCGCAGCAGCACCTCGCCGCCGCCCTCGTCGTCCGCGCGCCACAGCCCGGCGTCGCCGCGCGCCGCCAGCAGCTCGCGCAGCTGGAGGGTGCCGAAGCGATGGCCGACCGCGCTGCTCGCGCTGCCCGACGGCTGCCTGTTCGCGCGATCCAGCACCGTCAGCCCGAGTCGTCGAAGGTGAGGGGCTTTCTCGGCGCCGGCTGGGGCGATGGCGCCGGCGTGGGCTCAGGGGCCGGTGCAGGCGTCGGCGCCGGCGACGCCGGGGTCGGAGTCGGAGTCGGAGTCGGGGTCGTCGGCACCGCGTCGACCGGCTCGGGCTCGGCGGGCTCGGGCTTCGGCGGCGGCGGCACGCGCAACGCCGGCAGCGCGCTGACGCGGCGGAGCTCGCCGATCGGATGGTGCTCGAGCCGCAGTGCGGCCGGGGACGCGGGCGCGGGCGCGGACTCCGCCGGCCGGTCGTGCGCGAGCGCATAGGCGCCGCCGAACACGGCGGCGGCGAAGACGGCGCACGTCGCGACGGTCGCGAGGCTCAGGCGCTCGGGCATCGGCTTCCGCGGGTCGCCCCCGGCGCGAGGCACTGATCGACGCGCCGGGGCGCCTTGCCGCGCACGATCGTGAAGCGCGTGTACTTGCCGATCCGATCGGCGCGCCACACCCGCACCACGATCACGGTGCCGCTGCGGTACGCGCGCTCGAGGCCTCTGAAGCCGATGACGGCGCGTCTGCCGACCGTCGCGGATGCCTGCAGCACACGGCATCGCCGCGACGATCGTCTCTTCGTGCCGCACCCCGGGCTCACGGTGACCCGCACCAGGACGCCGGGCGCGGCGCGCACCGTCAACAGTCTGATGCGCGCTCCGGTCGCGGTCAGCGTGCCCGAGATCCGCACCAGCGGGAACGGGCTCAGCAGCTGCGGCGCCGGTCTCGGCGGCGTCACGGGCGGCGTGGGATCCGGTCTCGGGGCGGTGGCGACGGTGAAGGCGCGCGTGAGGCTCGTCTGGTTCCCCGCTGCGTCGGTCGCCCGCACGCGGAAGGTGTACGCGCCGTCGGCCAGCGGCGCGCCGGCGGCGTGCGTCGTCGCGCTCGCGCAGGACCCGAACGCCGCCGTCCCCTGGTCGATCGAGCACGCCAGCGTCGCGCCCGCCTCGGCCGTGAAGCCGAACAGCGGCGTGCTGTCGTTCGTCGTGCCGGACGGGCCGAAGCCGATCGACAGCGACGGCGGAAGCGTGTCGACCGTGAACGACCGCATCTGGACCGCCTGGTTGCCCACGCCGTCTCTCGCCCGCACGCGGAACGCATAGCTCCCGTCGGGGAGCGTCGTGCCGACGACATACGTCGTCGTGCTGTTGCACGGTCCGTACGCCGGCGACCCGACGGCGACCGAGCATTCGACGCTCGTCCCCGGCTCGGCGGTGAACCCGAACGTCGGCGTGCTGTCGTTCGTCGGCCCGGCCGGACCGGAGTCGATCGACAACGACGGCGCCTCGCTGTCGACCGAGAAGGACTGCGTCGCGACTCTCTGGTTCCCGACCGCGTCCGTCGCCCGGACACGGAACGTGTACGCACCGTCGGACAGCGGCGCGCCCGGCGTGTGCGTCCCCGAGCATGGGCTGTACGCCGCGGATCCCTGATCGATCGAGCACTCGACCGTCGTCGCGCTCACGTCGGCCGTGAAGCCGAACGTCGGCGTGGCGTCGCTCGTCGGCCCGCCGGGGCCTGAGTCGATCGACACCGACGGCGGGGTCGTGTCGACCGTGAACGCGCGCGTGGCCTCCGCCTCGTTCCCGGCCGCGTCTCTCGCCCGCACCCGGAAGGTGTAGAGCCCGTCGGCGAGCGGCGACGCCGTGTGCGAGGCCGCGCTGCTGCACGATCTGTACGCCGGGGTCCCTTGATCGACCGAGCACTGCACCGTCGACCCGGCTCCGGCCGTGAACCCGAACGTCGGCGTCGGATCTCTCGTGAGCCCGGAGGGGCCGGAGTCGATCGACAGCGACGGCGGCGCCGTGTCGACTGTGAACGCGCGCGTGGCCTCTCTCTCGTTGCCCGCCGCGTCTCTCGCGCGGACGCGGAAGGTGTACGACCCGTCGCCGAGCGACGGCGCGGTGTGCGAGGCCGCGCTGGTGCAGGACCCGTACGCCGGCGTCCCCTGGTCGACCGAGCACTCGACCGTCGCGCCCGGCTCGGCGGTGAACGCGAACGACGGCGTGGCGTCGTTCGTCGGTCCGGACGGGCCGGCGTCGATCGACAGCGACGGCGCGGCCGTGTCGACCGTGAACGCCTGTGTTCTGACTTCCTCCTCGATGCCGTCGGAGGCGCGGACGCGGAAGGTGTAATCGCCGTCGGCCAGCGGCGCGGACGGCGCGTATGGACTCGTGCAGGCCTCGTACGCCTCGGTCCCCTGATCGATCGAGCACTCGACCGTCGTCGCGCTCACGTCGACCGTGAACCCGAACGACGGCATCGTGTCGCTCGTCGGTCCGGACGGACCCGAGTCGATCGAAAGCGAGGGTGCGGCCAATGCCAAGGCGGCGATCGTCAGGACGAGCCCGAGCGCCAGCACCGCCGCGGCGACCACGCGCACGTGGGCCTTCGAGCTATGGAAATGCACTGAGCGACTCTAGCGCAGGTTGCGGGCTCGAAACCCTGCTTGAACCTGCAATCGGTGAGGTTCTGCTGACTATTCAGCGTACGACGAGGTTCACCAGCTTGCCCGGCACCACGATCGCCTTCACGACCTCGTGGCCGTCGACGTGCGCCCGCACGTTCGGCCGCGCGCGCGCCAGCCCCTCGAGCTCCTCGCGCGAGGCGGACGTCGGCGCCGGCACGCGGTCGCGCACCTTGCCGTTGACCTGACACACCAGCTCGAACGTGTCCGACTCCAGCAGCGCCGGGTCGGGGGTCGGCCACGGCTGCTCCCACACGCGTCTGCCGGTCGTCAGCTCGTACACCTCGCTGGCGACGTGCGGCGCGAACGGGAACACGAGCGAGGCGGCGGCCGCGGTCGCGAAGCGCTGCACCTCGGCGGAGGCCGACTCGCGGTGGCGGTAGACCTCGTTCACGAGCTCCATCACGGCAGCGATCGCCGTGTTGAAGGCGAAGCGGCCGGCCATGTCGTTCGTGACCTTGTCGATCGCCCAGTGCGCCTTGCGCATGACGGCGAGGTCCGCGCCGTCATGCCTCGCCCCGTCGGGCGGCAGCTCGCCGGCCTCGAGCTCGGCGCCGAGCCGCCACAAGCGCGCGAGGAAGCGGTGCACGCCCTCGACCCCCTCGTCGGACCAGTCGGCGTCCTGGTCCGGCGGGCCGATGAAGAGGATGTAGCAGCGGGCCGTGTCGGCGCCGTATCTGTCGACGTACGTCGCCGGGCTGATCACGTTGCCCTTCGACTTGGACATCTTCGCGCCGTCGCGCGTGATCATCCCCTGCGTGAACAGCGCCTGGAACGGCTCCTGCGCGTCGAGCAGCTCCATGTCGGCGAACGCCTTCGTGAAGAAGCGCGCGTACAAGAGGTGGAGGATCGCGTGCTCGACGCCGCCGATGTACTGGTCGACGGGCATCCACTCCGCGAGCACTCTGCGGTCCCACGGCGCGTCGTCGTTGCTCGCGTCGCAGTAGCGCAGGAAGTACCAGGACGAGTCGACGAACGTGTCGAGCGTGTCGGTGTCGCGCTTGGCGGGTCCGCCGCAGGACGGGCAGTCGACGTTCACCCAGGCGTCGACCGCGGCGAGCGGGGACTTGCCTCTCGGCTTGTAGTCGGTCACGTCCGGCAGCTCGACCGGGAGCTGGTCCTCCGGCACGGGCACGATCCCGCACTGCGGGCAGTGGACGATCGGGATCGGGCAGCCCCAGTAGCGCTGGCGCGAGACGAGCCAGTCGCGCAGGCGGTAGTTGACGGAGGCGTGGCCCGTCCCCTCGCGGTCGAGCCAGGCGACGATCGCCTCGAGCGCCTCGCGGTTGCCCATCCCGTCGAAGTCGGGATGGCTGTTCACGAGCGGGCCGTCGCCTGTGTAGGGCAGATCGCCGCCATCGGGGTCCGTGATCACGCGGCGGATCGGCAGGTCGTATGCCCGCGCGAACGCGAAGTCGCGCTCGTCGTGCGCGGGCACGGCCATGATCGCGCCGGTGCCGTACTCCATCAGCACGTAGTCGGCGACGAACATCGGGATCTGCTCGCCGTTGACCGGGTTCGTGACGGTGCGGCCGAGCGGGACGCCGGTCTTCGTCTTGTCGACGTCGCCGCGCTCCTCGTTGGACTCCGTCAGCGCGTGGTTGACGTAGTCGCGCACGGCCTGCTCTCTGTCGGTCCCCTCGACGAGGCGCAGGACGTCCGGGTGCTCGGGCGCCATCACGAAGAAGGTCGCGCCGAACAGCGTGTCGGGGCGCGTCGTGAAGACGGGGTAGTCGATCCCCAGCTGCTCGCAGCGGAAGGTGACCTCGGCACCCTCGGAGCGGCCGATCCAGTTGCGCTGCATCGTCTTGACGTGGTCGGGCCACTGGATCGTGGCGAGGTCGTCGAGCAGGCGGTCGGCGTAATCGGTGATGCGGAAGAACCACTGCTCGAGCTGGCGCGCCTCGACCGTCGCGCCGCAGCGCTCGCATGTGCCCTCTGCGGTCACCTGCTCGTTGGCGAGCACCGTCTGATCGTTCGGACACCACTTGACGGCGGCCTCCTTGCGGTAGGCGAGGCCGCGCTCGTGAAGCTTGAGGAACAGCCACTGCGTCCAGCGGTAGTAGCGCGGCTCGTGCGTGCCGAACTCACGCGTCCAGTCGATCGAGATCCCCCACTGGCGGAACTGGCGTTGGAAGGACTCGATCGACTTCGCCGTCGAGTCGGCCGGGTGCTCGCCCGTTCTGATCGCGTGGTTCTCGGCCGGCAAGCCGAACGCGTCGTAGCCCATCGGATGCAGGACGCGGCGGCCGACGCGGCGGTTGAAGTGCGCGACCGCGTCGCCGAGCGAGTAGTTCTTCAGGTGCCCCATGTGCGGCTCGCCACTCGGGTAGGGCAGCATCTCGAGGACGTAGTAGGAGTCGCGGCCGTCGGGGTCGTTCGAGACCTCCCACGTGCGCTCGCGCGCCCACGTCTCCTGCCACTTCGGCTCGATCGCCTTCGGGTCGTAACGCAGCTCGCTCATCGGGGTGGGAAGGCTACCGTGGAGGCATGCGACGTCTGCTGCTCCTCACCGGCGCCGTCGTGCTCGTCGACACGATGTTCTTCTCGGCGATCACGCCGCTGCTGCCGACGTACGCCGAGCGCTTCGACCTGTCGAAGGCGGGCGCCGGCGTGCTGTCCGGGTCGTACGCCGCGGGCGCGGTGGTCGGGACGCTGCCGGCCGGCTGGCTCGCCGTGCGCGCGGGCTCGCGGCGGACGCTGCTGCTGGGGCTGACGTTGATGGCCGTGTCGAGCGTGTCGTTCGCGTTCGCGGGGAACGTCGCGCTGCTGGACGCGACACGCTTCCTGGACGGGATCGGCGGGGCGTGCGCGTGGGCCGGCGGGATGGGCTGGCTCGTGTCGCTCGCGCCGCCGGAGCAGCGGGGCGCGACGATCGGCGCGGCGATGAGCGCCGCGCTGGCGGGCGTGCTGCTGGGACCGGTGCTCGGTGCGGTGGCGCAGGGCGTCGGTCCGGAGGTGCCGTTCACGGTCGTCGGCGCGTTCGCGGCGCTGCTGGCGCTGGCGGCCCTGCGCATGCCGGCGCCGCCGCCGGCGGTCGCGTCAGTCGAGCGCCCGTACGCGACCGCGTTTCGCGAGGCGCGCGTGCGGATGGGCGCGTGGCTCGTGCTCGTGCCGGCGCTCGTGTTCGGGACGGTCGAGGTGCTGGCGCCGCTGGCGCTGGACCGGCTGGGCGCGAGCGGCCTCGCGATCGGCGCGACGTTCCTGGTGGCGGCTGGGATCGAGGGCGTCGCGCAGGTGTTCGCCGGGCGAGCGACGGACCGGGTGGGCCGTGGCGCACCGATCCGGCTGGGCCTGAGCGGGACGTTCGCGTTCCTGCTCGTGGTGACCGTGCCCGACGCCGCGTGGCTGCTGGCGGTGGTCGTCATCGCCGGCTGCGTGCTGAGCGGGATCGTCAACACGCCCGCGATGACGGTGCTGTCGGACGGCGTCGAGAGCGCCGGATTGGAGCACGGGTTGGGGTTCGCGATCGTGAACCTCGTGTGGGGTGGCGGCCAGGTGATCGGCGCGGTCGCGGGCGCCGCGCTGGCCGGCGCGACGAGCGACGTCGTGCCGTACCTGCTGCTGGCCGTCGTGTGCGCGGGGACATTGGCGGGCCTGCGCGGGCGAGCGCGCGCGTTGACGCCAGCGCGCGAGCCGGCCTGATCGCGGCGGGCGCCGGCGGTGTCCGCCGCGCGCACCGCCGGCCGATACACTCCAGGGCGACCAGGGGCTATAGCTCAGTTGGGAGAGCGTCGCGCTGGCAGCGCGAAGGTCGCCGGTTCGAGCCCGGCTAGCTCCACTGAAGTTGTCGTCGCGCAAGTGCGCGATCGCTTCAGTCCAGATCGAAGGCGGCGCGGATCGCGTTGCTGAGCGCTTGCTCTTGACAGTCGAGGAGCAAGCCGATCTGCTCGCCCAGGGCGCTCCTCGGGATTGTGGTGATGTTGTCGCAGCTGACGACCGAGGGGCCCGTCAGGCCGTTGGCAGCGTCGACAGCCACTTCGGTCGAGAGCCCTCGGACGGTCGTGGTGATCGGCGCGATCGTTACAGCCATCATGTGCGGGCGCACAAGTTCGCGCGTCAAGACCAGCACCGGTCGAGCCTTGTCGAGCCGCGCGATGTGGATCGGCCGCATCAGGCAAGCTCAGACGACAGTCCGAGCGCATGCTCGGCGAGGCCGGCAAGCTCAGGATCCTGGCCCGTTCGAGCGAGGATCTCGGCATCGCGTGCAGCGACCGCACGGCGACGCTCACGCTCAAGCGCCCGGGTCACGACGGCTGCTCGACTCGGCTCCGTTCCGGCGCCGACAAGTTCGTCAACGAAGTCGACCAGCTCATCAGAAAGGCGCACGGCAATCTGCTTGCTCATCCCATTACGGTACCAGATTGGTATCGGCTACATCGCAAGCGCGGCCGACACGACCACCGAGTGGTTTGCGCGACGCCAAGTTCTCTCCACCATCTTCTCGCTAATCGAACTAGCGACAGAAACCTCCGTCCCCCACGGGACGGGGGTTTCTGCGTTTTCCGGGTCGGCGCTGACGCCGGCCATCTCGCGAACACGCCGCGTATCCAGTGCCCGGATCTGCTCCCACATGCAGCGAACGGCGGCGAACGGTTCGGCCAGCTCGGCGCGGGTGATGTCCTCGTCGCGGACGTAGAGCGCCGCGAAGATCGCCTGGTTGACCAGTCGGCGGATGGTGTCGTCCGCCCGCCTGTAGAGGCCGGGCAGATTCTCTCCGATGATCTCCAGCGCCAGATCCAGGGTCGCTCCGATGTCGTCGTGCGTGACGCTGAGGCGGGCGATCAGATGCTCGGCGTCGAGACGCTGAGCACGCAGCCGGTCTTGCTCCTCGTCGAACAGCTCGTCGGTGATGCGGTCCTCGTAGTGCATGTGCAGGAGCTTGCGCTCTTGCTCGCGCACTTCGGCCAGGACTGCCTCGCAGCGCTCGACCTCGCGCTGGGCAGTCTCGAAGCGGTTGCCGAGCCGCTGCGCGGGGCGAGATCAACCCGACGTTCCGAGTCTTGCTCAAGTTGCAGCGTGGCCTTGGCGTGCCGCTGTCGAAGCTCATCACGGACTACGAGCGCGAGCGAATCGCTTGGAGAAGCTCGGACTGACGGCTCATGCAAGAAGCCAGGGCTTCGGCGCCGCGGATGGCGCTGGAGCGCTCTGCCCGAAGCACCCTCAGGGCCTCACCAGGCGGCCCACACGATCGGCACGAGCAACACCAGTCCGAACAAGAGCGACACCTTGACCATCAGGAAGCCGACAAAGCCAAGGGCGACGAGGCCGACGAACACGAAGGCAACGCCAACGGCGATGACTCCGATGCACCCCGCGACTTCTTCGAACCATTCGCGCATCCCGTCGCTCGGCAGGCTACTGACCGGCGAACTGCGACCCGCCCGCTTCTACAGCCTGCGGTGGCGATGCAGGACACAGCACGTACCGTCCGCGGCCAACTCGGGCGAAATGGCGGCGGTTTCTTGTGAGCGTGTTCCGAATCGAGCTCCCGGCTACGGGATGCCCGAGCCGCGCTTCGAGCGTGCGCTGAATCTCGTCCGGCCGCATCGGCGCGGCAGCATCGGAGAGGACTTCCACCACCGCCTTGAGCACCCACCCCGGCCGCTTTCGCCGCTCAGCTCGAGGCCGAGGCTTGGCCTTTTCGTCCCGCCGCAGAACCCGGAGCTTCTTGGCGACCTTCGACAGCCCCGCGTGCAGGTCATTGTTTGAGAAGGTGCCGAGCACGTCCACTTAGCACACGCCTCCCCACGGAAAGGTCGCTTCGAGGCGGCTTGCGGTACAGGCGCAGTAAGGCTCGAGGCCCCTCGAGAGCGAGGTAGCAGAACTGCTACCATAGGCGCATGCCCACGATTCCTCAGAAGGAGCTTCGCAACAACATCGGCGAGGTCCTGCGCCGCGCTGAGGCCGGTGAGGAGTTCACGATCACGGTTTCTGGTCGACCTGCCGCACACCTGGGACCGGCTGCCCCACAGCAGTGGGTCACTGGCTCCCGCCTGCGCGCTATCTGGGCGACCCCGGCGCCCGAGACGCTCGCCCAAGATCTTGAGCGGCTCCCCAGTGACCTCATGGACCCCTTCTCCTGACGGTGCAAATACTGCTCGATACGTCCGTGCTGATCGCCGAGGACGGGCCAGACGATCTCGAGTGCGCGATAAGTGCGGCATCGCTGGCCGAGCTGCATTTCGGCGTCCTGGTCGCACAGGACGGGGACGAGCGCGCCCGGCGAGCACAGCGCCTCGGCATCGTTGAGGCAACCTTCCATCCACTCCCCCTCGACGCCGCCGTCGCCCGCGAGTGGGGACGCTTGGCGGCAGCAGTCGCTTCCCGTGGGGCCCAGCCGCGCCGCCGCGCTGTGGATCTCGTGATTGCCGCGACAGCCAACGCCCATCGCGTACCACTGCTGACGCACAACGCCAAGGACTTCCAAGTCATCGCCGACCTCGTCGAGGTTCGTGCCCCTTGACAGCGCGACGGCACGCGTCACGCCACCGTCAGCGCCAATCCCGTCGCCACCACTTGGTTTGCGCGACGCCAAGTTCTCTCCATAGAGAAACCGCCCCCTGTGGAGAAGTCGTTTCGGGCGGGCCTGCGGTACGGCGTCTCGGTCGCAGCTCCGCCGTATTCGCGCCCAAAACGTTGCACTGTCCCGTGGATGCCGTCAGCTCCACGCCGGGTCCGTTGGACGAATCATGCTCGAGAAGGCGGCGCTGCTCGGCATCACCCGGACCGATGTCGAGCACCTGGTGATCACGCACCATCGCCGACGTAGACGCAACGCGCGATCCGCGGACTGGCTGCTCGCTTCGCGTCGACTCGTGATCGCCTACGACCATCCCGACCACTCTGATACGACGACCGCCCGCGTCATCACGCTCTGGCGCCGGCGCTAGCCTCTTGCTCATGCACATCGATGGCCATTACGACCCGGACGCAGACATCGCCTGGCTGCGCTTCGAGGGCTACGACCCCGAGACCGTCATCGGCGAGGAGACCGACACCGGCCTGCGGGAGATCGATCCCTCCACCGGACGCGTCGTCGGCTTGGAGTACTGGCACGCCAGCACGGCCCTCCCACGCGAGCTGCTGACGCTCCTCCCGCCTCCCGGCGTCGCTGCAGCAGCCTGATCTCGCATCAGCGCAGATCGAGCGCGCCGATGCCGAACGTGGCGTGGTTTGCGCGACCCCAAGTTCTCTCCATCGGACGGAACGGCGTCCTCCGATCACGCGCGCTGGTACGTGAGGATCTGGATGCCGTCGCCGACCGTTCTCGCGTCGGTCAACCGCAGCGACTTCTTCCCGGAGGGGCCGAAGAGGCGCTTGCCGCTCCCGAGGACGACCGGGAAGACCATCAACCGCAGCTCGTCGACGAGGTCGACGTCGATCAGCGCCTGGACGAGTGCGGCGGAACCGGCGACGAGGATCACGCCGTCGACTTCGTCCTTGAGCTTCCGGACGTCCTCCGCGAGGTCGCCGGAGAGCACGGTGGTGCCGTTCCAGCTCGGGTCCTTGAGCGTCTTCGAGTAGACGTACTTCGGCATCGAGTTGATGAGCTTGGCGAGATCGGCAAAGCCGGGCTCGTCCTCCATCGCCGGCCAAGCGGCGGCGAAGCCCTCGTAGGTCGTGCGGCCGAACAGCTGCACCTCCGCCTCGAGCAGCTCGTCGAACTTGATCCTGTCGCCGTCCTCGCCACGCTCGATCGAGAACGTCCAGCCGGCGTGCTCGAAGTCCTCGCCACCGCCGGGCGCCTCGATGACGCCATCGACGGAGATGTACTCGGTTACGACGATCTTTCCCATGAGCTGCTCCTGGTTCGCGATGTGCCTT
Source organism: Conexibacter sp. (assembly GCA_036379915.1). Classification (GTDB taxonomy): domain Bacteria; phylum Actinomycetota; class Thermoleophilia; order Solirubrobacterales; family Solirubrobacteraceae; genus Conexibacter. The sequence goes on along the minus strand of DASVFS010000047.1, from coordinate 17,017 downwards.
CGCTAGGACGACGAGCGAGCGACCCGGAAATCGACACGGCCAGCGCGCGTCTTGATCGAGCGCCGGGCAGAGCCGGCGTTGGACCCAGTCGTCGGGTAGGGTCGGGAGACCCGATGTCGCCTCCCGTCCTGCTCGTAGTCGACAGAGACCCGGACGCCCTCAGAGACGTCGCGGCTCAGCTGGGTCAGCGCTACGGCCACGACTACCGCGTCGCGAGCGCGAGCGATCCGGACGCGGCGCTGCGGGAGCTGGAGCAGCTGGCCGGCGCCGGCGCGGAGGTCGCCCTCGTGCTGGCGTCCGAGCGGCCCGAGGAAGCGGCGGTCGCAGAGCTGCTCGAGCGGGCGCGGCAGCTGCATCCGCACGCCAAGCGCGGGCTGATGGTCTCCGGCGGCGCGCTGGCGGACCCGCCGCGCGCTCAGGCGATCCTCGACGCGATCGCGCTGGGCCGCATCGACTACTACGTCCCCCAGCCGGCGGGCTCGCCGGACGAGGTGTTCCACCACACGATCTCCGGCTTCCTGCTCGAGTGGGCGACGGAGCAGCGCAAGGTCCCGCACACCGTCCACATCGTCGGCGAGGAGTGGTCGGGGCGGGCCTACGAGCTGCGCGAGACGTTCGAGCGCTGCGCGGCTCCGCACACGTTCTGCCTGGCCGACTCGGACATGGGCCGCGCGCTGCTCGCGCAGGCGGGGCCCGACGCGAAGCTGCCGCTGATGGTCCTGCCGGACGGGCGCGCGCTGAGCGACCCGTCGAACGCCGAGATCGCGGAGGCGGCCGGCACCCCGGCCGACTTCGACGAGCGCGACTTCGACGTGGTCGTCGTCGGAGCCGGGCCGGCGGGCCTGTCGGCGGCGGTCTACGGCGCCTCCGAGGGGCTGCGCACGCTCGTCGTCGACGAAGGCGGCATCGGCGGACAGGCGCGCTCCAGCTCGTTGATCCGCAACTACCTCGGCTTCCCGCGCGGCGTGAGCGGGAGCCGGCTGGCGGAGCAGGCGTACGAGCAGGCCTCCGTCTTCGGGGCCAGCTTCGTGTTCATGCACCGGGTGATCGAGCTCGAGCGTGCGGACGAGCAGTTCGTCCTCACGCTCGCGAACGGCCGCCGCGTCACCGCCGCGGTCGTGATCCTCTCCACCGGCGCCACCTATCGCCGTCTGGACGTTCCGTCGCTCGAGGCGCTGAGCGGCGCCGGCGTCTTCTACGGCGGCCCGGCCTCGGAGGCGCACGCACTCAGCGGGAAGGACGTGTTCGTCGCCGGCGGCGGGAACTCGGCCGGTCAGGCCGCGCTGCACCTGGCGCGCTATGCGCGCCGCGTCACGCTCGTCGTGCGCGGCGGATCGCTCGAAGCGGGGATGTCGCATTACCTGACGCAGGAGATCCGCGCGACGCCGAGCGTCGAGGTACGCCTCGACACGACGGTCGTCGGCGGAGGCGGCGACGGCCGCCTGCGGGAGCTCGTGCTGCGCGCGGGCGCCGGCGGCTCCGAGGAGGCCGTCGCCGCCGACGCGCTGTTCGTGCTGATCGGGGCGCGCCCGCGCACGGACTGGCTGCCCGAGGGCATCGCGCGCGATCGCCACGGATTCCTCTACACCGGCGACGACGTTCCGGCGGATCCCGACCGGCCGCTCCGGCGCCGGCCGCTGGCGCTCGAGACGAGCATGCCCGGCGTGCTCGCGGCCGGCGACGTGCGGCATCGCTCCGTGAAGCGCGTGGCCTCGGCCGTCGGGGAGGGCTCGGTCGCGGTGCAGCTCGTGCACACGCTGCTCGCCGGCGCAGCGCCGGCGGCTCAGCCGAGCGGCTTGCGCAGGTAGACGAGCAGGTCGGCGTCGCGCCCGTGCGCGCGGCGGTCGTACTCGACATAGCCGATCCGCTCGTACAGCGCGATGTTCTCGGTCATGCGCTCGTGCGTGTAGAGGTAGATCGAGTCGAAGCCGGCGCGGGCCGCCTCCGCCTCGGCGGCGCGCAGCAGCGCGCGGCCGACGCCGGTTCCCGCGTGCGCCGGATCGACGGCGACGTTGTCGACGACGAAGCCCTCCGCGTCGACCTCCAGCACGACCAGCCCGACGAGCTCGCCGCCGCGCTCGGCGACGAGCACCTGCTTGGCGGCGACGACCGCGGCGTAGTCCTCGGACATCGGTCGCGGCTCGCGGCCGCCGAGGCGCTCGACGTAGCGCGCGTACGCGGCCCGCGCGATCGCGGCGAGCCGCGGCGCGTCCGCCACGGTGGCGGGGCGCAGCCGCGGCGGCGCGTCGCTCGTCACGGCGCTACTTGTCGCGCAGGAACGACGGGATGTCGATCTCGTCGTCGGAGATCTCGAGCGAGGAGCGCTGACGGTCGTCGAGCGTGACGTCGCGGTCGCGGCGCGTGCGGCGCGTCTCCTCGCGGGCGCTGCTCGTGCGCGTGAGTCCGCGGCCGCTGTGGTCGAAGCCGGTCGCGATCACGGTGACGCGGACGTCGTCGCCCATCGCGTCGTCGATCACGGCGCCGAAGATGATGTTCGAGTCCCTGTCGGAGGCCGCGTTGACGACCTCGGCCGCCTCGTTGACCTCGAACAGGCCGAGGTCGTGCCCGCCCGTGATGTTGAGCAGGATTCCGGTCGCGCCCTCGACCGACTCCTCCAGCAGCGGCGAGGCGATCGCGGCCTTCGCGGCGTCGACCGCGCGCGTCTCGCCCGACGCCGAGCCGATGCCCATGAGCGCCGTGCCGGCGTTGTGCATGATCGTGCGCACGTCGGCGAAGTCGAGGTTGATGAGGCCGGGGATCGTGATCAGGTCGGTGATGCCCTGCACGCCCTGGCGCAGGACGTTGTCGGCCTCGCGGAACGCCTCGAGGATCGTCGTGCGGCGTTCGACGATGCCGAGCAGCTTCTCGTTCGGGATCACGATCAGCGTGTCGACCTGCTCGCGCAGCCGCTGGATGCCTTCCTCGGCCTGCTTGGAGCGCTGCGAGCCCTCGAAGCCGAACGGGCGCGTGACGACGCCGACGGTCAGCGCGCCGATCTCGTTCTTGGCGATCTCGGCGATCACCGGCGCGGCGCCGGTGCCGGTGCCGCCGCCCTCGCCCGCGGTCACGAACACCATGTCCGCACCCTTGAGCGCTTCCTTGATCTCGTCGCGCGACTCGGCGGCGGCGCCGTGGCCGACGTCGGGGTTCGCGCCCGCGCCGAGGCCCTTCGTCAGCTCGTGGCCGATGTTCAGCTTGATGTCGGCGTCGCACATCGCGAGCGCCTGGGCGTCGGTGTTCGCGGCGATGAACTCGACTCCGCGCAGGCCCGCGTCGACCATGCGGTTGACCGCGTTCGTGCCGCCGCCGCCGACGCCGACGACCTTGATGACTGCGAGGTAGCTGCCGCTTTCCATGTGGTTACCGTCCGACCCTTGAGTTAGCGTCGAGACTTTCGCCCGACTGAAGGCGTGCGAGAGTGTGGCACGTTATGCCCTTGTTCGGCGGGCTGTCAACGGGGCTCGCGCGCCGCAACGTGCGTTGCAGAACGCTGAAGTCTCTACTGCTGGTCGAGGGTTGAGGCCGCTGCAGGGTCAGTCTCGAGCTCAGCTGTAGGGTCAGGCTCGGTCGCGCTCTCGGGCAGCGTCGGGACGTCGGACTCCCCCGTCGCGGGGGCGCCGTCGGGCAGACCCGCGACGGCCGGATGCTCTGGCGCCGAGACGTCGATCGCGCTCGCGCCCGCCGCCTCCGGGTCCGCCAGCACGGCCGCGGCCGCGGCCCACTTCGCCGCCAGCCGCTCGCCGCTGCCGAAGACGAGCAGCGGCCCGTGCGCGAGCTGCAGCTCGAGGCCGCTCGCGGCCGTCGTGCGGACCGCCTCCACGCGGTTGCGGAGGGCCGAGGGCGCCGCGCCGAGCGCGGCGACCGCCGCGACCGCGCCCCGCTCCGTCAGGCGCGCGCCCGTCGGCATCCCGCGCAGCGGGATCTCCGGCAGCGCGGCCGGTGCGATGACGTCGCGCAGGATCGTCCCGTCGGACGTGACGGCGATCCGACGGCCGCCGAGGTCGATCGCGCCGACGGCGACGTTCGTGACGACGTGGATCCGCATCGTGTGCGGGAAGTCGGTCGTCGCCTCGAGCCGCTTGACGATCGAGAAGGGCGCGGCGGCCGTGTCGAGCGCGTCGTGGCGCACGTGCAGCGTCGTCATCGAGCGCGCCGCCTCCTCGAGCGCGGCGCGCACGCGCGCCCCCTGGGCGCCGTCGATCCCCGTCACCTCGACCGTGCGCACGGCGACGAGCGAGGAGTCGCGCAGCCAGAACCAGCCGGCGAGCAGCAGCGCGAGCGCGGCGCCCGCGGCCAGCAGCGCGCGGGGGCTGGGACGGCCGAGCGCGGGACGAAGACCGCCGCGCTGCAGCGCGCGATCGCGCAGCGCCCGCGCAAGCCGTCCGGCAGCCGCTGCGCCACGCGTGCCGGTGGCGCTCACGCCGCCAGCTCCCACGCGTCGGGCCAGCGCACGTCGCCGAGCGTCTGCACCTCGGGCTCGAGCACGACGCCGAAGCGCTCGTGCACGCGGCGGCGTCCCTCCGCCATCAGCGCGAGCACGTCGGCGGTGGTCGCTCTGCCGTGGTTCTCGACGAAGTTCGCGTGCTTCGCGGAGAAGCCGGCGCCGCCGACGCGCAGGCCGCGGCAGCCGGCCGCGTCGAGCAGCTGCCCGGCGGTGCGGCCGTCGGCGCGGGCGTCGTCGGCGGCGGGGTTTCTGAAGGTCGACCCGAACGTCTTGATGCCCGACGGCTGCGCGGCCTTGCGCTTTGCGCGCATGTCGGCGAGCGTCGCCTTCACCTGCTCGACGGGCGCCGGCGCAAGCTGGAACGAGGCGCCGGCGACCACCTCAGCAGCGCCGAGGTTCGATCTGCGGTAGGCGAAGCCGAGCTGGTCGGGCGTGCGCCGCTCGAGGCCCTGCGCGGTCGCGACGTCGACGTGCTCGAGCACGCGTGCGAGCTCGCCGCCGTAGGCGTTCGCGTTCATCCGCACCGCGCCGCCGACGGTCCCCGGGATGTTGACGCCGAACTCGATGCCGGTCAGGCCGGCGTTCGCCGCGCGCGCGGAGACCGACGGCAAACGCGCGCCGCCGCCGCACACGAGGCGCGTGCCGTCCCGTTCGATCTGCGCGAGGTCCTTGTCGAGCTTCATCACGAGTCCGCGGACGCCCTCGTCCGCTACCAGCAGGTTCGACCCCGAGCCGACGACCCCTACCTCGTGGCCGTTCGCGTGTGCCCACGCGAGCAGCGCGACGAGCTGGTCCGCGTGGGACGGGCGGGCGAAGAACTCGCCGTGGCCGCCCGTGCGGACGGTCGTGAGCCGCGCGAGCGGATAGTCGGGCTGCACCCCGGCCGGCAGCGTCGGTCCCATCACGACGTGTGCACCAGCTTGCGGGCGAGCTCGTCGACGTCGCCGGCGCCCATCGCGAGGAGGACGTCGCCGGCGCGGAGCTGCGCTTGCAGGAAGCGCTCGGCGGCGTCGAAGCGCGGCAGCCATGCGACGGTGCGGCCGTCGGCGGCGTCGGCGGCCGCGTCGGCGATCAGCTTGCCGTCGACGCCGGGGAAGTCCTCCGGCCGCTCGCGTGCGCGGTAGACGTCGAGCACCACGACGAGGTCGGCGGCCGCGAGCGCGCGGCCGAAGTCCCGCGCGAGCGCGCGCGTGCGCGAGAACAGGTGCGGTTGGAAGAGGGCGACGACGCGCCGCGCTCCGAGCGAGCGCGCGGCGGCGATCGTGGCCGACACCTCGGTCGGATGGTGCGCGTAGTCGTCGTAGACGGCCGCGCCGGCGCTCGTCGTCCCGAGCAGCTCGAAGCGGCGGCCGGCGCCCTCGAAGTCGGCGAGGGCGCGCACCGCCTGCTCGGGGTCGGCGCCGGCGAGCCGGCATGCCTCGAGCGCGGCGGCGGCGTTGAGCGCGTTGTGGGCGCCCGGGACGCGCAGGTGGACCGGGATCCCGCGCCACTCGAAGCGGACGCCGTCGGCGCCGAGCCGCGGGTCGGGGACGTCGTATGCGACCAGCTCGACGGCCGCGGCGGTCGCAACCGTGCCGGCGTGCTCGCTTGCCGGGGCGGCGGTCGCGACCGTGCCGGCGTCATGCCCGGCGTCCGGCGCGGCCGCGGCCGCGCGCGGCTTGAGCGCCCTCAGCTGCGGCCGGTCCCACACGACGACGCCGGAGGTCGCGCGCGCGAGGAACGCGCGGAACGTGTCGTCGACGTCCGCCTGCGAGGCGTACGTGGCGTGGTGGTCGAGCTCGGCGTTCGTGAGCACGGCGACGTCGGGGTGCAGCGCCAGCAGCGAGCGGTCGGACTCGTCGGCCTCGACCACGACCCACTCCCCCGCGCCCCAGCCGGCGTTCGCGCCCGTCGAGCGCACATCGCCGCCGACGAGGTAGCCCGGATCCATCCCGCAGCCGCGCAGCGCGTGCACGACCATGCTCGTGGTCGTCGTCTTGCCGTGCGTGCCGGTGACGGCGATGCAGCGCCGGAGCGCGGTGATCTCCGCGAGCAGGTCGGCGCGGTGCAGCTCCCGCTGGCCGCGCTCGCGCGCGACCGCGCGCTCGGGGTTGTCGGCCGGGACCGCGGTCGAGTGGACGACCTCGGCGTCCGGCGGCACGTTCGCCGCGTCATGGTCGACCGCCACGTGGCAACCCGCCGCGCGCAGCCGGTCGAGCGTCGGCGACTCCGCGCGGTCGGAGCCGCTCACCTCCGCGCCGAGCGCTCGCGCGACAAGCGCGAGCCCGCTCATGCCCGCGCCCCCGATGCCGATCAGGTGCAGCCGCCGTCCGGCCCAGCGTCGCTCGTCCGTCACGGGGGGGAGGCTAGCGAGCGAATCAGCCGTCACGTCGGGCCGCGGCCAGCAGCTCGGCGGCGATGTCGGCGGCGGCGTCGGGGCGGGCGAGGGCGGCGCTCGCGGCCGCCATGGCGGACAGGCGGGCGGGGTCGCCGAGCAGCGCGTCGACCTCGGCGCGCAACCGCTCGGCGGTCAGGTCGGCGTCGCGGATCACGAGCGCGGCGGCGCCGTCCGCCATCCAGCGGGCGTTGGCGGTCTGGTGGTCGGCGGCGGCGGCCGGGTAGGGGATCAGGATCGCCGGTCTGCCGTGCGCGGCGATCTCGAAGATCGAGCCGCCGGAGCGGGCCACGACGAGGTCCGCCGCGAACAGCGCGTCGCCGAACTCGTGGACGTACTCGCGCAGGTCGTAGTGCGGACCGGGCGCTTGGAGCGACGGGAAGTCGCGCGCGCCCGCGGCGTGCAGCACGCGGAACGGCGCGTCCGCGAACGCCTCGACGGCGGCGTGGTTGATCGAGCGCGCGCCGAGCGACCCGCCGAACACGAGCACGACCGTGTCGTCCGGCGCGAGCCCGAAGCGCGCGCGGGCCGCGGCGCGGTCGGTCGCAGGCGCAGGGACGGGTCGGCCGGTGACCAGATAGCGGGCGCCGGAGCGACCGGCGATCGGGAACGCCAGGCAGACGCGCCGCGCGAACGGCGCGAGCAGGCGATTCGCGATGCCGAGGTGGGAGTCGGCCTCGGTCAACACCAAGGGGACCCGCAGCAGCACCGCCGCCATCCCGACCGGTCCGGCGACGTATCCTCCGCCGCCCATCACCGCGTCCGCTCTCAGGCGGCGCAGCAGGCGGATCGAGGTGACGACGGCGCGGACGGCGAGAAAGGCGGCGCGCGCGGCGCGGAGGGGGTTCTTCCGGTCGAGACCCGCGACGCGAATGCCGTGCAGCGCGTAGCCCGCGGCCGGGACCAGCTCGGCCTCGGCCCGCTCCCCCCCGACGAAAGCGACCGACGCGCCCTCAGCCCGCAGCGCGTCTGCGACCGCCAGCGCCGGCACGACGTGCCCCGCCGTCCCGCCGGCGGCGATCACGATCCGCGGCGCCGCCGTCACGGGAGGAGGCGCGCCGCACCGGGTCGACGAGCCGCAGGCCGACGCGACTGCGCTCCGACACTCCGAGCAGCAGCCCGACGGCCGCGAGGATCACGAACAGGTTCGTCGGGCCGTACGAGACGAACGGCAGCGGTACGCCCGTCAGCGGCGCCAGGCCGAGCACGACGAAGATGTTGAGGATCGCCTGGCACAGGATCAGCGACGTGAGGCCGGTCGCCAGCAGCTTCGCATACGGGTCGGCGGCCGCCCGCGCGATCCGCAGGCCGCTCCACACGATCATCCCGAACAGCGAGAAGACCGCCAGCACGCCGGCGAGTCCCAGCTCCTCGCCGATCACCGCGAGGATGAAGTCGGTGTGCGCCTCCGGCAGGTAGAAGACCTTCTGCACCGACTGGCCGAGCCCGACGCCGAACAGCCCGCCGGAGCCGAGCGCGATCTGGCCCTGGACCGACTGGAAGCCGCTGCCGCCCGCCTCGGCCCACGGGTTGAGGAACGAGGTGAGGCGCTCCTGCTGGTAGGGCTGGATCAGAACGAGCACCGCGATCAGCGCGGCCCCGATCCCGGCGACGATCGCGAGCTGGCGCAGCGGCACGCCGGCGGCGATCAGCAGGGCCGCGACGGTGCCGGCGATCACGAGCGTCGTGCCGGTGTCGGGCTCGATCAGGACGAGGAAGCAGGCAGCTCCGGCGACGAAGCCGACCGGGCTCATCATGCCGCCGAGCGTCTGGATGCGGCGCGGGTGTCTGGCGAGGAACTGCGCGCAGTAGAGCACGAGCGCGAGCTTCATCAGCTCCGACGGCTGCGGCGACAGGATCCCCGGCCCGATCCACGAATGCGCGCCGTTCACCTCCGTGCCCATCGGCGTCAGCACGAGCACGAGCAGCACGAACGAGCCGGCCAGCAGCAGCGGCGTCGCCTGGCGCGCGAGCTCGTAGCCGTGGCGGCGCACGAGGTGCATGCCGAGCAGCGCGAGCGCGCCGAGCGCGACGTAGCGGACGAGGTACGTCGTGCCGTCGCCGTAGCCGCCGAGCAGGTTGCGCGCCGAGGAGGCGCTGTAGACCATCACCGCGCCGAACGCCAGCAGGCAGAGCGTGGCGGTCAGCAGCACGCGCTGCTCGATCGGCTGGGAGCGGGCTGCCGGTCTACGCAGCGCGGCTCTCGCGCGCGCGGGCCGTCTCACAGCGCCTCCACGAGCGCGCGGAAGTGCTCGCCGCGGGCCTCGAAGTCGGGGTACTGGTCGAAGCTCGCGCAGGCGGGCGAGAGCAGCACGACCTCGCCGGGGCGGGCGGCGGCGCGAGCGGCGTGCACGGCGCGCTCCATGTCGCCGTCCTCGTGCAGCGGGACGCCCGTGTCCGCCAGCGCGGCGGCGATCTCCCCCGCGCCCTCGCCGATCAGATGCACCGAGGCGCAGTGGTTCCTGACGAACGGGGCGAGCGGCGCGAAGTCCTGCGCCTTCGTGCGGCCGCCGAGGATCAGGTGGACGCGGTGGCTGCTGAGCGAGAGGAGCGCCACGTTGGTCGACCGCACGTTCGTCGCCTTCGAGTCGTTGACGTAGCGCACGCCGTCGACCTCCGCGATCGGCTCGAGCCGGTGCGCGACGCCTCTGAAGGAGCGCAGGCCGGCACGCACGGCGTCGGGGTCGATCCCGCGGGCGAGGCAGACGGCGGCCGTGGCCATCGCGTTGTAGATGTTGTGCGGGCCTGGGATGCCGAGCTCCTCGGCCCGCACGAGGCGCTTGCGGTGCCAGCGGATCCAAGGGTGGCGATGGCGGACGTCGGCTGGGAGGTCGGGGGCCGAACCGAACGCCACGCGCCGCGCTGCGCCGCCCATCTCGACGCCCTCGTCCGAGGCCATGACCGCGATCTGGTCCCGTGTCTGGCGCTTGAAGGCGCCGCGCTTCGCGTCCACGTACGCCTCGAACGTCCCGTGGCGGTCCAGATGATCGGGCGTGATGTTGAGCAGCACGGCCGCGTCGGGCGCGAACGCGGTCGTGTCCTCGAGCTGGAACGAGGACGCCTCGCAGACGACGGTCGCCGCGGGGTCGAGCGAGCCGACGAGCGCCGAGACCGGCGTGCCGACGTTCCCCGCGACCGCGACCGGCAGGCCGGCCTCGCGGTGCACGTGGCCGATCCACTCGGTCGTCGTCGTCTTGCCGTTCGTGCCGGTCACGGCGATGAAGTCGTTGGGCAGCAGACGCCAGGCAAGCTCCAGCTCTCCCACCACCGCGATCCCGCGCGCACGCGCCGCCTCCACGACCGCAGCCGTGTGCGGGACGCCAGGACTCTTGACGAGCGTTCCGACGCGGTCGAGCAGCTGGACGCCTGGGTCATCCAGGTGCACTTCGACGCCCTCCTGCGCAAGCCTGCCGACGTCGGGCGCACCGGCGTCCACGCCGACAACCTCTTCGCCGCGCGCACGCAGCGCCAGTGCCGCCGCCACCCCCGAGCGGGCGAGCCCGACGACGAGGTAGGGACCCCCGGGGAGGTCCGGCCTCACCGGATCGACTGCTGGTAGATCGTGAACCCGACCGCCGCGCAGACCGAGGCGATGATCCAGAAGCGCAGGATGATCTTCGTCTCCGACCAGCCGCGCATCTCGAAGTGGTGGTGGATCGGCGCCATCAGGAAGACGCGCTTGCGGAACGTCTGGAACGCGAACACCTGGATCGCGACCGACAGCGTCTCGAGCACGAAGATGCCGCCGAAGATCAGCAGCAGGATCTCCGTCTTCGTCATCACCGCCAGCCCGGCGATCGCGCCGCCGAGTCCGAGCGACCCGGTGTCCCCCATGAAGATGTTCGCCGGGAACGAGTTGAACCACAGGAAGCCGACGCACGCTCCGATCAGGCAGCCAGCCAGCAGCGTCAGGTCGCTCTGCCCCGTCGTGATGTACGTGATGCCGACGTACGCCAGCAGCACGATCGCGGCGCAGCCGGCCGCGAGCCCGTCGAGCCCGTCGGTCAGGTTCACCCCGGACGTCGTGCCGGCGACGACGAGGTAGATGAACGCGAGGTAGAAGATCCCGCCCGCGAACGCGAGGTCGACCTGCGCGTCGACGATCCGCAGCCGCACCGTCTCCTGCAAGCCCGCGCCCTCTGTCGCCGCCAGCCACAGGCCGATCGAGATCACGATCGTCCCGAGCAGCTTCGTGCGCCCGCGCAGGCCGAGCGAGCGGCGGCGGACGATCTTCGTGTAGTCGTCGGCGAAGCCGATCAGCGCGCACGCGATCGCCGCGCCGAACACGCCGATCGAGGCCCACGACCAGTGCGTCAGGATCAGGAACGGGATCGAGACGGCGGCGAAGATGATCAGCCCGCCCATCGTCGGCGTGCCGGCCTTCGTGTGATGGCCTTCCGGGCCCTCCTCGCGGATGTGCTGCCCGAACTCGCGCGCGCGGATGAAGGCGATGAACTTCGGGCTGAGGAAGATGCAGATGAGCAGCGAGGCGGTCCCCGCGATCAGCACGCGGCCCATCAGCCGGCGGCCTCGGGGGCGGGCGGGGCGGCCTCGGCGGCGGGCGGGACGGCCGGATCCGGGAGCGCCCCCGCGGCGTCCGCGAGCGCCTGCACGACGGCCTCGAGGCCGACCCCGCGCGAGGCCTTCACGAGCACCGTGTCGCCCGCGCGCACGAGCTTGGGGACGAGCGTCGCCGCCTGCGCGGCGTCGGCGACCACCTGCGCCTCGCCGTCGAACGCGTCGGCCGCCGCGCGGCTGCGCTCGCCGACGGCGACGAGCAGGTCGACGCTGGACGCAGCCGCGTGCGCGCCGATCTCGGCGTGGAAGCGGCGCTCGTCCGGACCGAGCTCCAGCATGTCGCCGAGCACCGCGACGCGGCGCCCCTCGCCGGCGGTGGCGGCGAGGTCGTCGAGGGCCGCGCGCATGGACATCGGGTTGGCGTTGTAGCAGTCGTCGATGACGGTCACCCCGTCGCGCAGACGGGTCCGCTCGCCACGCCGTCCGCTGAACGCGACCGTCACCGCGCCCGCCGGCCGCACGCCGATCGCGCGCGCGGCGGCGACCGCGGCGAGCAGGTTTCCGCGCAGGTGCCGCTGGCGGAAGTCGAGCTGCAGCCGGATCCGCTCGCCCTGCGCGTCGATCGCGACGTGGCCCTCCGCGGACTGCGAGACGAGCGTCACGTCGCCGCCCGGCCCGAACGTGACGGTCGCGATCTCGCCGTCGGCGCGGCGGTGCGGATCGAGCAGCGGCTCGTTCGCGGGGAGCACGGCGGTCGCGCCCGCGCGCAGGTCGGCGATCAGCTCGGCCTTCGCGGCGGCGATCGCCTCGAGCGAGCCGAGCAGCTCGAGGTGCGCCGGGCCGATGTTCACGATCACGCCCACGTCCGGCTCGGCGATCGCCGCCAGCTCGGCGATCTGGCCGGGGCCGCGCATGCCCATCTCCAGCACGAGCGCCTCGGTGCCCTCCGGCGCCGCGAGCAGCTCGAGCGGCAGCCCGATCTCGGTGTTGAAGTTGCCGCGCGAGACGAACGTGCGGCGATGCGGCTCCAGCAGCGCCGCGAGGATGTCCTTCGTCGAGGTCTTGCCGGTCGAGCCGGTGATCGCGATCACCTCGGCGCCCAGCTCGCGTCGCCAGGCGCGGGCGAGCCGCTGGAGCGCCGCGAGCGGGTCCTCCGCGGCGAGGACGACGCCGTCACCCTCTCCGGCGGCGTGTCCCGGCGCGACGAGCACCCCCCACGCCCCGGCCGCGAGCGCCTGCGCGGCGAAGCGGCCGCCGTCGTGCGTCTCCCCCGGCAGGCCGACGAACAGGTCGCCGGGGACGACGGCGCGCGAGTCGATCGTCACGCGCGCGGGGCCGTCGGCATGCGACCCCGGGGCGGCCAGCCGCGCGCCGGCCGCCTCCGCGATCTGCTGCGGCGTCCAGGACCTCATCGCGCGAGGACGCTCCTGAGCGCCTCGCGCGCGACCGTCACGTCGTCGAACGGGACCTTCTCGCCGCCGGCCAGCTCCTGGCCCTGCTCGTGGCCCTTGCCGGCGATCACGACGACGTCGCCCTCCCGCGCCGCCGCGAGCGCGTCGCCGATCGCGGCGCGCCGATCGACCTCGGCGGCGACGTGGTCCCGCAGCTCGCCCGGGATCCCGGCGAGGACCTGCTCGACGATCGCCTCCGGCCGCTCCGAGCGGGGGTTGTCCGACGTGACGATCGTGCGGTCCGCGAGCCGCGCGGCGATCTCCCCCATCAGCGGCCGCTTGCCGCTGTCGCGGTCGCCGCCGCAGCCGAACACGCACCACAGCCGCCCACGCGTCAGCGGCCGCGCCGCGCTCAGCACGTTCTCGAGCGAGTCGGGCGTGTGCGCGTAGTCGACGAGCACCGCGAACGGCTGACCCTCGTCGACCGGCTCGAAGCGTCCGGGCACCCGACCCGCCTGCGGCAGCGCGGCGGCGATCTCCTCCAACGGCACGCCCAGGGCGCGCACCGCGGCGACGGCGCCGAGCACGTTCTGCACGTTGAAGCGGCCGGGCAGCGGGGTCGTGAGCGCGATCGGCCCCTCCGGCGTCAGCGCGGTGAAGGACGAGCCGGCGAAGCCGCTCTCGACGTCGGTCGCGCGGTACGTCGCGTCGCGGTCGATCGCGAACGTGACCGCCTCCGGCAGCTCCGCCGCCAGCCGTCGCCCGTGCTCGTCGTCCACGTTGACCACCGCGGCGCGCAGCTCAGGCGTGAACAGCCTCCGCTTCGCGAGGAAGTAGTCCTCCATCGTCGGATGGAAGTCGAGGTGGTCCTGCGTGAGGTTGGTGAAGACGCCGACGGCGAAGCGCGTGCCGTCAGCGCGGCCGAGTCTCAGCGCATGCGAGGAGACCTCCATCGCGCACGCGACGTCCCCGCCGTCGCGCATCGCGCGGAAGCCGCGCTGCAGGTCGATCGCCTCCGCCGTCGTGCGCTCGACCGGCCGCTCGACGCCGCCGACGAACGACGTCACCGTCCCGAGCAGCCCGCACTGCCGCCCCGCCGCCTCCAGCAGCGCGCGCACGAGGAAGGCGGTCGTCGTCTTGCCGTTCGTGCCGGTGATCCCCACCACGTCCAACTCAGCCGTCGGATCGCCGTGGAAGCGGGCGGCGGCGGGACCCATCGCCGCGCGCACCGACGGCACGACGACCTCCGGGACGCCGAGCTCCAGCGGCCGCTCGACCACGAGCGCCGCCGCCCCGCGCGCGACCGCGTCGGGCGCGAACTCGTGGCCGTCGCGCATGAAGCCCGGCACGCAGAAGAACAGCGTCCCCGGCGCGACGCGGCGGTTGTCGTAGGCGAGCGCCGCGATCTCGGGATCGCCCGCGGCGGCGGCCGGCGAGCCCATCACGTCGGACAGCTGCATCGGGCCGAGTCTAGAGCGGGGCCCGGCCTGCTCCGAGCTCAGCTCGGTCTGATCCCCAGGTACGGGAGCGCGAACGCGACGATCTTCTGGAACGCCGGCGCCGCGACCTGCCCGCCGTAGATCGCGTACTGCGGCTCGTCGACCACGACCGCCACGAGCAGCTCCGGGTCGCGCGCGGGCGCGAAGCCGAAGAACGAGGCGATGTAGCGCGTTCTCGAGTACTCGCCGGTGTCGGCGTCGACCTTGTTGGCGGTGCCGGTCTTGCCGGCGAGGTCGTAGCCCGCGATGCTCGCCTCGGAGGCGGTGCCGCCGGCCGCCAGCACGCCTCTGAGCATCTCCCGCACGCTCGCGGCCGTGCTCTGCGACAGCACGCGTCTGCCGGCGGGGGTGCGCACGCGCTTGCCGCCGATCGAGCGGATCAGCTGCGGCGTGCGCAGGATCCCGCCGTTCGCGATCGCCGCGTAGGCGGCCATCATCTGCATCGCCGTGACCGACTCGCCCTGCCCGATCGGCAGGTTGAGGATCGAGGTGCCGGAGTAGTCGTCGTACGTCGGCACGATCCCGCGCTCCTCGCCCGGCAGCGCGACGCCCGTCGGTCTGCCGAAGCCGAACAGTCTCACCCACTGCGAGAAGCGTCTCGCGCCGATCTCGAGCGCGACCTTGACCGCGCCGACGTTGCTCGACTGCGCGAGGATCTGCGCGACCGTCAGCGTCACGTCGCCGCGCGGGTGCGAGTCGCGCAGCGTGCGGTCGTACAGCGTGAACGCGGCCGGCAGGAAGAACGGCGTGTCGGACGTGACGGCTCTGTCCTCCAGCGCGCCGGCGACGGTGAACGCCTTGAAGGTGGACCCCGGTTCGAAGGTGAGGCCGACGGCGCGGTTCATCGCCGCCCACAGCGGCGCCCCGCCCGGGTCGTTCGCGTTCACGCGCGGCCAGTTCGCGAGCGCGAGGATCTCGCTCGTCTTCGGGTTCATCACGATCGCCGTCGCGCCTCTTCTCGGGCGGAACACCTGGCCGACGCCGTCGAGCACCGACTCGACCTTCTCCTGCAGCGCCGCGTCGATCGTCAGCTCCACGTCGCTGCCGGGGACCGTCGGGCGCTCGTCCTCGATCGAGATCGGCTCGCCGAGCGCGTCGCTGACGACGCGACGGATCCCGTCCTGGCCGCGCAGGACGTCGTCGCTGCCGTACTCGAGCCCGGTGCCGCCGCCCGGTTGCTCGCTGGCGTTGCCGAGCAGCTGCGAGGCGAGCCACTCGCGCGGGTAGGTGCGGCGCGAGCTGGGCGTGAGCGCGATCCCGTCGAGGTGCAGCGCCGCGACCTTGTCCGCTCTGGCGGCGGGCAGGCGGCGCGCGAGGTAGACGAAGCCGCCGTCCGCGGTCAGCTTCGCGAGCACGTCGCGCTCGTCGGCGCCGAGCAGCGGCGCGAGCTTCGCCGCGGCCGCGAGCGGTCTTCTGACGAGGTACGGCGTGGCGCTGACGTCGCTGGCCGGCTCGGAGACGGCGAGCACGGCGCCGTGGCGGTCGGTGACCGTGCCGCGCGGCGCGGGCAGCGTGACGGTCTGGACCTGCTGCGTGGCGGCTGCCCGCTTGAGGGCGGGCGCGCGCACGGCGCCGAGCCAACCGGCGCGCAGCGTCGCGACGCCGAGCGCGGCGACGAAGACGAGGAAGAGGAGTCCGATGCGGCGGTCGGTCAGCCCCGGCACGGCCGGAACCTAACCCTGCGGTGCGGACGCACCGCCGGCTGGCGTGGTCGCCGGGACCACGGGCGTCGTCGTGCCGGTCGCCGCGGGCACGGTCGTGCCGCCCGCGGGCGCCGTCGTCGCCGGCGTCGTCGTCGTGGTCGCCGCCGGGTCGGGCACGGTCGTGGCCGCGGCCGAGTCGGTCGGCGCCGCGGCCGCATCGGTCGTGGTCGTCGTCGCGGCCTGCTCCGCCGTCGCGGCCGCCTCGGTCGAAACCGCCAGCTCGGCCGCCGCAGCGGCGGCGAGGTTCGGATCCGGCACGCGCATCGTCGTGAGCGCCTTCGCGGCGTCGCCCACGCCCGCGGTGAGGAAGCGCGGCGAGCCCTGCGGCGGGTTCACGTAGCCCATCTGCGTGGCGAGCCCGACGATCCGCGTCGTGTCCGACAGCTCCGAGATCGACAGCCGCAGCGCGGCGTTGCGCTGCTCGAGCTGGGTGGTCCGCTCGACCGCGCGGCCAATGCCGGCGTTCAGTCTCAGCATCGTCAGCTGCAGCGTGACGATCCCGACGAGCAGCCCGCCGAGCAGGACGATCCAGACGCGACCGCCGATCAGGCGGTCGAGCAGGCGGTGGTCGGGCAGCGTGCGCAGCCACGCGAGCGCGCGAGCGCGGGCACCGACGGCGAAGCCGTTGGTCGTCTGCTCGGCGGCCCGCCGCGCGGGCCGCGGGACGGCCGTGGGGCGCGCGGGGCGTGCAGGACCGGAGACGCGCCGCTGGGGACGCGGCGCGGCCACGGCACGGCGTGCGGCGGCGGTGGCGGCGGGCGGCGTCATGCGGCCTCCTCCTGTCTCGTCAGCTTGCGGGCACCGCGCAGGTGCGCGGACTTCGCGCGCGGGTTGTGCGCGACCTCCCCCGGCGTCGGCGCGATCGCGCGCCGCGCGAGCAGCTCGCCCTCGGGCGTGCGCCCGCAGCCGCAGACCGGCAGGTCGGGCGGGCAGATGCAGCCGCGCGCGCGGTCGGCGAGGAAGCGCTTCACGCGCCGGTCCTCGAGCGAGTGGAACGAGATCGCGGCCAGTCTGCCCTCGGGCGCGAGCAGCTCCCACGCGAGCGGCAGCGCGCGGTCGAGCTGCTCCAGCTCCTCGTTCACCGCGAT
>DASVFS010000046.1:0-4197 GCA_036379915.1 Conexibacter sp. | reverse complement strand
AGCGTGCTCGACTTGCCGCCGCCGCTGTGCGCGATCAGCGCGACCTTGCCGCGCCGCGCCGTCCAGTGACGCAGCGTGCTCTCGACCGCCTGTCCGCCGACGAGGTCGTCGAACGCGACGTGGTAGCGCGCGAGGTCGCCGTACACGGGCGAGTGCCGGAAGGCGTCGCGGTCGTGGATCTCGCGCAGCGCGCGGCGCATGTCACGGGCCGACGCCGTGGTAGAGCTTGCGAGGCCGTCCGCCGTTCGGGCCCTTGCCGACGATGCTGTCCGCCAGGCCGGCGCCCTCCAGCTCGCTGAGCACCTGCTGCGCGCGTTGGCGGCTGATCCCGAAGCGCGTGCGGAACGTGTCGTCCGCCGCGCTGACGACGGCGCCGTCCTCGAGCTCGGCGAGCACGAGCGCATGCAGGCGGCCGAGCCGGTCTGCTCGGGCCTGCCGGTTCGCGCGCGCGACCAGCAGCGGCTCGCCGTCGAGCGTGCCGGACTCGACGATCGTCCGCAGCGTCGCCAGCAGCGCACGCGGGTTGCCGCTCGCGACGTGGATGTCGTCCAGCTCGCGGTCGCCGGGCTGGAGGCGGCGCTCGATCAGCTCGCGCTGCTGCTCCGCTGTCAGCGGCTCGAGCGCGACGACCTTCTCGAAGAACGCGTCCGCGGGCGGTGTCAGATACTCGCTGCGGCGGTCGGCGTCTCCGCTGACCGCCCAGGTGACGCCGGTCTGCCACGTCTCGTCGCGCAGGCGGCCGAAGAGGGCGTGCGAGAGGCGCGGGTGGAGGCCGTCGAGCACGACGGCCGTCGGCTGGCGCGGCCGCAGCGTCGACAACGCGTCGAGCGCGGCGTCCGCCGACGGGCGGCGTGGGAGCTCCCGGCCGAACGGCTGCAGCATGTCCCGCGTCGCCTCGAGCACGTCGAGCGGGTCGTCGAAACGCGTCGTGTTCAGGTAGTGGGCGCGCATCGGCTCGTTCCTCGTCAGCTCCCCGACGACTGCGTGCAGCAGCGTCGTCTTTCCGCTGCCGGGGGCGCCCAGCAGGAGCGTGTTGAGGCCGTGCGCGAGACCCCGGACGACCGGCGCCTGCTCCTGCCGCTCGAGACGGCGCGCCTGGTCAGGTGCGGTGTCCAGCAGCGGGCGGCCACTCAAGAACACGGTTGGCGATAGTAGCAGCTACTTTTGCCTGCGCGGAAACTCTTGTGCGCATGCGTAACGCACTATAAGATATCTGCATGGACCCCGCACACGAGACGGACGAGCTGGCCAGACGCATCGCGCGCTGGCTGGCGCCGTACGTCGCGGAGGAGCTGCGGCGCGCGCGGCTCGACGAGGCGGCGCCGGTCGCCTCGTACGACGACGCGGCGTGCGAGCGCTACCTCATGGGCCTCGGCACCGGCGTTCTGGAGCGGGCCGACCGCTTCTTCGGCGCGCTCGCGCGCGACGGCGAGATCGGCTCGCTCGAGCTCGCGCGACTGCTCGGCCTCTCGTCGCCGCGCTATCTCGCGGCCAACCTCACGAACTCGCTCAAGCAGCGTGCTGATGCGCTCGCGCTTCCGCGCCCGTGGCGGGAGGGCGTCGACGCCGACGATCGCACGCGCTGGAGCGACCGCGACGGGATCGCGGCGCGCATGGTGGCCGCGATCGCCGTCGAGCGGCAGTGGCGGTCCGATCTCCCGCGCACGCAGCGCATCACGGCGGCGGACGTCGCCGCCGGCCGGATCCGCGTCCCCGCCCGCGGCAAGCCGCTGTTCCCCGCGCGAGCGGCGCAGATCGAGGTCGAGCTGCTCGGACGCCGCATCGCCGGACGCTGGAACCCGCGCGTCGACCAGGACAAGTCGGGCGTCGTCTCGATCGGGCGCGCCCCGCTGCGAGCGCTTGCCGACGGCGGCGAGCTGCAGCTGGACGACCGCCTCCTGATCGAGCAGCGCGATGGCGTGTTCGTGCTGTTCGGCGCAGCTCAGCGGTGAAGCGTCTCGCCGCGCGCGAGCATGGCGACGAATCTGTCGATCCGTGCCGCGCGCGTCGCGGGCCGTCTGGCGTCCTGCACGCGGTAGAGGATCGCGTAGCGGTTCGCGCCTCTGAGCGTCGCGAAGAAGGCGGCGGCGGCCGGGTTCGCGTCGAGCGCCGCCTGCAGGTCCGGCGGCACCGTCGCGCTGCTCGCCCCGGCGTACGCCGCCTCCCAGCGGCCGTCGGCTCTCGCCGCCTCCACCTGCGCGAGCCCGGCGGGTCGCATGCGGCCGGCGGCGATCAGCGCGAGCGCCCGCTCGCGGTTGATGCGCGACCAGCGGCTCTGGCTGCGGCGCGGGGTGTAGCGCTGACGGAACCAGTCCGCGTCGTGCTTGGCGACCTGTCCGTCGATCCAGCCGAAGCAGAGCGCCCCGGCGACCGCCTCCGCGACCGTGACGCTCGCGCTGCCGCTGTCCTTCTTCGCGATCTGCAGCCACACGCCCGGCGCGCTCGCGTGCTCGCGCTCGAGCCACGTCTCCCACGCCTCGGCGGAGGCGAACGACAGGACCGGCAGCTCGTCGGGCGGCATCGCGGCCGAGTCAAGCACACGCCGCAGGGCCGGCGCGAGAGGGGGCTCGCCGCGGCGAGCCCCCTCTCCGCCACGGCTCCGGACCTGAGGGTTCCGGAGCCGCTCGCCTGCCGCGCGAAGGGCGTGGAACGGAAATGCCCGCGGGACCCTGCCGGCACGATCCAGATCGCTGACGGATCGACCGACCGGTGTAGGTAGGTCCGCGCTGCCCTTCCGCGGCGAGACGCCCGAGACGCTAACCCGGCGCGTCCGCCGATGCGCTGGTTGCCGGTAAAGCGCTGTGCGTTTCCCACGGACGTGCGCACGCGCGGTAGTCTGGCGCCGTGAGCTCTGCGGGGGGCCCATCCGGCTCGGAAACCGGGATCCAGGCGCCCGGCGGCCCCGTGCGCGCGGGGACGCGGAACCACCGCGCGGAGGTTCCGCTCGAGCGCGCCCGCGAGCTGACCGCGCTCGACGAGGCGATCGCCGCCGCGGCGGGCGCCGCAGGTCGCGTCGTCCTGCTCGAGGGGGCCGGCGGCATCGGCAAGACGTTGCTGCTCGCGCATGCGATCCAGCGCGCGCAGGCGAGCGGGATGACGGTGCTGCGCGCGCGCGGCGGCGAGCTCGAGCGGCAGTTCCCCTTCGGGGTCGCGCTCCAGCTGTTCGAGCCCTACCTGTCGTCCGCCTCGCCGCGCGAGCGCAGACGCGTGCTGGCGGGCGCGGCCGCCCACGCGGAGCCGCTGCTGTCCGGCGCGGTCGTCGGCGGCGAGAGCCGCGCGCCCGACTTCTCGCTCTTGCACGGGCTCCACTGGCTCGTCGCGAACATCGCCGAGCGCACGCCGCTGCTGCTGGCCGTCGACGACGCTCACAGCGCCGACGAGGCCTCGCTGCACGCGCTGCTGTTCATCGCCCAGCGGATCGAGGACCTGCCGCTCGCGGTCGTGGCGACGGCGCGCCCGCGGCCGACGGCGAGCGCCGGCAGCGGCGACGCGCTCAGCGCGCTCGCGACGCATCCGCTCACGCGCCGGCTGGAGCTGGGCCCGCTGAGCGAGCACGCGATCGCGACGATCGTGCGGCGCTCGCTGCCGGACGCGGACGACGACTTCTGCGCCGCCTGCGCGCGGGTCACGAACGGCAACCCGTTCTTCCTGCGCGAGCTGCTGAACGACCTCGACGACGCCGGCGGCGAGCCGACGGTCGGCCCGGAGCGCGTGCAGCAGGTCGAGGCGCTCGGCCCGCTGACGATCGCGCAGGCCGTCGACGCGCGCATCCGGCGCCTCTCGCCCGGCGCGCCGGCGCTCGCGCACGCCGTCGCCGTGCTGGGCGACGAGGTCCCGCTCGTGCACGCGGCGACGCTCGCGCGCCTCGAGGCGGTCGAAGCCGCGACCGCGGCGGACGAGCTGGCCGGCGCGGACGTGCTGCGTTCCGCGCCGGAGCTCGGCTTCGTCCACCCGATCGTGCGCCAGGCGGTCTACCTCGGGATCCCGACCGCCGAGCGGGGGCAGCTGCACCTCGCGGCGGCCGAGCTGCTGCGCGCGACGGGAGCCGTCGACGCCGAGGAGCGCGCCGCCGCGCACCTGCTGGAGACGCTCCCCGTCGGCAAGCCGTGGGTCGTCGCCTGCCTGCACGCCGCCGCCAGACGCGCGCTCGCCGGCGGTGCGCCGGAGACCGCCGCCAGCCATCTGCTGCGCGCGCTC
>DASVFS010000045.1:0-48889 GCA_036379915.1 Conexibacter sp. | reverse complement strand
GGGGGGCCACGTCCAGGGCCTGCACCGACTCTTCGACGTCCGCGCCCCCGCTGCCTGCGAGCGCGGCCCGTCGTGTCCTTGCGAGCTTCATCTTCAGCACGCCGTCACCGGATGTCTTGCTTGCTCAGCTCGATCACCTTGTCGACGGTCTCCTTCGTGACGAACGTCGGGCCGGTCGAGACCTCGGTCGGCGGCACGAGGCCGTAGCGGAGGTACTGGGTGATCATCTGCACCGGGTAGTACCCCTGCAGCCACTGCTGCTGATCGATCGCGAACATCGCGTCGCCGCGCTTGATCGCGTCGAGCACCTTCGGCGAGAGGATGTAGTTGCCGAGCTTGACCTTGCCGGCCTTCCCCGTCGCCCGAAGCGCGTCGAGCGCAGGCTCCGCGCCCTCGACGCCCTCGGCGAAGATGCCGTCGATGTCGCCCCGCTGCAGCAGCGCCTGGACCTTCGCGCGCGTCGAGGTGGGATCGCCGGTCTCGTACGGGAAGATCTGCGACTTGCCGCCGAGCGCTCTCGCGAAGATGTTGCAGATCTGGTCGAGCACGGGCACGCCGGGGGCGGGGTTCATGCACGCGGCCGAGGTGACGCCCGCTTCCTTGAAGCGCTTGCCGGCCTCGGTCGCGGCGTCGACGAGGCCGATCGCGCCGACGTAGGACAGCGCCCCGGTTCTCTCGAGCACTTCCTGGCCCGCGTTCGCGAGGACGACGGCGATGCCCTGGTCGACCGCCGACTTGACGACCGGCTCGAGCACGGACACGTCCGGCACCGTGACGACGATCCCGTCCGGCTTCGAGGCGATCGCCTGCTGCAGCAGCCGCTTCTGCTCGGGCGCGTCGAACGTCGTCTGCGGACCTCGGTAGTTGACGGTGACGCCGAGGTCCTCTCCCGCGGCGCGAGCGCCCATGGCGCCCACGATCCAGAACGAGTCGGAGGTGGGCGCATGCGAGATGTACTCGATGCGCAGGTCCTTGCCCTTGCTCGCAGTCGTCGACGCGGTGCCCGAGTCGGAGTCGGACGATCCACAGCCGGCGCCGACGGCGACCAGCGCGACAGCCGCTACCAGCGCCAGCAGACCGCGCGGTGCCCTCATCGCGCGTCGCGAGACGGCGCGATGACGATTCTCACTTCTCACGTTCTCTCCTCCTCGAAAGCGCCCGCTGAGGCTCACACCTCAGGGGCCGGTTGTGTCACCTGCTGACCGGCGCCGGGCCCGAGCGCGGCCGATGACATCGGTGTTTCGACTCGTTCATTACATATCCGACAGAGAACAGTGTCAACGTATCAATACTGTCGCTCCCGGCACTCAAATATGCGCGCGAACTGACACACATGTGCCGAAAGAGGTGCGGGAAGGGCCGTGCCTGCCCACGAACGCCGCCGGTGCAGGCGAGCGCTCGCCCTATGCCGCGGAGGTCGCGCTCTTCTGTACGCGGTACTCGCGCAGGTAGCCCTCGACCGTTGCGAGGTGCTCGCGCATGGCGGCGCGGGCGCCCTCGGCGTCGTGGTCGGCGATCGCGGCGAGGATCGCCTTGTGCTCGGGCAGCGTCTTGCGCAGGCGGTGCTCGGGATGCAGCGCGAGCTGCGGGCGCAAGGTCGCCATCGCGCGTTGGATCGGCTCGACGACGCGCGGAAGCACCTGGTTGCCCGAGGCGCGGAACATCGCCCCGTGGAAGGCGATGTCGGCCTCGTGGAAGCGCTGGTTGGCCTCCGCGTCGGTCTGCGAAGCGACTGCGAGCGCACTCATCTGCGCGAGCGCGTCGGCCATGTCGGAGAGGTCTCTGCCGGACGCACGCTGCGCGGCCAGCGCGGCCGCTTCGGTCTCCAGCATGCGCCGACACTCGAGGTAGTGCGACAGGACGCTCACGCTGGCGGGCGTCGGCATCAGCGCGCCGAGCACGTCGGCGTCGAGCACGTTCCAGTCGGCGATCGGATTCACCCAGGCACCGCGACCGTGACGGATCGCGATCACGTTGCGATCCTCGAGGCTGCGCAACAGCTCGCGCACCACCCCGCGGGAGACGCCGAGCTGCCCCGCCAGCTCCATCTCGGGCGGCAGCCGCTCACCCGGCTCGTAGCGGCCGTGCGCGATCTCGTCCAGCAGCGTGCGCATCATCTGCTGGTGGAGGCGGGAGGAGCGGCGCGCGTCGTCCAAACGTCAGCGCTCCGTGCCCTCGGCGATCCGGTGGGCGTAGTAGCGCTGGGTGCGCTGGCCGGCTTGGTGCTCGGCGGACAGCCGCCGCATCTGCTCGCCGTCCGTGGCCTGGTAGATGCCGACGTCCCAGAAGCACTCGGTCGGCGACAGCAGCCGATGGCGCTCGACATGCGCCACGATCACGGACGGGCCGTCCTCGCCGCGCGCCGCCTCGACCGCCGCGGCAAGCTCGTCGAGCGTCTCCGCGCGATGCACGGCGCATCCCATGCTGCGGGCGTTCGCGGCGTAGTTCACCTCGACGTAGGGGCCGGAGAGGCGGTTCTCGTCGCGGTCGCGGGCGCGCAGCTCGTTGCCGAACTCGCGGCCGGTCTTGCCGACCTGCAGCGCGCGGATCGCCTGATAGCCGCCGTTCTCGATGACGATGACATTGACGTTCAGATTCTCCTGCACGGCGGTGACGAGCTCGGTGTTGCCCATCAGGTAGGTGCCGTCGCCGATCACGACGAAGATCCCGCCCGACCCGTCGGGACGGGCCAGCCGGTACCCCAATCCTGCCGGAATCTCGTGCCCCATGCAGCTGAAGCCGAACTCGATGTGGCACTCGCTGCCGTTGGAGGGGTCCCACATGCGATGCACGTCGGCGGGCGGGGTGCCGGCGGCGGTGACGATCACGTCGCCGGGGCCGGTGCGCTCGTTGAGGACGCGCAGCGCCTGGCCCTGGCTCATCGCCTCGCCGTCGCGGACGGCGAGGTCGGCGGTGAGCGCCTCCTCCCAAGCGCCCTGCTCGCGGCGGATCTCGTCACGGTAGTCGTCGCCGGTCGCGTAGCGCAGCGAGGTGAGCGCGTCGAGCAGTGCGTCGAGGCTCAGGAGCGCGTCGCCGACGACGGGAGCGCCGCCCAGCTTGTGCGCGTCGAACGCCGCGACGTTGAGGCTCACGAAGCGCACGTCCTCGTTCTGGAACAGCGCCTGCGATCCCGTCGTGAAGTCCTGGAGGCGGGTGCCGACGCCGATCACGAGGTCGGCGCGGGCGGCCAGCCGGTTCGCGGCCAGGGTGCCGGTCGAACCGACCCCGCCCAGGCCGAGCTCGCCGGCCGGTCCGACGCCCTTGCCGGCGAACGTCTCGCAGACTGGGATCCCCAGCTCGTCGGCGAAGCGCGCCAGCGCGGACTCTGCGGCCGAGTAGCGCACGCCGCCGCCGGCGATGATCAGCGG
This sequence comes from Conexibacter sp., assembly GCA_036379915.1. GTDB lineage: Bacteria > Actinomycetota > Thermoleophilia > Solirubrobacterales > Solirubrobacteraceae > Conexibacter. The sequence continues at coordinate 45,521 of DASVFS010000045.1, read as the reverse complement.
CCGTCTCGCCGTGCGGATCGTCTCGACCGCTGCGGCGAGCTCCTGCTCGGCCGGCGGGCGGCGCACGATCTGCCACGTTCGCGGCGCGAAGAAGCTCTCCGGGAAGTCGAACGCCTCGCCCTGCACGTCCTGCGGCAGGCAGATCGTGACGGCGCCCGTCTCGGCCGGGTCGGTGAGGACGCGCATCGCCTGCGGCAGCGCGGTCAGCAGCTGCTCAGGGCGTGTGATGCGGTCGAAGAACCGCGACACCGGCCGGAAGCAGTCGTTGACCGACAGGTCGCGCTCGACCGGATGCTCGATCTGCTGCAGCACCGGATCCATGCGCCGGTGCATGAACACGTCCGCCGGCAGCAGCAGGACCGGCAGGTGGTTGGAGGTCGCGGTGCCCGCGCCGGTGAGCATGTTCATCGCACCGGGGCCGACCGAGCCGGCGCAGGCGAGCGTCTGCGTGCGATTGGCCGCCTTCGCGTACCCGATCGCGGTGTGGACCATCGCCTGCTCGTTCTTGCCCTGGAAGAACGTGAGCTCCTCGCCGTGCTCCTCCAGCGCCTGCCCGAGGCCGACGACGTTGCCGTGGCCGAAGATCCCGAACACCCCGGGGATCAGCCGCCGGCGCACGCCGTCGCGCTCGCTGAACTGCACCGAGAGGAACCGCACGAGCGCCTGCGCGGTGGTCAGGCGGCGGGTGCCGGACGCGGGCGGTCTCGCGACGTCGGTCGGGGCGGTTCTCTCGATGGCGGTCATGACGGCTCTCTCTTCTCAAGCAGGTGGATGGAAGACCAGTGTCTTCAGCTCGGTCAGCTCCTCGACGGCCCAGCGCGGGCCCTCCTTGCCGACACCGCTGCGCTTCAAGCCGCCGTAGGGCATCGAGTCCGCGCGCCACAGAGGTGACCAGTTGATCTGGATCACGCCCGCCTCGATCTCGCGCGCGAAACGCAGCGCGGCGTGGACGTTCGTGGTGAAGATCCCCGCGCCGAGGCCGTACTCGCTGCGGTTGGCGAGCTCCAGCGCCACGTCGAGGTCGGGCACCGACGTGACGCCGACCGCCGGTCCGAACAGCTCCTCCCGGAACAGACGCGTCTCGGGCGTGACGTCCGCGACGACGGTGGGAGCGTGCAGCGCGCCGTCGCGCTCGCCGCCGGCCACGACGCGTGCGCCGTCGCCGGCAGCCTGCGCGACGATCTCCGCGACGCGCTCGGCCTCCCCCGCGCTCACGAGCGGCCCCATCGTGGAGGACTCGCTCATCGGATCGCCCGCCCGGATCCGGCCCACTCGCTGCGCGAGCGCGTCGAGGAAGTCCTCGTAGACCGGCTGCTCGACGAGCACCCGCTGCGCCGAGATGCACGCTTGGCCCGCGTTTGCGTAGCCGCCGACGGCGGTCGCCTCCGCAGCCTGCGCGAGGTCGGCATCCGCCGCGACGATCAGCGGGCAGTTCGCCCCCAGCTCCATCAGATGGCGCTTGACCCCGGCGGCTCTCACGATCGCCTGCCCCGCCGCCTCGCTGCCGGTGAAGGTGATCGCCCGCACGCGTTCGTCCACGCACAACGGCATGCCCACGCTCGAGCCCGACCCCGTCACGCACTGCATCGCGCCCGGATGCGCACCCGCCTCTGCGAACAGCTGCGCCAAGCGCAGGCCGCTCAACGGCGTGACCGTCGCAGGCTTCAGGATCACCGCGTTGCCCGCCGCGAACGCCGGCCCCAGCTTGTGCGCCACGAGCAGCAGCGGATAGTTGAACGGCGTGATCGCGACGACGACGCCGACCGGCACGCGCAGCGTGAGGCCGAGGCGACCGACGCCGTCGGGACCCTGGTCGAGCGGCACGGTCTCGCCGCCGATGCGGCGCGCCTCGCCGGCGCACAGCCGCAGCAGCTCCGGCACCCGCCCCACCTCTCGACGCGCCTCGCCGAGCGTCTTGCCCTGCTCGCCGACGATCGTGCGCGCGAGCTCCTCCGCCTCCCCGGCGACGAGCTCGGCGACGCGCTCGAGGATCGCGGCTCGCTCACCGCCGGACGACCGTGCCTGGTGACGCGCGCCGGCCGCCGCCGCAGCCAGCGCGCGCTCCAGCTCCACGGGCGTAGCGTCCGCCACGGTCGCCACCACCTCACCGCGGAAGGGATCGTGGATCGGGATGCGACCGCCCTCGCCCGAGGTGGCTTCGCCTGCGATCAACATCTGCGCGTCCACGGATCTCCCTCTGGTCGGGTGCGGGCGTCAACCGCCTTACACCCGTAATCATTCAAGCGTTGCACACGGCCAGCGGTCAAGGTACCTTTTTGGTCCCGATGAGTCCGGCTAGCGTCGAGGATGCGACGGCCCAGCACGTGCGCCGCACGCTGCGCACGCTCGAGCTGCTCGCGGACGGCCCGCAGACGCAGGCGGACGTGGCGCGCGAGCTGGCGGTTCACCGCCGCACGGCGCGGCGCCTGCTCGCGCGGCTCGTCGACGAGGGCTACGCCGAACCGGAGGCGGGCGGACGGCACGTGGCATTCCGCGCGACCTCGCGCCTCGCGGTGCTCGGGCGGCAGGTGGCGGACGGGCTCGACCTGCTCGCGACCGCCCGGCGGCACCTGGCGGCCCTGGACCCGCGGCTCGCGGGTGCCCGCTTCGTGGCGGTGCTGGAGGGCGCGGGCGTCGCGCTCTCGCACGTCGACGAGCCGCCCGGCGTCGATCCGCTCGCGGCCGCGAGCCTGCTGACGCGCAGCGGCCCACTGCACGCGACGGCCGCCGGAAAGGTCTTCCTGAGCGCGGACACGGCGCTGCTCGGCGAAGCGCTCGCCCAGGAGCTGCTGGCCTACACGGGGCGCACGGTCGTCACGCGCGGCGATCTGCTGCTCGAGCTCGCGAACGTGCGCGAGCGTGGGTGGGCCGTCGAGGACGAGGAGCACCGCGCCGGCGTGCGAACGGTCGCGAGCCCGGTCGTCGACCATGTCGGGCGCGTCGTCGCGGCACTCGGCGCGCTGCCGACGCCCGCGGCGGCCATCGACGAGGTGGGCGAGCTCGTGTGCAAGGCGGCAAGCCGCTGCTCCCGCGAGATCGGCGCAGACGTTTGATGGACGTACAGCATTGATACCTTGACGCTATGTGCTGTCTGATGTTGGGATGTGGCGGTGAACGTCCCGGGCAAGGAGCGTGCAGACGCCAAGATGGCCATGCACGCGTGCGACCGCGTGCTCGTCACCGCTCCGGGCTTCGACGTCGACGGCGAGTCGACGGGGGTGCGGTTGCGACGCGCGGGGCTCACGCTGAACCATGCGGGTCCGCGTGGCGGCCGCTTGCCTGCGGAGGTGGCGGAGCTGGTCGAGGGTGCGGTCGCGGTGATCGCGAGCGCGGACCCGTTCACCGCGGACGTGTTTGCGGCGGCGCCGGGGTTGCGGGTGATCGCGCGCTCCGGCGTTGGCGTCGACAGCATCGACCTCGATGCGGCGACGCGTGCCGGCGTGGTCGTGACGACCACGCCTGGCTTGAATGACGAAACGTGCGCGGATCACACGCTGGCCCTGTTGCTGGCGGCGCTGCGGCGGATCGTCGAGCACGACGCGAGCATGCGTCGAGGCGAGTGGGATCGCGGCGGGGAGCTGACGCCGTGGGATCTGCACGGCAAGCGCGTCGGCGTCATCGGATACGGGCGGATCGGACGTGCCGTCGTGCGGCGCCTCGAAGGGTTCGGGACCCAGATCCGGGTGTTCGACCCGGTCGCCGCACCGGACGGAGACCGCGCCTGCGGGTCGCTGGAGGAGCTGCTCGCCTGGGCCGACGTGGTGACGTTGCATGCGCCGCTCACCGCCGACACGCTGAAGATGATCGGAGCCGCCGAGCTGGCGACGATGCGACCCGGCGCGGTGCTCGTGAACGCCTCGCGCGGCGGACTGATCGACGAGCCCGCGCTCGTGCAGGCGCTCACGAGCGGGCACCTGCGCGCCGCCGCGCTCGACGTCTTCGTCGAGGAGCCGCCCCGGCACGCCGGCCTGCGCTACCTGCCCAACCTCGTGCTTTCACCGCACATCGGGGGCCTCTCGCGCGAAGCGATCGACGCGATGACGCGCCAATGCGTCCAGCAGGTCCTCGACGTCCTCGACGGCCGCGTGCCGGACGGCGCCGTCAACCCGGGCGTGCTTCAGCGGACGCGGTAGTCAGTCCGAGGTCGCATCGCTCACCCGGACGACGTCCTGCCACGTCCCGGACTCGGACGACGCCAGCAGCGCGGCCTGGACGCTGACGCATCTCAGCGCGTCCTCGAAGCTCGGGCGGAACTCCACTCCCTCGGCGATCGAGCGACAGAGCTCGTAGTCCTCGATCACCACGAGATCCTCGAAGCCGATCGCGTTCGCGTCGCCAGGCACGAAGTGCCCGTGGTACGGGAAGCGGTCGCCGCCGAAGATCGTGCGATAGCCGGAGTGCAACTCGTCCTCGATGAGATAGAGCTGCAGCTCGTTGAGCTTCTCGAGATTCCAGGCGAGCGCGCCTCTGGTCCCGTACACCTCGAACGCCATCTGGCTCTCCGGACCGACGATCGCGCGACTGACCTCGAACGTCCCGCGCGCCCCGTTCGCGAACTCGCACAGCATCCCCGCGTAGTCCTCGTTGGTGACGGCGCCCGTGGGATCGCCGGGACGGCCGCGTCCGTAGTGGCTGCCGCCCTCCGGCGGCAGCGGACGCTCGCGGATGAACGTCTCGGTCGCTCCGACGACCCGCTCGATCGGACCGATCAGCATGTGCGCCAAGTCGACCGCGTGGCTCAGGAGGTCGGTCGTCGCGCCGTGGCCGGCCTGATCCTCGAGGAACCGCCAGGACAGGAATCCGAGCGGGTCGCTGCCGTACATCGAGAAGAAGCGGCCGCGGTAGTTCGTGATCTCCCCGAGGCTGCCGTCGGCGATGAGCCGCGCCGCGTACTGCACCAGCGGCGCCCAGCGGTAGTTGTAGCCCACGCCCGTCGTCACGCCCGCACCCCGCGCGACCGCCTCCGCACGCGCGGTCTGCTGCGGCGTGCCGCCCACCGGCTTCTCGCACATGATGTGCTTGCCGGCCGCGGCTGCCGCCTCGACCATCTCGACGTGGAGCATGTTGGGGGCCGCGATCACGACGAGGTCGACGTCCTCGTCCTCGAACGCCTCGCGCCAGTCGTGCGTGCCGCGCCTGAAGCCGAACGACCGGACGGCGTCCTCGATCCGCGCCGGCACGGTGTCGGCGCATACGACGAGCTCCGGGTCGAACGACCGCTCGGGGAACAGGGTCGGGATGCGCAGCATCGAGCGGCTGTGCGCCTGGCCGAGCCAGCCGAAGCCGATCACGCCGACGCCGATGCGCCGGCGGGCGCCCGTCGCGGCGCTCATCGGACCGCCTCCCGATCGGCGCCGTCGTTCGCGGCGAGTCCGACGTCGCGCAGGAACGAGAGGCTCTCGCGCGCGGCCGCCAGGCCGCTGTAGTCGCTCAGATCCACGCGTGGATCGGGATCCTGCTCGACGGTCGCCGAACCGGAGAACCCGATCCGTTCGAGTGCCGCGCGCAGCCCTGCGAAGTCGACGATGCCTTGGCCGATCGGGCAGAACAGCCCGACCCCGAGCGCCTCGTCGAACTCGAGATCCTCGTCGAGCATGCGCTGCAACCCCACCGGATCGACGTCCTTGATGTGAAGGTACTCGACGCGCTCCCCGTAGCGGTCCGTCAGCTCCGCGGCCGAAAGGCCCGCGACGGCGCTGTGACCCGTGTCGACGCAGAGGCCGATCGTCGCGTGCGGGAGCTCGGCGAGCGCCCGCTCGATCTCGTCGGCGAACTCGATGTGCGTGCCGCAGTGAGGGTGGAGCACCGGCCGCAGGCCGAACTCGTCGGCCGCCAGACGCGCGACGGCGTCGATCGTCGCGATCATCTCGGACCACGCCTCCGGCGACAGCCGCTCGGCGCGCTCGGAGCGGCCGGCCGTGCGCTGCCGTTCGGGGACCATGCGGTCGATCACGACGAGGTGGCGCGCGCCGAGCGCTGAGAGCAGTCTCCCGACGCGCCGCGTGTTGCGCATGACGACCTCGCGCTGCGCGGGATCGTGCATGTGCTCGTAGACGAAGCCCGCGCCGAGCTCCAGCTCGCGGCGACCGAGCTCTGCCCGCAAGGCGTCGGCGTCCTCCGGCAGGAAGCCGATCGGACCGAGCTCCGTCCGCCGGTAGCCGGCCTCGACGATCTCGTCGAGCACCGACGACCACGCGGGGTTCGTCTCCGCGTCCCCCTCGAAGACGCCCCACGACAGCGGCGCGTTCCCGACTCTCAGCATCCCAGCTCCTCTCGCATCGGCTCGCCGCTGCGCGCCTGCGCCAGGAAGCGCTCGACGCTGGGCGTCACGAATGACTCCACCGTGGTGAGCACGTAGCGCGCACCACGCTCGATCCAAGCCTGCATGTCCATCGGATCCCTCCCGACGACGGCGCCGAGCGCCTTGCCCGCCTGCGCCGCCGCCACGGCGATCCGATCCGCCGCGGCCACCACGTCGGGGTGCCGCAGCTCGCCGGGGCGGCCGAGGTCGTGGGAGAGGTCGAGCGTTCCGACGAGCAGGACGTCGACGCCCTCGACCGCGGCGATCTCGTCGACCGCGGCGACGCCGGCCACGCTCTCCACGTGGACGACCAGGAGCGTCTCGTCGTTCGCGGCCGCGACGTACGCCGGGAAGCCGTCCGCCGCGCCGAAGCCGCTGGCGCGCGACGCCGACAGCCCCCGGTCTCCCAGCGGACGGAACTTGACGGCACGCACCGCGCGGACCGCGTCCTCGCGCGACTCGACGCCCGGCACGTGGCATCCGAGCGCGCCGGCGTCGAGGTAGCGCAGGATCGACGGCGCGCGGTTCTCCTCGACCCGGACGACCGGCGTGACGTCGTGCAGCTCGACCGCGCGCGCGAGCTGCTCGCACTCCCGCGGTGCGAGCACGCCGTGCTCGCCGTCGAACACGACGAAGTCGAGTCCCTGCAACGCGAGCAGCTCGGCGAGCCCGGGGTCCGGGAAGCGCAGGAAGCAGCCGAGCGCCCGCTCGCCGCGCGCGAGCCGCGCCTTCGTCTCGTTGCGCCGCACCGTCATGCCATGCCGACGCGGGTCGGCGCGCCCGTTCGCGCCGAGGCGCGCAGCGCGCTGAGGACGGTCGCCTGGGCGATCGCGTCGTCGCGTCCGAACTCCAACGGACGTCCGTCGCGGATCGCCCGCGAGACGGTCTCGAACTGGACGCGGTAGGCATCGGCCGCCGGCGTCGCGACGCGTCTGCACTCGTCCCCTCGGCGCAGCTCGAACGGCTCGCCGCGGCAATGCCACGGATCCGGCACGACGATCGTCCCCTCGCTGCCGACGAGCTCGAGCAGATCCCGTCGCGGCAGATCCATCGCGCAGTCGAACTGCCCGACGGCGCCGTCCGCTCCCACGAGCGTCCCGACGAAGCGCATGTCGACGCCCGACGCCGCCTCGACGGCATGGGCCTGGACGAGCCGGGGCTCGCCCGCGAACAGGCGAAAGGCGTTCGCGCAGTAGCACCCGAGGTCCATCAACGCCCCGCCGTCGAGCTCGACGGAGCTGCGAACGTCGGTCTCGGGCGCGGTCATCGTGAAGCTCAGCGTCGCGCGCACGAGCCGCACCGACCCGATCGCTCCGGCGGCGACGAGCTGCCGGAGCTGCTCCGTCTGCGGGTGGAAGCGGTACATGAACGCCTCGACGAGCCGCCGCTCGGCGCCAGCGGCGGCGTCGAAGGCGAGGCCGACCTCGTCCGGGTCGATCCCGAGCGGCTTCTCGCATAGGACATGCTTGCCCGCCTCCAGCGCGCGGCGCGACCACTCGAGGTGCAGCGCGTTGGGCAGCGAGACGTAGACCGCCTCGACGTCCGGATCGGCGAGCAGCTCCTCGTAGCTCCCGTACGCGCGCGGGATGCCGTGCGCCCGCGCGAACGCGCTGGCCTTGTCCGCGTTGCGGCTGGCGACGGCCGCGAAGCGCACGGTCGACGAGCCTGCGCAGCCGTCCAGCACCGGCCCGTTGATCGCCGCGGTGGAGAGCAGCCCCCAGCGCACGACGTCGTCAATCCTTGCTGACATGGCGTACGAGCTCCTCGATGTTCGTCGTGTCTCTGGCGGCTGCGAACGTCACGGCTCCGCGCGAGAGCACGAAGAAGCGATCGCAGATCTGGAAGGCGTCGAACAGGTTGTGGGTGACGAGGAGGCTGGAGATGCCTCCTTCGCGCAGCGACCTGACGTACTGGAAGAGCGCCTCGGTGGCGCGGACCGCAAGGTGGTTGGTCGGCTCGTCGAGCAGCAGCAGAGCGCGCTTGAAGTGCACCGCGCGAGCGATCGCGACGGCCTGCTTCTGTCCGCCGGAGAGGTCGCCGACGAGCTTCTCCGGGCTGTCGATGCCCTGGATCCCGACCATCGTCTCGAGCACCTCCGCAGCCTCGTCGCGCATCCTGCTCAAGCGCAGGAAGCCGAGCGGCGCGGTCAGCTCGCGACCCATGAAGATGTTCCGGGCGACGCTCATCGAGTCCACGAGCGCGGAGTCCTGGAAGATCGTCTCGATGCCCAGGCGGGCCGAGTCGGCGCGGTTGCGGATCGGTGCCGGTCTGCCCTCCCAGTGGAGCGTCCCCGCGTCGGGCTCGATGACGCCGGAGAGGATCTTGATGAGCGTCGACTTGCCGGCGCCGTTGTCGCCGAGCAGGCCGACGATCTCGCCGCGCCCGACCTCGAAGGAGACGTCGCGCAGCGCCCGCAGGCCGCGGTAGGTCTTGCTCACGCCCTCGGCCCGCAGCAGCGGTACGCTCGCCGGGCTAGCCACGGCCGCGCACCCGCTCGTAGAGGATTCCGGCGGCGATGATCAGCCCGCCGACGAAGGCGGTCAGGTAGTACGCGGGCGCCGCGAGCAGCAGCAGGACATCCTGGATCCAGTAGATCAGGGAGGCGCCGACGAAGATCCCCAGCACGGTCCCGCGACCGCCGGCGAGCGCCACCCCGCCGATGACGCATGCGGCGATCGCCTGCAGCGGCAGGTCGGTTCCGCCCGCCGGGGAGATGTTCCCGACCCGAGCCGCCGCGAGCAGGCCGGACAGCGATGCGGCGAAGCCGGCGATCGCGAACGCCAGCAGCTTGGCGCGCTTGGCCGGCACGCCGGTGCTGATGGCCGCGAGCGCGTTCCCGCCCGCGGCGAGGACGTGGTTGCCGAGCCGGTGCCGCTGCAGGAACCCCCACAGCGCGATCGCGAACGCGAGCAGCCACAGGAACTGTGCGCTGAAGATGCCGAGCTCGCCCGCCAGCAGGTTCGAGAGCGTGTCCGACGGGACGTACGCCTGGGAGGCGGTGCCGTGGAACAGCAGCGTGGCCGCCGACCAGATGCCCATCGTCCCCAGCGTGGTGACGAACGATGGGATGCGGAATTGCAGCGTCAGGTATCCGTTGAGCAGCCCGATCCCGACCCCGATCCCGAGACCGATGAGCACCGCCACGACCTCGGGCGTGCCGCGCTCGGTGAGCTGCCCCACCATCACGCTGCTGAAGATGAAGTTCGCCCCGACGGAGAGGTCGAACTCGCCGGCGATCATCAGCACGCCGACGCCGAGCGCCACGATGCCCAGCAGGGGGATCGCCTGCAGCGCGAGCGAGATGTTCGCGTCGGTCAGATACGGGAAGCGGTCCGGCTCCAGCAGCGCGTAGATCACGCTGCCGAGCTGCAGCACGACGAAGATCAGCAGGATGTCCGCGCCGGACTGACGCAACCGGTACGCGCGGTCGACCGTCCGATCGCGGGGACTGATCGCTCCCGCCCCCGGCGCAGCCGCCACAGCGGCCGCGCCTGTGTCAATGGTGGCGAGCACGATTCTCAGCGGTAGTCGGGCACCAGCGAGAGGACCTGATCGACGTTGCTCGAGTCGACGAGCCCGTTCCCGCCCGTGGAGATGTCCGCCGGGTACAGCCCGAACTTGAGATACAGGGCGAGCTGCATGACCGGCAGGAAGCCCTGCGAGTACGGCTGCTGATCGACGGTGGCGTACAGCTTGCCGGCCTTGATGTCTCTGAGGATGCTCCCGTTGCCGAGGTCGAACCCGCCCGCGGGCACGTCCACCCCCGCCTTCTCCATCGCCGCCGCCGCGACGGTGTTCGGCGTGCCGCCGAGGTTGATGATGAAGTCGGTGTCGCGGTGGCCCAGGAGGTACTGCGTCATCTTGTCCTGCGCCGGAGCCGTGTCCGGCCCGACGCCGGTGAGCTCGCACGTCGCCCCGATCGTCTCGAGCGCTCTCATGACGCCGGAGTAGCGCAGGTCTGCATAGACCGCATTCGGATACTCCACCGGGCAGAAGCCGTGGGCGCCATCCTCGATTCTGCCGGCCTCGATCATCTTCGAGGCGATCAGCTCGCCGGCCTGCGCTCCGTCCTGGCCGACGTACGCGAGCACGCAGTCCTTCGCCTCCCCGGTCTGCGCCGCGTTGTTGAACGCGACCACGGGGATCCCGGCCTCATGAGCGTCGCACAGGGCCTTGTTGAGCCCAGCGGTGGGAATCGAGACCGCGATGCCGTCGTATCTCTGCGCGATCGCCGTCTGCAGCTTGTTGACCATCTTCGCGTCGTCGGAGTCGCCGTACTCGACCTGAACGTCGAGGCCCGTCATCGCCTCCGCGGCCGCGATCCCGTTCAGCGACGGTCTCCAGAAGAAGTTGCTGGCCTCGGTGTAGATCAGGAACAACACCTTCTTGCCCTCGATGTCCTGCCCCCCGGCGAACGTGGCGCTCTGCCCGTCGTTCGAAGCGACGTTGTCACCCGTGCCGGGGTCGCTCTCGGATCCGCCGCATGCCGCGAGCCCGAGCGTGAGCGAAGCCGCCGCGACGACCGCGAGCAGCATCCGGACAGCGCGCGCGACGACGGACGGCGAGCCCCGACGCCCGTCGACTCTTCTGTGCAACATCGTCCCTCCTCTGTTAGTCACTGTCCTGCGGCAACGACCAGCCGAGAGGTTGCGCGTGAGCAGATCGACCCGCCGATCGATCACGCTCTGCTCCTCCATCCGTCCTCACTCAGAGCGACGCCAGCCCGCACGGGTAGCCGCTCGAACGCAATGGAATCATTGGATCAAGTGGCCGGTCAAGGTATCAATCCAGTCCATAATTACGGATGCTGACCAGCATCAATCAGGCAGGGGATCAAAAAGGCACCTTGACGGCTGGTCCTGTACGACTCACCCGGCGAAGTCCGCGTCAGTCTGATCGCGCAGCTGCTCGACGCTGACGCCCGGCTGCGTCTCGACCAGCGTCATGATCCGCGGGCGGGCGGGATCGGCGTCCGGCACGAAGTCGAACACCGCCAGGTCTGTGATCAGCCGGTCCACCACGCCGCGGCCCGTGAGCGGCAGCTCGCAGGCCGGCTTGACCTTCGACTCGCCCACCTTGTTGCGGTGCTCCATGATCACGACGGTGCGCTTGGCGCCGGCCACCAGGTCCATCGCGCCGCCCATCCCTTTGACCATCGTGCCGGGGATCATCCAGTTGGCGAGGTCGCCGCTCTGCGAGACCTCCATGCCGCCGAGGATCGCGAGATCGACGTGGCCGCCGCGGATCATCGCGAACGAGTCCGCGCTGTCGAAGTAGGACGCGCCCGGGACGGCGGTGACCGTCTCCTTGCCGGCGTTGATCAGGTCGGCGTCGACCTGCTCGTCGAGCGGATAGGGACCGATCCCCAGCAGCCCGTTCTCGGACTGCAGCAGCACGCCCGCGCGATCGCCGATCAGGTTCGCGATCAGCGTCGGCATGCCGATGCCGAGGTTGACGACCATGCCGTCCTGGATCTCCCGCGCGGCGCGCGCGACGATGCGGTCGCGGGGCGACCGCTCGCGCGGCGCGTCCTCGCGCGCGGAGGCGCTCACGCCGCCGCCCTCGCCTCGGCCCGCGTGGTGCGCCGCTCGATCCGCTTCTCGGGCGTCGCCGCGAAGATCCGCTGCACGAACACGCCGGGCGTGTGGATCTCGTCGGGGTCCAGCTCGCCGACGCCGACGAACTGCTCGACCTCGGCGACCGTGACGCGCCCGGCCGTCGCCGCGAGCGGGTTGAAGTTGCGCGCGGTGCGGCGGTAGACGAGGTTGCCGAGCGGGTCGCCCTTCCACGCCTTCACGAGCGCGAAGTCGCCGACGATGGCGCGCTCGAGCAGGTACGGCGTGCCGTCGAACGCGCGCTCCTCCTTGCCGTCCGCGACCGGCGTGCCGACGCCGGCCGGCACGTAGAAGGCGGGGATGCCGGCGCCGCCGGCGCGCATGCGCTCGGCGAGGGTCCCCTGCGGGACCAGCTCGACCTCCAGCTCGCCGGACAGGAACTGCCGCTCGAAGATCTTGTTCTCGCCGACGTAGGAGGAGACCATCTTGCGGATCTGCCGGTTCGCGAGCAGCAGCCCGAGGCCGAAGTCGTCGACGCCGCAGTTGTTCGAGACGACGGTGAGGTCGCGGACGCCCCGCGTGCGCAGCGCCGCGATCGCCGCCTCGGGGATCCCGCACAGGCCGAAGCCGCCGACGACGAGCGTCATGCCGTGCGCGACGTCGCGAACGGCCTCCTCCGCCGATGCCACCAGCTTGCCGGTCATCAGCGGCGCAGCATCGCGCCGCGCGATTCAGAAGTCCAAGACGAAGTTCATAGCATTCTCATAAGATTTCGTTATGGAGTTGCGCCAGCTCAGATACCTCGTCGCGCTCGCCGACGAGCGGCACTTCACGCGCGCGGCCGCGCGCGAGCGCGTCGCGCAGCCGGCGCTCTCCCAACAGGTCGCGAAGCTCGAGGCCGAGCTGGCCGTGGGGCTCGTCGACCGCACGACGCGCCGCGTCCACCTGACCGAGGCGGGCGAGCTGCTCGTCGCGCACGCGCGGCGCGTGCTGAGCGAGCTCGACGACGCGCGCGCGGAGCTGGAGCAGCTGACCGGGCTCGTGAGCGGGCGCGTCACGATCGGCCTCACGACGACCCCCGGCCCGCTCGACCTCGTGCGCCTGCTGGCCGACTTCCACGCGGACTTCCCGCAGGTGGAGCTGGCGGTGCGCGAGGACCTCTCCACGACGCTCGCCGAGCAGCTGCGCGACGACGCGCTCGAGCTCGCGTTCCTGTCCGTCGTGGAGGAACGCGACCGCCGCGGCCTGGAGCTGGTGGAGCTGGCCGACGAGCCGCTCGTGCTCGCGCTGCCCGAGCGACACCGACTGGCCGATCGCGCACGCCTGCGCGTCGCCGACCTGCGCGAGCAGGAGCTGATCGCCTTCCCCGCCGGCGCGACGATCCGCGACGCGGTCCAGCGCGCCGCGCGCGCGGCCGGCTTCGAGCCGCGGATCGCGTTCGAGACGCGCGAGGTCGCGCGCATGCGCGCGCTCGTGGCGGCCGGCCTCGGCGTCGCGGTGCTGCCGCGCTCCGACGCCGAGGCGCCCGGCCCGCCGGTGCGGACAGTCGCTCTGCGGGCGCCGACGCTGCGCCACCGCATCTCGCTCTGCTGGCGCACCGGCAAGCGCCACGCGCCGGCCGCGCGGGCGCTGCTGAACCAGGCGCGTCGAGGTCATGCGCGTCGCGCCCACGCGCGCGCCGACTAGGGTGGGCCGATGCCCGCCGCCTCCGCCCCATCGCCGGCCAACCCGATCGCAGCCGTGATCGCGCAGATGGAGGCGATCGAGGCGGGGCTCGCTCCGACGGACGGGGTCGCGTGCTTCAACGCGCTGTACCTCGCGGTCACGCGCGCGGTCGACAGCCGCGTCGCGGACGAGGGCTTCGCCGACCCGGCGTTCCTCCGCGCGCTCGACGTCGCGTTCGCGCAGCTGTACTTCGACGCGGTCGACGCCGTCGCGGCCGGTCGCAAGCCGTCGCGCGCGTGGGCGCCGCTGTTCGAGCGCCGCGGCGACAGACGCGTCGCGGCGATCCAGTTCGCGCTCGCCGGCATGAACGCGCACATCAACCACGACCTCCCGCTCGCGTTGATCGCGACGTTCGAGCAGCTCGGCCTCAGCCCCGAGCCCGACGGCGCGCCGCACGCCGACTACCAGCGCGTCAACGGCACGCTCACGACCGTCGAGGAGCAGGTGAAGGCGCGCTTCGCCACCGGCCTCGTCGGCGTCGCCGACCACGTCCTCGGCCGCCTCGACGACGTGCTCGCGATGTGGAGCATCGGGGAGGCGCGCAACGCCGCCTGGCAGCACTGCGAGACGCTGTGGGCACTGCGCGATCACCGGCGGCTCTACGCGGACGCGCTCGACGCGCTCGACGGCATCTGCGGCCTCGCCGGTCGCGGGCTGCTGACGCCGGTGCTCGACGCCTGAGCACCACACGACGATCCGTTTCTTGGAAGGATGCGCGCATGGCGGGGTCGGGCGAAGCGGACAGAGGCGCCCCGAAGTCGGTCGGCAACGACCTGAGATCGTTCACGGCGCTGGCGGCGTCGCTCGTCGGCCTGGTCGGCTACGTCTACCTGTTCGGCGGCCTCGTCACGTGGGTGCGCCTCATGACGGCGCGGCTGCCGGGCGGCACGCTCACCGCGCTCGCGGAGCCGCGCACGCTGCTCGTCGTCGGCGTCGAGGCGCTGCTGTTCGTGGCCGCCGCGTTCGCGGTCGCGTGCGTCGTCTGCTGGCTCGTCGGCCGGATCGGCTGGAGAGAGCACCGGCGGGACTGGCACGCCGTCGTCGTCCATAGAGGCGTCGCCCGCGCGGTGGCCGTGCGGGAGGAGGAGCGGCTGCGCGGGACGCCGCCCGGCGTCGCCGGATCCCACGAGCCCGCCCCGCTCGGGGAGGGCGCCGTGCGGACGGTCGCCGGCTTCAACGTGCTCGTGCTGGCGGCGCTGTTCGGGCTGGCGGTCGCGCGCGTCGTCGAGCTGATCCTCCCCAACTGGGCGGCGATCGTCGCCTTCTTCGTGGTCGCCACGCTCGCCGTCTGGCGGCTCGCGACGTGGGGCCCGCTGCATTTGCGCAGCCATGTCGCCGCGATCGTGCTCGCGATCGCGGTCGCCTTCCTCGCGGCCGCGCCGATCGGCGTGCTCGTGATCGCGTCCGTGGCGATCGCGCTGCTCGGGCGCCGCATCGCGCGGCTCGAGCGGCCGCGTTCGGCCGTCGCCTTCCTGCGCTCGCCGCTGCTGTGGGGGCTGCTCGCCGTGTACGTGCTCGTCGGGCTCGCGTTCGCCGCGCAGCCGCCCGTCTCGTTCACGCGCGCGGTGGTGGAGACGAGCGCCGGGCGGCAGGTCGGCGGCTACCTCGGCCGCACGGCGGACGGCGTCTACCTCGCCACGTGCACCGGCCTCGCGAACGCGACCTCCCGCAGCGAGCGCGCCGTGCTCGTGCCCGCCGACGCGATCGAGCGCACGACGCTCAGTTCGGAGCACTACACGTTCGACACCGGCGATCGCCCATCGCTCGCGACGATCGCGCTGCGCGCGCTCGGGATCGACGAGCACTTCGACAGCGTCTTCCACGCCGACCTGCGGTCGCGCGAGTCGACCTGCGACGCGGAGCTGGCACCCGACGAGCCCGGCGACGCGCTCGGCGGCGGCGCGCTCGTCGGCCCGGCGCCGCCGGGCGGACGCGCGAGCGGCGGCGAGGCGACGATCGCCGAGACCTCGGCGCCCGCGCTCGCGGCGCTCGCCCGCAGATACCAGCCGACGCTCGAGGTGACGGTCGCCGACCGCTTCTGGCCGGTCTCGGTCGCGAACGTCCTGCAGAGCCGCGGCAGCTTCGGCTACGGGCTGCGGCACGGCGGCCAGCGCGCCACCTGCCTGATGCGCGGCGGCAGCTGCGTCGCCTCCCCGCCGACGCTCGCCGACCTCACGCCGGCCGAGGCGAGCGAGGACGACTACCTCGACTACCCCGCCACGCTCGGTCACGGCGATCCGACGGCCCAGTTCAGCGCGTTCCTGCGCGGCCAGCGCACGCCGCTGCGCTCCACCGGCGACTGGCTCGCCGAGCCGACGGCGCTCGACCCGTGGCGCTCCGCGCAGCTGTACGTCTACGACGCCGGCGTCGGCACCTACGGCAGCCGCTATCCGGGCGCGCCGCCCGGCCTGCGCAGCCTGCAGTACTGGTTCTTCTACCCGTTCAACTACTACCCGGCGAGGGTCGCGCGGAGACTGATGGCGACCTCGCCGATCGCCGCCGCCACCGTCAACGTGGACCTGCACGAGGGCGACTGGGAGCACGTCAGCGTGCTGCTCGACCCGAGCACGCTCGAGCCCCGCTTCCTCTACACGGCACGCCACGACCAGGAGGGCGTGACGCTGCCGTGGGACAGCCCGCTGCTGCGCTTCGACGACGGGCATCCGGTCGTCCAGGCCGCGTTCGGCGGGCACCCGAGCTACCCGAACGGCTGCGCCGAGCACCCGCGCGAGATCCTCAGAAACCTCGGCAGCGATTGGCTCGTGTGCGGATCGGGTCGCTTCGCCTTCCGCGCCGAGACGACGCCGCTCGTCGACCTCGCGCGCGCGAGCTGGGCCTGCTGGCCGGGCCATTTCGGCGAGGCGACCGCGGCGCAGCTGCGCAACGCGCGGCGCGCCAAGGCGGACCCGCGCAGCGCGCTCGCGAAGTACGTGCTGGTCGCCGGTCCGCGCTCGCCGCTGCGTCAGGCGGAGAACGCGGACGTCTGCCGCGCGAGATAGCGCCGGGCCTGCGCGTCAGCGCGGATCCTCCACCAGCGCCTCGTCCGCGCGGATGATGTGCATCACCGCGTTGATGAGCGCGAGGTGGGTGAACGCCTGCGGGAAGTTGCCGAGGTGGCGGCCGGAGTGCGGGTCGATCTCCTCGGCGTACAGCTGCAGCGGACTGGCGTAGGAGAGCAGCTTGTCGCACAGGTCGCGGGCGCGCTGGACCTCGCCGATCTCGACGAGCGCGGACACGAGCCAGAACGAGCAGATCGCGAACGTGCCCTCCTCGCCGTGCAGGCCGTCGTCGGTCTCCTCGACGCGGTAGCGCAGCACGAGGTCGTTCTCGGTCAGCTCGTCGGCGATCGCGAGCACCGTCGCGCGCACGCGCGGGTCGCTCGGCGGCAGGAAGCCGAGCAGCGGGATCAGCAGCAGCGACGCGTCGAGCGCCTCCGTGTCGTAGTGCTGCACGAACACGCCGCGCGCGTCGACGCCGCGCTCGCAGATCTCGGCGTGCATCTCGTCCGCCGCCGCGCGCCAGCGTCTCGCCGCCGCGCGATCGCCGCGCAGCCGCGCGAGGCGCGCGCCGCGATCCGCCGCGACCCAGCAGAAGACCTTCGAGGAGGTGAAGTGCCGCGGCTCGCCGCGCACCTCCCAGATGCCGCGGTCCGGTCTGCGCCACTCGGCCACCGCCATGTCGACCTGCTGCACGATCAGCGGCCACATGCGGTCGTCGAGCCGGTCGCCCGAGCGCACGTGCAGGCGGATCGAGTCGAGCAGCACGCCCCACACGTCGTGCTGGCGGTGGTCCCATGCGCCGTTGCCGACGCGCACCGGTCTCGCGCCTTCGTAGCCCGACAGGTGCGGCAGCTCCTCTTCGTCGAGCCGCTCGCGCCCGTCGATCCCGTACATGATCCGCAGCGGCCGGCCGGCTTCGAGGCGGTCCATGATGAAGTAGAGGAAGTCGTGCGCCTCGCGGTCGAAGCCGAGCGTCGAGAGGCCCCACAGCATGAACGTGGAGTCGCGCAGCCACGTGTAGCGGTAGTCCCAGTTGCGCTCGCCGCCCGGCGTCTCCGGCAGCGACGTCGTCGCCGCCGCCACCAGCGCGCCGGTCGGCGCGTACGTGAGGCCCTTGAGCGTCAGCGCGGAGCGCTGCAGGTGCACGCGCCAGGGATGGTCGGGGAAGCGGCCGCGGCTGATCCACTCGTGCCAGAAGTTGCCGGTGTAGGACAGCTGCTCGCGCGCCTCCGCGTACGTCGCGGGCGGCAGGTGCTGGCTCCAGCCGAGCGCGACGTAGCGCGCCTCGCCGGCGCGCATGCGCGTCTCGGCGCGGGCGCGCGGGCCCTCGAAGCCGAGCCGCATGTCGCTGCACAGGCGCAGCTGCAGCGGGTCGCCGTCGGCGCTGCAGACGCCCTCGGTGTAGCCGGCGCCCTCGTAGCTCCAGCCGCCGCGCCTGCGCGCGTAGTCGAACGCGGGCTCGCAGTCGACCTCGACGTCGACGAAGCCGCTCAAGCATCTGACGGTGCGCAAGAGCACGTGCGCGGCCTCGTGGTCGCGCGGGGAGCGCGCATAGCGGTGCGAGCGCTCCTCGCCGTGGTGCCACGGGCCGATCACGAGCACGTCGCGCACGAGCAGCCAGCCGGTCGCGGTGCCCCACGTCGTCTCGAGGATCATCGTGCCGGGCAGGTAACGGCGGTCGGTCGGCACGTACTCGTCGCGCGGGCCGACGCGGAAGCGGCCGGCGTGGCGGTCGAGGATCCCGGCGAAGACCGACGGCCCGTCCATTCGCGGCAGGCACATCCACTCGACGTTGCCGGACAGCGCGACGAGCGCGCAGACCTCGCAGTCCGACAGGAACCCGTAGTCGGCGATCGGCGGGAAGTGACTCCCGCCGAGCGGGATCTCGTGCTGCGCTGCCTCGGCTGCGACGACCTCGAATTCCACGGCCGACCGCAGGCTAGCGGCCGCGCGCCGCGGCGGCCTTGTCCATGTGGACGAGGATCCGGGCGGCGCGCGGCGCGCGTGGTCAGTCGTCGTCGTCGCGGTCGCGCCCGAGCGCGTCCTTGACCTTGTCGGCGGCGTCGCCGACCTTGTCCTTGACCGTGCCGGTCGCCTCGTCGACCTTGCCCTCGCGACGCAGCTCGTCGTCGTCGGTGAGGTCGCCGGCGGCTCGCTTGATGCGGCCCTTCGCGGTGTCGACGTCGCCGTCGCCCATGGTGTCGCTCCCCTCGGTCGAGTTCACGCCTGTCAGGCGGAGACGCTCCCCGGCGCGTCAGCGCTCCAAACGGGGGTAGGACATCGTCATGGCGAGCTTCGGCTACACGATGATGTGCGAGCAGTCGCGCCCCGACCAGCTCGTGCGCGACCTGCAGGCGGCCGAGCGGGCGGGCTTCGACTTCTCGGTGATCAGCGACCACTACGCGCCGTGGCTCGACAGCCAGGGCCACGCCGGCTACGCGTGGTCGATTCTCGGCGCGGCCGCGCAGGCGACCGACGCGATCCCGCTGATGACGTACGTGACCTGCCCGATCCTGCGCTACCACCCGGCGGTCGTCGCGCAGAAGGCGGCGACGATGCAGATCCTGTCCGGCGGGCGCTTCCGGCTCGGGCTCGGGGCCGGCGAGAACCTCAACGAGCACGTCGTCGGGCAGCGCTGGCCGATGGTCGGCGAGCGGCACGAGCTGCTCGAGGAGGCGGTCGAGATCATCGCGGCGCTGTTCGACGGCGACGGGACCGTGAACTACCGCGGCCGTCACTTCGACGTCGCGTCGGCGGTGCTGTACGACCTGCCGGACGAGCGCGTGCCGATCGGCATCGCGGTGTCGGGACCGGACTCGTGCCGGCTCGCGGGCGCACACGCCGACGCGATGATCGCCGTCGAGCCGAAGGCGGAGCTGGGCGAGCTGTTCGACGGCGCGGGCGGCGCCGGCAAGCCGCGCATCGGCCAGGTCGCGATCTGCTGGGACCCGGATCGCGAGGCGGCGGTGCGCCGCGCGCACGAGCAGTTCCGCTGGTTCGGGCTGGGCTGGAAGGTCAACGCCGACCTGCCGAACCCGACCGCGTTCGACGCCGCGACGAGATTCGTGACGCCCGAGCAGGTCGCCGACGGGCTCGCGTGCGGGCCGGACGTGCAGGCGCACGTCGAGGCGGTCAGGCCGTACCTCGACGCCGGCTTCGACGAGGTCGCGCTCGTGCAGATCGGCGCCGACACGCAGGCCGACTTCTGCGCGTGGGCCGAGCGCGAGCTGCTGCCGGCGCTGCGCGAGCTTACGTAAGCAATCATATATGCAGTTTTGGAAGTGATAACCTTGCATATATGGCTTCTAAGAATCTGTACGTTGCGCGCAGCCTGCGGACGCTCGCCGACCACGTGGCGGTGTGGCGCAAGCTCCGCGGTTTGACGCAGGCGCAGCTGGCGGACCGCGCGGGCATCTCGACCGCCACGCTGCTCCGCCTCGAGCGCGGCGAGGGCGGCGTCAGCACGGAGAACCTTCTGCGGGTGCTGCGCGCACTGGGGATTCTCGACGGCGTCGTGCGGGCTCTCGACCCCTATGAGACCGACATCGGGCGACTGCGCTCGGAGGAGCGGCTTCCCCAGCGCATCCGCCCACGCGACCTGACCGGACGCGGCGATGGCTGACAACGCCGTCGACGTGATCGTCCAGATCGCCGGCGAGGCCGTCCTCGCCGGCCGGCTGTGGGCGCACCGTCGGCGCGGCAACGAGTCGGCGACGTTCGCGTACGCACCGGACTACCTCACGCGAGCGGACGCGTACGAGCTCGACCCGGCGTTGCCGCTCGCATCCGGCCAGCAGCAGACACCGGTCGGCCGGGCGCTGTTCGGCGCATTCTCCGACTGCGCGCCAGACCGCTGGGGCCGGCGCCTCATCCAGCGCGGCGAGCGCCGTCGCGCACGCCAGGAGCGCACGGCCGAGCGGAGCTTCGGCGAGGTCGACTACCTGCTCGGCGTCCGCGACGACCTCCGTCAGGGCGCGCTGCGCTTTCGCGACCCCGACGGCAGGTACCTGGCCGACGAGGTGACCGGCATCCCGTCGCTGCTCGACCTGCCCGAGCTGTTGGCAGCCGCCGAGCGCCTGGAACGCGAGGAGGCGACCGCGGAGGACCTCGTCACGCTCCAGCGCGGCGGCAGCTCGCTCGGCGGCGCGCGTCCCAAGGCGCATGTGCTCGACGCCGACGGCCGCGTCGCGATCGCCAAGCTCCCGAGCCCGACGACGGACGAGTGGGACGTGATCCGCTGGGAGGCCGTCGCGCACGCGCTCGCCCGACGCAGCGGTGTGACCGTTCCCGACTCACACGCGCACGCGTTCGGCGAGAAGGCGATCCTGGTGCTCCACCGCTTCGACCGCCAGCGCGGTCGCCGCATCGGCTACGTGAGCGCGATGACGATGCTGGAGGCGACAGACGGCGAAGCCGGCAGCTACCTCGACATCGCCGACGTCATCGAGCGCCATGCAGCGAGTGCGGCCACCGACCTGCGCGAGCTGTGGCGGCGGATCGCCTTCTCGATCCTGATCTCGAACACGGACGACCACCTGCGCAACCACGGTTTCCTGCGGACGAGCAGCGCAGGCTGGACGCTCTCGCCCGCGTTCGACCTCAACCCCAACCCCGCGCCGGGACCCAAGTTCCTGACCACCGCGATCGACTACGACGACCACGCGGCGAGCGTCGCGCGACTGATGGAGGTCGCGGAGCACTTTCGTCTCTCGCCGGATGATGCCCGTGCCGTCCTGCGTGAGGTGCTGAGCGGGACGCGTCAGTGGCGCGCACAGGCGCGAGCGCTCGGCCTCGGGCCGTCGGCGCTCGAGCTGATGGAGCCGGCGTTCGAGCACGCGGAGGTCGAGGCTGCGGCCGATCTTGCGGGCGCGATCGCCTGAAGGCGCCGCCGCAACTCCACCGCCGCTGCGTGTGTTTCGATCCGGCGATGGTCGCGGACGGGCACGAGAGCGAACGCGGGGTCACGCGGCGCGAGGCGCTGCGCAAGGGCGCGGGCGCCTGCGCGGGGGGCGCGGCGATGCTGGGGCTGCTGGGCCCGGTCGCCGAGCAGGCGGTGGCGGAGCAGCTGAAGCGCTACGGCCGCAGCGCCGTCGACCCGAGCGCGCAGAACGCGATCCTGATCGTCACCGACTCGACGCGCGCGGACTACGTCGGCGCGTACGGCAGCAGGCGCGGCCTGACGCCGAACCTCGACGCGCTCGCGCGCGACGGCGTCACGTTCACGCGCGCGCACCCGGAGGCGATGCCGACCGGGCCGGCGCGCAACACGCTGCTCACCGGCGACCGCCAGTTCCCCTACCGCGGCTGGCATCCCGAGCCGTTCCTGCCGAAGAACCCCGGCTGGAGCTCGATCCCGTCAAGCGAGCCGACGCTGCTGGACCTGCTCGACCGCCACGGCGTCACGACCGCCTACGTGACCGACAATCCGTTCCTCGTCGGCCCCCGCTACGCGCGCATCCGCCGGCGCGCCGACCACTTCGTCGGCTTCGAGGGACAGACGGCGATCTACTCCGCCAGACACCGCGACCCGGTGCCGGTCGCGCAGGTGCAGCGCTTCCTGCCGCCGTCGCTGCGCGGCGGCAGCGGCGCCGAGAGCGCGCTGGCGCTGTACCTCGCGTACGCGCCGCGCGGGGTCCCGGAGGACGAGTACTTCACGGCGAGAGTGTTCAAGGCGGCGATCGACCTGATCGACGTGCTGCGCGCGCACCAGCCGTTCGTGCTCGTGATCGACGGCTTCGACCCGCACGAGCCGTGGGACCCGCCGCCCGCGTGGGCGCAGCGATTCGCGGGCGACAACCCGCTCGACTACGAGCCGCTGCACCCGTTCAACGCGCCGATCGGCGCGATGAGCCAGCTCGGGCTCTCGCCCGCGGTCGCCAAGCGCGTGCAGGGCCTGTACGCGGCGGAGCTCGCCTTCACCGACCACTGGATCGGCAACCTGCTCGGGAAGGTCGAGAGCGCGGGGCTGACCGACTCGACCGCGGTCGTGTATACGAGCGACCACGGGATCCTGCTCGGCGAGCACGGCCTGATCGGCAAGAGCGGGCGGCACATCCACCGCGAGATCCACCACACGCCGCTGATCGTGCGCCACCCCGAGCGCAAGCTCGCCGGCCGGCGCAACCGATATTTCGCGTCCACGAACGACGTCGCGCCGACGCTGCTCGGCTTCCTCGGCATATCGGGCCCACCCACCCGACGGATGGACGGCGAGGACCTGACCGCCGTGTTCGACCGCGCGCGCAAGCGCGAGATCGCGCCGCGCAAGTACATGACCGCGTCGTACGACGACTACGTGATGTGCCACGACGGCCGCTGGCTGCTGTTCATGCGCACCGACGGCTTCGACAAGAACCTGTTCGACACGAAGACCGACCGCGGCGAGACGCGCAACCTCGCCGCCGCCCGCCCCGACGTCGTGCGCCGCCTGACGGCCGCGCTGAAGCGCGACGCCGGCGGCCCGCTCCCGCGCTTCACGCGCACCGGCGTCGTCGCTTGAGCGGATCGCACGGCGCTCGCGCGGCGCTCGCCGCGTAGTGGTACGTTGGCTCAGCCGACTTACCGATATATGGGGTGATATGTCGCGCAAGGGCCGCAGGTCTGCCCGCGACGTCGAGTCGCTGGCGCGAGACTGGCGGATGTCGCAGGACGAAGAGCGCACCCGGCATCTGTCCGGCCTGGACCAGGCCGCGTCGGAAGTCGACCAGGTGCACTCCGACGCCGACCGCGCGCTGTCCCGCTCCGACCTGCTCGCCGCCGAGGCCGATCAGGCGCTCGCCGACGACGAGCAGCGCGCCGCGGATCGCGACGACGCCGTCGCCGACTGGGAGCGCAGCCGGCTCCCCAGCACCCCGGCCACGCGCTCTGCGCGGGAGCGGTCACGCGCGGAGCGTGCCGCGAGCGAACAGCAGCGCAGTGACACGGCCTTGCAGCGCGCCGAGACCGCCGCCCAGCGACGCGCAACGGCGGCTCGTCGCGAGGCGGTCACGCGCCAGCGCAACTTCACCGCTGCAGCGCGCGATCACGCCGCGCGATTGCGCGACGAGGCGGCCGCGTCGCGCGACCGCGCCGCGGCCGCGCGCGACCTGCGTGCGACGCCGGCGCCCGACTCGAGCGACCCAGGCACCGCGTACGACCCGCTCCTCGACGCGGCCGCGCACACGCGACGACAGGCAGCCGCGGACCGCGCTGCCGCGGCGGCCGACCGCGAGGCAGCGGCCGCCGATCGCGAGGCGTCCGCAGACGACCGCCGTCGCGACCGCGAGGGCGGCTGACCGCGACCGCCGGCCGGACCCGGGGCTCCCCGGCCCGACCCCCCGGTAGCGTGCGCGCCGACCCGTTCGGCGAGAGGAGGCCGGCATGAGCAGCGAGCCGACGACGATGACGTATGAGGTGACGGACCGGGTGGCGCGGATCACGCTGAACCGGCCGGAGCGCGGCAACGGGCTGACGCGGACGCTGATCGAGGAGCTGGCGGCGTGCGTGGAGCGGGCCGACCTCGACCCGGCGGTACACGTGATCCTGCTGGCCGGGAACGGGAAGGGCTTCTGCGGGGGCTACGACCTGGTCGACAGCGCGGAGGGGATGGGGCGCGCGGAGGCGTCGAGGGCACCGGCCGGCTCGCCGCTCGATCCCATGACGATGGCGCGCAACCACGACCCGTCCGGCACGTGGGACCCGCTCGTCGACCACGCGATGATGAGCCGCAACGTGCGCGCGTTCATGACGCTGTTCCACAGCGCGACGCCGGTCGTCTGCAAGGTCCACGGCTTCTGCGTCGCCGGCGGCACCGACCTCGCGCTCTGCTCCGACCTGCTCGTCATCGCCGCCGACGCGAAGATCGGCTACCCGCCGGCACGCGTGTGGGGCTCGCCGACGACCTCGCTGTGGGCGCACCGGCTCGGGCCGCAGCGCGCAAAGCGCCTGCTGTTCACCGGCGACTGCCTGTCCGGGACCGAGGCGCTCGCGTGGGGCCTCGCGATCGAGGCGCCGGCGCCCGACGAGCTCGACGAGCGCACGGAGATCCTCGTCGAGCGGATCGCGCGGCTGCCGCTCAACCAGCTGCAGATGATGAAGCTGCTCGTGAACCAGTCGCTCTACGCGCAGGGCCTGCACCAGACGCAGCTGCTCGGCACGCTGTTCGACGGGATCGCGCGCCACACGGCCGAGGGCTACGCGTTCCAGCAGCGCGCCGCGCAGGCCGGCTTCCGCACCGCCGTCGGGGAGCGCGACGAGCCGTTCGGCGACGCCGGCGCGTCGACCTTCAAGGGGTAGCCGCGCGCGCCGCTCAGACGCGGACCGGCTCGCACGGCTCGGCCGCCCCGCCGTCCCCCAGGGCGAAGACGTACGCCTCCTTCATCTTCGGCAGGCCGCTGTCGGTGAAGACGAGCAGGCGCTCGCCGTCGGTGCGCACGCGGACGGTGCCCCACGCCTCGCGCGAGAAGCCGTAGAACGGCGGTCCTCTTCTCACGCGCTCGTCGGCGTCCTGGTCGTCGGTCAGCTGCGCCCAGCCGCGCGCCGCGAAGAACGCCACCAGCTCGGTCACGAACACGACCGGCTCCTCGACGCGCGCGTAGCGCCCGAGGCCGGCCATCAGCGTCGCGCGCGGATGGATGTACTCCTTGCGCGCGCTCTCGTCGCCGGAGGAGACGACCGAGACGATCGGCGCGACGGCTCTGATGAAGTCGGGCAGGTAGTCGGCCGAGCCGTGGTGCGGCACCTTCAGCACCTCCGAGCGCAGGTCGATCCGTCTCGCGTCGTGATCGGCGACGAGCGTCTCCTCCGCCTGCTCGTTGAGGTCGCCTGCGAACAGCAGGTTCCAGCCGCCGAAGGTGACGCGCAGGACGATCGAGTGGCCGTTGATCGTGTGCGAGGCGGACGGCGCGCCGAATCTACGTCTGCCGCTCGGCCGGTGCCCGAAGCGGCGCAGCGGCTCGCCGAGGAAGCGCAGGCCGGGTCTGCCGCTCACCTGCTCGGTCAGCGGCCCGAGCACCTGGACGCCGACGCCCTCGCCGGCGAGGAAGTCGAACGCGTCGTCGTCGCCCCGTTGCAGGCGGCGGATCTCGATCGGCCCGCGTCTCGCCCACTGCAGCAGCGACCGCTTCCAGCGCTTGAAGTCTCTGTTCATCTCGCTGTCGGGGACGTCGCGCAGCTCGTCCACGAGACCGACGATCACGGGACCGCCGCCGGGCCCTCTGACGGTCGGGCCGAGCAGCTCCGTCTCTCTGCGGCTCGACGGGCGCTTGACGAGGCCGTTGTGGAAGACGCGCCGCGGGTGCAGGAACAGCTGCTTGTGCGGTCTGTCGGTCAGCGCCTCGGAGTCGGCGATCTCGGACAGGCCGGAGAAGTGGTCGGCGTCGCCGTGCGTCACGACGATCGCGTCGACCTGCTTCGGCTCGGCGTCGCTCGTATCGCGAAAGCGCCCGGCGAGATAGCGCGCGAACAGCTTGTTGTCGCCGCCGTCGATCAGCACGACGCTGCCGCCGGGCGTCTCGAGCACGGCGCCGTCGCCCTGCTGGACGTCGACGAAGTCGACGCGCAGGATCCCCAGCTCCGCGGCGGTGGCGAGCGCTCTCACGCCTCTTCTCTTCTTGATGCGGCCTCTGACGTGTCTCGGTCTGCGCGACAGGTCGGCCTCCGCTCTGAAGGTCGTGCGCACGATCTCGACGTGCTGCGCGGTCTCGCCCGTCACCTCGACGCGGTCGCCCCACGCCAGCGTCATCACGTATCTGTCGTCCTCGTCCCACACGTCGGCGAGGTCGACGTTGATCAACCGCTCCATGGAGCGGCTTCTATCATTAATTCGGCTGATCGATCAGACGAATTCGCGGCGGTCGGTCAGGAGTCCTGCGCGACGAGCGCCTTGGCGCGCGCCGCCTTGACCGCCGCGGTCAGCGTCTCGACGTCGTAGGCGCCGTGATGGCGGGCGCCGTTGACGAAGAAGGTCGGCGTGCCGGCGACGCCGGAGAGATCCGCGCTCTCGACGTCGCGCGCCACGCGGCCGGCGTGCTCGCCCTCGCGCAGCTCCCGGCGGACGCGCTCGACGTCGAGGCCCAGCTGCTCGGCATGGATCACCAGCTGCTTCGGCTCGAGCGCGTCCTGGCGCGCGAACAGCAACGCGTGGAAGTCCCAGAAACGCCCCTGGTCGGCCGCCGCCTCGGCCGCCTCGGCCGCGAGCTCCGCGCGCGGGTGCACGTCGGTCAGCGGCAGGTGCCGCCACACGTAGCGCAGGTCGCCGTCGCCGGCGAGCAGCGCGCGCACGATCGGCTCGGCCTGACCGCAGTAGGGGCACTCGAAGTCGCCGTACTCGACGAGCGTCACGGACGCGTGCTCGGGTCCGCGCACGTGGTCGAACTCGGGGTCGACCGGCAGCGCGAGGTCCTCCAGCACGTCGGCGTCGCCGATCAGCAGCCGCAGGCGGCGCCGGCGCGGCAGGCGTGCGATCGCGCGGAAGACGGCGCCGGAGACGAGCGGCGCGAGCAGGACGGTCAGCAGTACGCCGAGCGTCGCCTCGCGCAGCAGCGCGCCGTCGAGCGCGCGCTGCGCGATCAGCAGCGCGACCGTGAAGCCGACGCCGGCCGCCGCGCCGGTCCCCGCCAGCGCGCCCCAGCCGATCGGCAGCGGCAGCCTCCCGCGTCCCATCCGCTGCACGAGCCGCGCCGCAGCGAGAACCCCGAGCGGCTTGCCGACGACGTAGCCGAGCACGATCGCGAGCGTCACGGGCGAGCCGAGCGCATCGGGCAGGAAGCCGCCGCCGAGCGGAATGCCCGCGTTCGCGAGCGCGAACAGCGGCACGATCGCGTACGAGGACCACGGGTGGAAGCGGTGCTGGAGCCGCTCGTTCGGCGACAGCGCCTGCTCGACGCTCGCGCGCGCGACCTGCGCGAGCTGCGCCGTCGGCTGCTCGCGGAACTCGCGGAAGCGGTCCGTCGCCTGCTCGAGATCTCCCCGCGCCGCCGGCCGCGCGACCGTCAGCAATCCCATCAGCAGGCCGACGACGACCGGGTCGATCCCCGATCTCCACGTCGCGACCCACAGCGCGACGCCGAGCAGCGCGTAGACCCAGCCGCGCCGCACGCCGGCCGCGCGCGCGACGAGCACGGCGGCCAGCAGCGCGCCCGCGACCGCGAGCGCCGTCGCCGACAGCGCGGTCGAGTAGGCGAGCGCGATCACCGTCAGCGCGACGAGATCGTCGACGACCAGCAGCGTGACGAGCAGCACGCGCATGCGGCCCGACAGCCGCGGCCCGACCAGCGCCAGCACGCCGATCGCGAACGCGGTGTCGGTCGACAGCGCGACGCCCCACCCGTGCGCTGCGTCGCCGCCGGCGTTGAGCGCGAGGAAGACGGCCGTCGCCGCGCCCATCCCGCCGAGCGCCGCCGCGGCCGGCAGCAGCAGCCGGCGCCGCTCGCGCAGCTCGCCGAGGTCCAGCTCGCGCCGCGCCTCGAGCCCGACGACGAGGAAGAAGATCGCCATCAGCCCGTCGTTGACCCAGTGGCGCAGCGAGGCGGCGAGCGTCCAGTCGCCGAGGCGGATCGCCAGCTCGGTCTCCCACACGCGCACGTACGAGTCGTGGTCGACGTTCGCCCACGCGAGCGCCGCGAGCGCCGCCGCCAGCAGCACGGCCGCGCCGCCCGTCTCGGTGCGCAGGTAGTCGCGCAGCGGCGTCCCGAGCCCACGCGCCCATGCGGTCGTGCGGGTGAAGCTCATCTCGCCTGGTGATGCCGGCGACTGAGCGGCAGCGCCAGCCACAGCAGCAGGAACGTCGAGGCGGCGCCGAGGCCGGTGAGGATCGTCATCGGGGTGCTGAAGATGAAGTCGGCGATCAGCACGATCACCGCAGTCATCGCCGGCGCGAGCACGAACGTGCCGGCGATCACGAGGCGGTTCGAGATGAACACGATCGCCTCCTTGTCCTGCGCGCGGAAGTTCAGCCGATGCAGCGCGGTCGGCGCGATCAGCAGCGCGGTCGCGATCAGCGACAGCGCGAGCGCGACGAAGTAGGTGTCGCGCTGGAAGCTCGTCGTGTCGGCGAAGCGCTGCTGGAACGGCACCGCGAGCAGGAACGCGAACAGCACCTGCACCCCCGGCAGAGCGACGCGCACCTCGTTGAGCAGCTCGATCAGCTCGCGGTTGAGCCGCTCCTGCTTCGTCTCCTGGGCGCTGCCGTCGGACATCGGGCGCTGGCAAGCCTACCCGCACGACATGCCCTGGCCCTACTCCGGCAGCGTCCCCTCGCTGAGCACAGAGAGATACGCGTCATACGCATAGAGCCGTCCGCGACGACGCCCGGTCACCTCGCGCAGGATGCCCACCTCCTCCAGGCGTCTGAGCGCCCCGTAGACGGCGGGCTCGCTCAAGCCGAGCCGGACGCTTGCCGACGGCGCCCCCACGATCACCAGCTCCGCTGCCAGCTCGTGCAGACGGTGGGCAGTGGCAGCGCCACGTCCGAGGCCATGGATTGATCGGCGATCGCGCTCGACGATCGCGGCGAGTCGACGCACGACCTCGGTCGTGGACTCCGCAACCTCAGCGACGCCGTCGAGGAAGAAGCGCAGCCATTCCTCCCATGCGCCCTCGGTCCGCACTCGCTCGAGCAGGTTGTAGTAGACGTCGCGGTGCTGCTTGAAGTAGAGGCTGAGATAGAGAAGCGGACGCCGCAGCACGCCTTCCGAGCAGAGCAGCAGCGTGATGAGCAGGCGACCGACGCGTCCGTTGCCGTCGAGGAACGGATGGATCGTCTCGAACTGCACGTGTGCGAGCGCGGCCTTGGCGAGCACCGGCGTCGGGTCGGGATCGTCGTGAAGGAATCGCTCGAGGGCGCCCATCGCGGGCACGACCTCGGGCCACGGTGGCGGAACGAACCGAGCTGTTCCCGGACGCGTCCCGCCGATCCAGTTCTGGCTCTTGCGGAACTCGCCGGGCGCCTTCTGCGAGCCACGTCCGCTGCGCAACAGGACGGCGTGGACCTCACGCAGCAGCCGGGCGCTCAACGGCGGCGCGCCGGCGCGTTGGATGGCGGCGAGCCCGTGGTCCATCGCCGCGATGTAGTTGGCAGTCTCCTCCGCATCCTCTTGCGAGACAGAGGGAACGCCTGCTTGCTCGAACAGGAGCAGATCCGAGAGCGAGGAGCGCGTGCCCTCGATCTGCGACGAGAGCACCGCCTCCTTCCGGGCAAAGCTGCGGATGAACTGATCGGGATTCGCCAACAGCACGGTGACGCCGTCAAGCCGCCCGAGCGCTTGATTGGCTCGATCGGACAGCGCCTGCAGCGACCCATCGAGCGCCAGGGGCGGGTCGGGCGGCAGCGGCCGGGGATGAAACGCCCAGTAACCCTCCGGTCCGTCATGAGCGAGTAGGTAGCGGCCCGAGCGCGAGCTGGTCTGTGGGATGGCAACGGCCATGAACCTAAGCTTACTAAGCGATAAGCCGTTTTCGCTTAGCAACGATATATGTTGGGCAGCGTTCGCTGTCTACACCGGCACGCGCCTGTCGGAGGGCGCCTCGGCGGCGCGCTCCTGCGGCTCGGCCTGCATCGCGACACGCGCGCGGGCGCGGCGGCGCGGGCGCTTCACGCGCACCTCCTGCGCGAGGAAGTAGGAGCCGAGCACGAAGGCGGCGGCGGCGAGCTGCGCCCCGATCGTCTCCCACGTCGGGTAGACGCCGAACCACAGGCCGGCCCAGTACGGGGGCGCGACGTCGATCGGCGTGATCGGCAGCCAGCCGGTGCCCTGCATCGTGCGCGCGGTCTGCCCGACCATCACGACGAGCACGACGCCGATCATCACGCCGGTGACGATCAGCATCTTCTTGTAGGGCAGCTTGCGCTGCAGCGCGAACGTCAGCACCGCCACGCCGAGCGTCATCGCGAGGCCGAGCCCGGCGCCCTCCAGCACCGTCGAGGCGCCGGCGCTCAGCTCCAGCGACTGCAGGAACAGCACGACCTCGAAGCCCTCGCGGTAGACGCTGGAGAGGCCCAGCAGCGCGAGCCCGAGCACCTGCGCGGAGATGAAGCCGACCCTGTCGTATCGCTCCAGCCGCTTGCGCCGGCGATGGAACTTGCCGATCCACTCGCTCCAGTAGACCTTGTGGAAGAACCAGTTCGTGATCAGCAGCAGCACCGCGATCGCGACGAGCCCGACGACCGCCTCCAGCTTCTCGCCGTACTGCTCCAGCGACGTCAGCAGCGTCTGCGCGAGCACCCACGTGATCACCGATGCGAGCAGGCCGAGCCCGGCGCCGATCAGCACCGGGCGGCGCATGCCGCGCCGCACGCCCACGAACGAGGCGGTGATCGCAGCGAGGATCAGGACCGCCTCGAGCCCCTCGCGGAACACCAGGATCGCCGAGTTGACGACGACCTGCGCCTTGTTCGCGCTGTCGCCCAGGGTCGCGGCCGCATCGCCCAGCTGCTCGTCCAGCACGATCCGCGTCTCGTGCACCGCGCGGCGCGGAGCGCGCTCGCCGATCAGCTTCGCGAGGCCGGGCTGGTCGGCGTCGCCGAACCACACGAGCCCCTCGACCTTCAGCGCGAGCCCGGGGTCGAACGCCTTCAGCCGCCGCTCGGGGCCGAACTCGAAGAACGCGTACGCCTCGAGCCGCGCCTGCTCGGCCTGGCGGTACTGGCCGGCGCCGACGGCCGCCTCCATGCGGTCGAGCGTGAGCGCGATCAGGTCGTAGTCGGACTCGTCCGTCTGCGCCTTCCAGGCGTCCGGCATCGTCGCGCTCAGGTCGTCCTCGATCGCGCTCGCCAGTCGCTCGACCGCCTCCGCCGTCGCGACGCCGGTCGTGCGGCGCGTCGCCTGCTCGACGAGCGCGCCGAGTCGTCTCAGCTCGGCGGCGGCCGCCTCGGTGCGGGCGGAGTCGCGCTTGGCGAGCAGCGACTCGAGGTCGGCGAACGCCGCCTGCGAGCCGCTCTGAAAGGCTGCCGCCTCCTGAATCTCGAAGTCGAGCGTGACGCGATCGTCCTTCGTGCCGCGGCCGTACTCGACCGGCACGAGCGCGAGGAAGCGCAGCAGCTGCTGCGCGCGCCGCGCCGCCTCCTCGTCGGTGAAGGGCGCCGCCGTGAAGCCCTCGAGCGAGGCCAGCGCGGCGGCGTGCGCGTGCGCGAAGGCGGCGCGGTCGCCTGGGCGCGCCGCCGCGGTGGGCGCCGGTGCGAAACCGACCCGATCGCCGCTGCGCGCAGCCGCGGCGAGCGCGCCGAACGCCGCGCGCGCGCCGGCGAGCGCGGCGGCGCCTCGATCCTGCCGGTAGCGCGCGGCGAGCAGCTCGAAGTAGCCGGCGGCCTGCGCGGCCCCCTCCGCACGCCGCTCCGGCAGCGCGCGCTCGTTCCCGCGCGCGGCGTCGTCGAGCAGCTCGCGCAGGCGCGCCTGGTAGGCGTCGAGCAGGTCCTTCGCGACGGCGGTCCGCGCCGTCGCCGGCGTCGTGGTGCCGCGCTCCAACGCGCCCAGCGCCAGCGTCGCGTCGGCGCCCGGGCGCGTGAAGCGGGTCGCGGTGCGGAACTCGCGCAGCAGCAGCCACGCGCGCGCCTTCTGCACGTCGCCGGCGGCGACCGCCGCCAGCGTCGCGTCGTAGGCGTACGCGAACAGGACAGCGCGCACCTGGCCGCGCGCCGCCGCGAGCGCCACGGGGTCGCCCTGCGCGGCGGCGCGCCGAGCGGCGGCGAGGCCGGCGCTGAGCCGGGCTGACGGCCCGACCCGGCCGGCCCCGCCGTGCGCGCGGCCGCTCTCTGCTCGGTCGCGCGCGCTCGGCACCAGCTCGCGGGCATGGATACGCGCACGCTCCACGAGCCGGGCCGCCTGCTCGGGCGTGCCGAGGATCAGCTCGGACTGCGCCGCGAACAGGCCGCCGTTGACCGCCTCCGCCGCCCGCCACGGCTGCGCGCGCAGCTCGTGCGCGCCCGCGCCGCGCGCGCCGCCGGCGAGCAGCAGCACGACGAGCGCGAGCGCGAGCGAAAGGCGTCGGATGGCAGAGGTCATGTGCGAGGCGCTCCGGTCAGTTCTCCAGCGCGACGTTCAGCTGGCCGGCCGCCTGCGAGATCTGGCCGGCGATCGCCTCGGCGCGATCCTGCGCGTCGCCGCCGAGCGTGTCGGCGTCGCGGGCAGTGAATCTGCGCCCGTTCGCCTCCTCGCGCTCGAGCCGCTGCGCGAACGCATGCAGGCTGCGCAGCGAGGCGCCGGTCTGCTTCGCCTGCTCGGCGTCGACGTCCGCGATCTGCGGCTCGACGCTTTCGTAGACGAGCACGAGGCCGCCGAGGATGTCGCCGATGTCGCCGAGGCGCGACGAGGTCACGAACGCGGTCTCGGTCGCCTTGGCGCCCGCGACGAAGCGCGAGTTCTTCCAGCTCTCGAAGTACTCCGACATCGTCGGCGTCATCACGACGAGCGCGGTGAAGACGTCCTGCGCGTCGGGCGTCCACGCGCGCGCGGCGTCGTCGAGTTCGCCGGCGACGCTGTGGAAGTCGCGCGCGGTCGCGACGAGGAAGTCCGCGTCGGGGACGGCCTCGCCGAACGCGACCTTGCCGTCGCCGTCGAGGTCCGCCTTCACGCCCTTCGCCTGGAACTTCTCCTCGGTGCCGTAGACGGCGGTCTCGACGAGGAAGTTGAAGTTGCCCGGCTGCTCGAACGTCCTGCCGGCCGGCGTCTCGATCGAGAACGGGACGGCGTTCTCAGGATCGCTCGCGTCGCCGCCGGCGTCGATGATCACGTCGTAGTCGGCCAGCTCGGGCACGCCCGCGACGACGCCCTCCATCTCCTCATACGAGGGGTTGGCCGCGTGGAAGTCGCGCTGGAGCCGCTCGACGAGCCGCCTGACCTCGGCGCGTCTGCCGGCGAGCAGCGCGGCGTAGTCGAAGTCCGCCTGCTCGGCGAGCGCGTAGTAGGCCTCGGCGTCCTGCTGCAGCGTGGCGGTGTTCGCCAGCAGGCGCTCGGTGTGGTCGAGCAGGTACCGCTTCACCGGCCCGAGGTCCGCGCTGACGGCGGCCGTCGTGGCCGTGTTCGAGCGGCTGCTGTTGTCGTCGTCGCTGCCGCAGGCGGACACGGCGAGCGCGGCGCTCAGCGCCAGCGCGGCCGCGAGCGTCCGACGAGGGGAACGGCGCTGCGTCATTTCCAGGTGCTCCTTAGGGCTGCCTAAGTTAGGGCAGCCTAAGCTAGCGCATCGGGCGCGGCGGCGTCCGCACCTTCGAGTGGAATGCGCGCCGTGGAGTCTCGGGAAGCCGCCGCGCCGGACGCCCGCACCGCCGCGCTCGACGTCTACGAGCGCCGCTTCCGCCGCGCCGGCCTGCCGCTGCTGAGCGAGGACTTCTCCGCGCGCTCCGACGTCTTCAACCGGGCATTCCCACTGCTCGCGCTGGTGCTGCTGGCGGAGCTGCTGGCCGCGCTCGACGTCGACTGGTCGCCGCTCGCGAACGCGGCCGCGCTGATCGGCGCCCTCGCCGCCACGCTGCTCGCGGTCGCGCTCGTGAACCGCCTGCGCGGACGCCGCGCGCTCGCGATCCCGGAGGACGTCGGCACCGTCGAGCTGGCGTTGTTCGTGCTCGTGCCCGCGGCGGTGCTCGGGGCCGTGCACGGTGGCTGGGGCCTCGTCGCGCTGGCCGGCAACCTCGCGCTGCTCGGGCTCGTCGCGCTCGGCTTCGGCTTCGGCCTCGGCGCGATCGTCGTGTGGTCGGCGCGGCGTCTCGGCGGACAGCTCGCGCGCTCGCTGCTGCTGCTCGCGCGCGCGATCCCGCTGCTGCTGTTCTTCTCGCTCGTGCTGTTCCTGACGACCGAGATGTGGCAGGTGTTCGCACAGCGGGCCGGAGCGACGCTGGTCGCGATCGGGCTGCTGCTGGCGCTCGTCGCGACGGCCTTCCTGCTCGTGCGGCTGCCGCAGGAGATCGACCGGCTCGAGCGCGACGCGGCCGACGACGCGGCGCCGCCGCTGCGCCGCCTCCAGCGCGCGAACGTCGGCCTCGTGCTGCTGATCGGCCACGGCCTGCAGATCGTCGTCGTGACGCTCGCCATCGGCGCCTTCTTCGTCGCCTTCGGGACGATCGCGATCGACGCGGAGGTCCTGCGGGCGTGGCTCGGCCCCGACGCCTCGATCCACACCCTCTTCAGCGTGACCGTGCTCGACGTGCCGCTGCGCCCGACGACCGAGCTGCTGCGCGTCGCCGGCGCGATCGCCGCGCTGTCCGGCCTCTACTACGCGATCTCGGTGCTGACCGACGACAGATACCGCGAGGAGTTCCTCGACGAGATCACCGCGCAACTGCGGGAGACGTTCGCGGCGCGCGCGGAGTACCTGGCGCTGCGCGGCGCGAGCTGACCCGGCCGCGCCGCGGCCTGCATCACACGGGCAGCCCGTGCTCCAGCGCGCCCTTGACGGATGCGTCCAGCGCGTTGATCCGCGCCAACGCGAGCGCCTCGACCGAGCCGAAGCGCCGGCCGGGCGCCTGATCCGGTCCGTGGTGGCAGAGCACGCAGTGCAGCAGCGCGAGGCGGCGCGCCTCGGGCAGCACGTCGTGCGGGATCCGTCCCATCCGCTCCTCCAGCATCCGCTGGCCGATCTGCACGTGGCCGAGCAGGCGGCCCTCCTCGCTGACGCCGAAGTCGGCGCCGTACGTGAACTCCCGTACCTTGCCGACGTCGTGCACGAGCGCGGCCGCGATCAGCAGGTCGGAGTCGAGCTTGACGTGCAGCAGGCACGTCTCCTGGGCGAGCGTCGCGACCGCGACCGTGTGCTCCAAGAGGCCGCCGAGGTAGGCGTGATGGCCGGCGCGCGTGCACGGCGCCCGCCGCCACTGCGCGCGCAGCTCGGCGTCGCCGAGCAGGTCGGTCAGCAGCGCTCTCAGGCCGGCGTCGTACACCTCGCGCGCGAGGTGCTCGAGGAAGCCGTCGAGCTCGTCGAGGTCGCGGTAGGCGTGCGGCAGGAAGCTGGCCGGATCGACCTGCGCCGCGTCGGCTCTCGCGATCGCGCGCACGTCGATCTGCAGCTCGTCGCGGAAGCGCTCGACGCGGCCGGCGACGCGCACGAGGTCGCCGCGCTCGAAGCGACCGGCGAGCAGGTCGGCGTCGCGGAACGCGCGCGCCTGCACCGAGCCGGTGCGATCGCGCAGCTCCAGCGCGAGATACGGGGTTCCCGCTCTGCTCATCAGGCGGTCCTTGCGCACGCACGCGAACACGCCGTCGACGTCCTCGGCGGGGCGGAGCGCGCTGACCGTCGGCAGTGGATTCACAC
The DNA here is from genome assembly GCA_036379915.1 of Conexibacter sp. GTDB lineage: Bacteria > Actinomycetota > Thermoleophilia > Solirubrobacterales > Solirubrobacteraceae > Conexibacter. The sequence continues at coordinate 9,726 of DASVFS010000045.1, read as the reverse complement.
GACCATGATGTACGGTGAGGCGGATGCAACCACTGCAGTGGGAACGCCGCCCCGACGGGCTTCGCGCCCCGGCGATCGTATGCGCGTTCAAGGGTTGGAACGACGCCGGGGACGCCGCCTCGACGGCCGTCCAGTTCGTCGGCACCTCGCTCGGCGCGACGCGCTTCGCGTCGATCGACCCGGAGGAGTTCTACGACTTCCAGTCGACGCGGCCGCACGTGCGCGTCGACGAGCAGGGCGTGCGCGAGATCAGATGGCCCGCGATCGAGGTGTTCGAGGCGCGCGTGCCGCGCGCGCCGCGCGATCTCGTGCTGATCGTCGGGCACGAGCCCTCGTACCGCTGGCGCACGTTCTGCCAGCTGGTCGTGGACCTCGCCGAGGCGCTCGGCGGACAGCTCGTCGTCTCGCTCGGCGCGCTGCTGGCGGACGTGGCGCACACGCGCCCGATCTCGGTGACGGGGATCGCGTCCGACCGCTCGCTCGTCGAGCGGCTCGACGTGCTGTCGTCTTCGTACGAGGGACCGACCGGGATCGTCGGGGTGCTGCAGTCGGCGTGCACGAGAGCCGGCCTGCCGGCGGCGAGCCTGTGGGCGGCGGTCCCGCACTACATCGCGAGCGCGCCGAACCCGAAGGCCGCGCTGGCGCTTGTGCGCAAGCTCGAAGGGCTCGTCGGCGTGACGGTCGACGCCTCCGAGCTGGAGCAGGCGACGCTCGACTACGAGCGCCAGGTGAACCTGGCGGTGCAGAGCGACCCGGACGTGCAGGCGTTCGTCGAGCGCCTCGAGCGCGCCGCCGACGAGGAGGAGGAGCCGCTCGATCCCCGCGACCTGCCCTCCGGCGACCGCCTCGCGAGCGAGTTCCAGCGCTTCCTCAAGCAGCGCGGCGAGGGCTAGGCGAAGAGCTCCTCGACGAAGAAGCGCGCCGCCGCGTCGAGTCGGTCGCCATAGACTGCCTCGGCGACCGCGAGAACGGCGGCGGCGTCGCCAAGCTCGAGCTCGCGCGCAAGCAGCCGCACGTCGTCGTCATCCTCGCCGATGCGGTGCGCGAGGACCTTCATCGCAAGCAGGATCCGGGGCGATGCGACCAGCACGCGCAAGCCCGGCACCTCCAGCGCAGTCGCGGCTTGGTCGTCCGGTCCGGCGACGAAGCCCTTGACGCCGTCGTTGAGCCAGCCTGGTGGAAGACCGAGCTCCGTGCCCACCTCGTCAGCCGCCGCGTACACCTTCTGCTTCGGCTCGAAGATCGCATCGACGTCACGCGTAGCCCGGCGGGCATCGAACGCGATTGCGATCGCCGCGCCGCCGACGACGTAGACCTCCCCCTCGATGCCCCGCTCGCTCAAACGCGCACCGAGCGCAGTGAGTGCGGCCACGATCTCCTCGCGCTGCATCGGCTCACACCCGGCTCAGCGCGCCGCGTGCGATGAAGATGCCGCGGCGGCGGAAGGCGACCGGCGACTCGCGCAGGGCGGTAGCGCGGAAGCCCGGCGCGACGCCAGGGAACCACATGCGGTCGAGCGTCCGCGACTCGGAGAGCGTCCACAGCGGCACGGGCAGGCCGCAGACGCGTGCGAGATGCTCCGCCAGCGCCCCGAGGTACGCGTCGACCTGCGCATCGACACGCGCCGGCTCCTCAGCCAGCGCCTGAGCACGAAGGTCGTCACGACCGCGCAAGGCGAACTCGTCGAGCAGCTCGCGCACGGCGAAGCGCAGGTCCTCGCCCTCGCGTACGCGCGCCGCCACCGTGGCGAGCGTCTGCGTGAAGCGCTCGTCGGCCGGCGGGTGCTCGACAAGCCAGTCGCGCAGGGTCTCCATGGGACGCATCATCGCTCTGCCGCAGGACACACCAGGCGGTAGTCGCACATCGCGCAGGCTGCATACGACGGCGTCGGCTCGAAGCCCTGCGACAGGATCCCCTCGCCGACCTCGGTCGCGACCTCCTCGATCCAGTCGCGGCCGGCGGCCTCCGGCACCGGCACCTTCGCGTCGTCGAGCACGTAGTAGTAGGCGCCGCGCGCCTCCTCCAGCTCCCACGCCTCGCACGCCGCGACCGCGTACAGCGACAGCTGTACGTCCTGCTCCAGCTGGGCCGGCGTCTTCGGCGGGCCGGTCTTGTAGTCGATCAGCTCCCAGCCGCCCTCCGGCAGCCGGTCGACGCGGTCGACGCGCCCCCGCAGCACGTGCGGGCCGAGCTGGAACGAGAACGAGCGCTCGAAGAACATCGGCTGCGACTCCTCCGCCGCGAAGCGCTCGCAGTAGCGCGTGAGCGCGCCGGTCGCCTTCCCCCGGAGCTGGATCTCCTGCTCGGAGCCGCCGAAGCCGCCGCGCCGCCAGGCGGCGTCGAGCAGGCCCAGCATCCCCTCGACCGTCTGCGGCTCGTCGCCGACGTGGAAGCGTTCGAGCACCTGGTGCACGGCGATCCCGAAGCGCTGGTTGAGCGTCGGCTCCTGCGGGATGCGGAAGACGCGCGCGAACTTGTACTTCAAGGGACACGTGCGGTACGTGTCGATGTCGGACGCGCTCAGCACGAGCCCCTCCCCGCGGCGCGGCAGGAACGGCTCCAGCGACGGCTCCTCGCGCGCGGCGATCGCGGCCGCGCGCCGGCTCGCGTCGCGGTCGGTGCCGACCAGGTAGTCGTCGAGCGACGAGGACAGGAAGATCTCGCGCTGCTCGGGCGCGATCGCCTGCGCGATGCGCGCGTTGACCTCGTCCAACGCCTCGGGCAGCGACTGGTCGCTCGCGCGCTCGATCAGCGCCGCGAGCTTCACCACCTCCAGGTAGCGCACGACCGCGTGCGAGACGTCGAGGTCGGTGTCGAAGCGCAGCTCGCCCAGCGACGACCCGGTCCGCTTGATCGTCTCCAGCAGCTCGTCGCGCAGGATCCGGTACGTCGAGTGCAGCGACTCGTCGGGCCCGAACAGCTCCTCCGCGCGCTCCTCCCAGTCGGCGCCGAGCGCGACGCGCGCCTCCTCCGCGAACGGCGACGGCGGCTGCGCCGCGCCGCGGTCGCTCGCCTGCGGGTGCACGAGCACGAGCCGCCGCCGCGCGCGTGTCATCGCGACGTGCAGCAGCCGCCGCATCTCGGCGACGTGCGCGGCGTGGTCGTCCTGCGGCAGCGCCTCCTTCATCAGCACGGGCGCGATCGGCTCGAGCGTGCGCGTGTGCGCGCCCGGCATGCGCGCGGCGTGCAGCCCCAGCACGTAGACGTGGTCGAACTCGAGCCCCTGCGCCGCGTGCATCGCGAGCACCTGCACGCCGCGCGTCGCGCCGGGCGGCGGGTCGTCCTCCTCGCGCAGGCCAGCCTCGGCGGCGGCGGCGATCGAGCGCGCGAACTCGCGCGGCGTCGCCTGCGGCCGGCGCGCGACGAACGCGGTCGCCATCTCGCCGAAGCGCGCGAGCCCCTGCAGCCGCTCGACGACCTCCGCCTGCGCGGTGAACAGCTGCTGGCGGCGCAGCCCGAGCCGCTCGATCAAGCGGTGCACGAACAGGTCGGGGCGCAGCGTGTCGAGCGCGTTGGCGGCCGACTTGTGCAGCGACAGGAACGTGCGGATGCGGTCGCGCGTCTCTGGCGGGATCTGCGGCGACTCCAACGCGGCGGCGAGCGCGGCGACCATGTCGAGCTTACGCCGGCGCGCGATCTGCGTGCAGCGCGCGAGGTCGATCGCCTGCAGCTCGATCGGCGGGCGCGCGAGCGCGCGCACGACCGCGGGCGCGTCGCCCGGGTCGGTCAGCAGCCGCAGCCAGGCGAGCAGGTCGCGCACCTCGGCGCGCTGGAAGAAGGCGGCGTCGCCGACGAGCCGGTGCCGCACCGCGCGCTCCTCCAGCGCGACCGCGACGGCCTGCCCCTCGCGCCCGATCGAGCGCACGAGCACGGCGATCCGCTCGGGGGCCACGCGCTCGCGCCCGATCAGCCGCTCGACGTCGGCGGCGACGCTCTGCGCCTGCGCGCGCTCGTTCGCCGCGCGCCAGAAGGCGACCTCGCCGGCGCCGGCCACACGCTCGGCCGCGTCGAGCCGCTTCTCGATGCGGTCCTCCAGCGGCGCGACAACCGCGGCGGCCGCCTGCAGCACGCGCGGCGGGCAGCGGAAGCTCCGCTCCAGCGTGACGACGGTCGCGTCGGGCAGCTCGGCCTGAAAGTCGCGCAGGTTCTTCGCCGCCGCCGCGCGGAAGCGCTGGATCGCCTGGTCGTCGTCGCCGGCGGCGAACAGGTTGCCGTGCTCGGCGGCGAGCAGTCGCAGCAGCAGCCCGTGCGCGAAGTTCGGCTCCTGCACGTCGTCGACGAGCACGTGGCGCCAGCGCTCCGCGACCTGCGCGCGCACGTGCGGGTGCTCGCGCAGCAGCGCGAGCGCGCGGATCACGAGGTCGCCGTCGTCGAGCGCGCCCGCCTCGGCCAGCATGCGGTCGTGCGCGCGGTAGATCTCCGCGAACTCGCGCTCGCGGGCCGCTCGTGCGCGCGTGGCGTCGTCCGCGTCCTCGGCGGCGCCCAGCTGCTCCGCCCACGCCGCGTAGTCCTCGGCCGAGATCAACTCGTCCTTCAGGCGGTCGATGCGCCGCACGAAGCTCGCCACCAGCGCGGCCGGGTTGCCGCGGAAGTCGTGCGAGCGGATCGTCAGCTCGTCGATCCGCTCGAGCAGCATCGCGAGCCGGTCGGCGCGCCCGACGGCGACCGCGAACGGGTCGACGCCGGCCGCCAGCGCGTGCTCGCGCAGCAGCCGCGCGCAGAGGTCGTGGACGGTCGTGACGGCGAGCGCCTCGTACGACCGCGCGATCGTCTCCTCGACCTGGCGGCGCAGCGCGTCGGCCGCGCGCTCGGAGCGCGCCAGCAGCAGGATCGCCTCGGGCGCCTCGCCCTGCTCGACGAGCCACGCGAAGCGCGCGAGCAACGTGCGCGTCTTGCCGGAGCCCGCGCCGCCGACGATCAGCAGCGGGCCGCCGGCGTGCGTCGCCGCGGCGACCTGCGCGGGGGAGAGGCCGTCGAAGGCGGCGGGCACCCTGCAAGGATATGCCGCTGATGCAGCCCACCGGTACTGCCCTCGACGCGGACTGGCTCGGCGCCTGTCGCGGCGCCGTCGAGGGGCTGCGGGACGTGTTGCGGGCGCACCCGCGCACCCGCCAGCGCGCCGTCGAGACGGGCGACCGCGGCGAGGGCGGCGATCGCACGCTCGTGATCGACGAGGGCGCCGAGCACGCGGTCTTCGCGCAGCTCGACGCGCTCCACGCCGCGGGGCACCGCTTCACCGCGGTCAGCGAGGAGCGCGGGCAGGTGGTCTACGGCGACGGGACCGGCGACGTCCGCGTCGTCATCGACCCGATCGACGGCTCGCTCAACGCGAAGCGGCTGCTGCCGCACTACGCGCTCTCGATCGCGGTCGCCGACGGCCCGACGATGGCCGACGTCGCGTTCGCGTACGTCTACGACTTCGGCGCCGGCGAGGAGTGGACCGCGACCCGCGACGGGGGCGCACAGCTGGACGGCGTCCCGCTCGACCCCTCGCTGCCCGAGCGCCGCGCGGCCGACGGCCGGCTCGAGCTGCTGGGGATCGAGCAGGCCGACCCGCGCCACATCGCGGCGGCGGGCGAGCTGCACGACGTCTCGCGGCGGCTGCGCGTGATCGGCGCGATCGCCGTGACGCTCTGCCAGGTCGCGGCGGCGCGGCTCGACGGGATGGTCTCGCTGCTCAACTGCCGCGCCGTCGACGCCGCCGCCGCGCAGCTGATCGTGCGCGAGGGCGGCGGGTTCGTGGCGTTCCCCAGATGCGACGAGCCGCTCGCGGCCCCGTTGGACGTCGCCGCGCGCTCGCCGGTCGTCGCCGCGCGCTCGGCCGACACGCTCGACGCGCTCGCGCGCGTGCCGATCGTCTGACGCGCGCCGCTCAGGCGGCGTCGGCCGTCGCAGCGTGCGCTGATGGGCATCGAGGGGGAGGGAGCGGCTGTGCCCCGGACGAACGCGCGTCTTCCATCGCAATCCGCGTCCCGGCCGGCGCACTTTCGGCCGCTTCGACACTTCGCTTTTCGAGGACCGCGAATTAGACCCCACATACGGGGGTCAAATTCGCTGTCGTAAATCCGGTGCATGCCGGGCCGGGGAACGGGCCTCGCCCACCGTCAGGCGCCGCGAACGGCGGCGCCACAGCAACCGCTCTCTCCCCTCGATGCCAGACAGCCAACGCCCCGCGCACCGCAAACGACCGAGCGGAGCACCGGCCGCTGCCATAGTGAGAGGACGATGGTCGACTGGTTTCTCGCACAGCGGCTCGCGCGCTCCGTCGCCGGCGAGCCCGATACGCCGCCGCCGAGAGCGGACCTGGGCGCGCTCGCGACCGACAGCGCGGAGCGCGTCGTCGCCTACACCGGCCTGACGCCGGCGCGCGCGCTGCCGGCCGCGGAGTGGGTAGGCCGCGCCGAGTGGATCGCCGCGAACGTCGGCTCGATGCGGGCGCTGCTCGATCCGCCGCTGTCGAGAGTCGGACAGGGCCTCGGCGCCGCCCGCCACGCGATGCGGCTCGGCGCGGGCGTCGTGCTGACGGCCGAGGTCGGCGTCGTGCTCGGCTTCCTCGCGCAGCGCGTGCTCGGCCAGTACGAGCTCGTGCTGCTCGACACGACGCCCGAGGACCGCCCGCCGCGGCTGCTGTTCGTGCTGCCGAACCTGGCCGCCGCCGGCCGCGCGTTCGGCGCCGACGAGCGCGAGTTCCTGCACTGGGTCGCGCTGCACGAGGTGACGCACGCGGTCCAGTTCGCCGGCGTCCCGTGGCTGCAGCCGCACATGGCCGCGATGGTGCGCGAGCTGCTGTCGCACGCCGAGCTGCGGATCGACACGAGACGGGCGCTGCGGATGCCGAGCCGCGACGACCTCGAGCGGCTCACCGCCGCCGTGCGCGGCGGCGACCTGATCTCGCTCGTCGCGAGCGAGCGCGAGCGCGCGACGCTCGAGCGGATGCAGTCGACGATGGCGGTGCTCGAGGGTCACGCCGAGCACGTGATGGACGCGGTCGGCGCGCCGCTGCTGCCGTCGCTGCCGAGACTGCGGGCCGCGCTCGAGGCGCGCCGCAGATCGCAGTCGGCGCCGGCCCGCCTGCTGGCGCGGCTGCTGGGGCTCGAGATGAAGCTGCGCCAGTACGAGCAGGGCAAGCGCTTCTGCGACGCGGTCGTGCGCGAAGCCGGCGTGGAGGCGCTCAACCGCGTCTGGGAGGGTCCGGAGCTGCTGCCGTCCAGCGCGGAGCTGGACGCGCCCCGACGGTGGCTGGAGCGAACGGGCGTTCCCCGCCGCCTGAGCGCCTGAGCCCGCCGGAGCCGGCGTTCTCGGACGCGATATACCGCTTCGGTGTAACGATCCGCCCGCGCCGGCGTACAAACACGTGTTCGCGCGTGTCAGGTTGCCGACACGTTGACCACTAAAATCCGTCGCAAGGAGCTGGGAAGACCAGATGGCCGAGACCGCCACCGCAGCCAAGCCCAAGAAGAGAGCGCCGGCAAGACGCAAGCCGGCCGCGAAGACCGCGAAGACGCCGACGAGCGCGTCCAAGACGAGCACCCGCTCGACCTCCACGCGCCGCGCCACGCGCGCTGCGCGCGCCCAGCAGCTGGCCGAGCGCGCCGCGCTGATCCCGGTCGGCGCCGCGCGCGAAGCGCGCGATCGCGTCGCCGGCAGCGTCGAGGGGCTCGAGCGCCACGCTCGCACGGCGCGGCGCGGCTTCGAGCGCCAGACCACCCAGGTCCGCAAGCAGCTCGATCTCAACCTCGAGAGCCTGACCACGCGGGTCGAGAAAGTGGTTCAGAACGGGGTCGACGCGGGCATGAAGCTCGTCAACGGGGCTCAGGAGCGCCTGTCCAAGGTCGTCTGAGACGTCAACTTCCCCCGATCGGCGCGTGCGGAGGGCGCCGAAGCGGGTCGGATTCGCCGGCCCATATCTCTCGCCGGCGAATGCAGCACCCTCTCCTCCCTCAACCGCCGGGGCGCCCAGGAAGGGCGTCCCGTCGGTCTTTAAACGCGCCCTGCCACAATGGGACGCATGCCGACCCAAGACCAGATCCGCGAGGCGCTGCGCGCCGTCATCGACCCCGAGCTGCGCCGCGACATCGTCGAGCTCGGCATGGTCCGCTCGATCGTCGTCCACGCCGGCGGCGTGGTCGACGTCACCGTCTCCCTCACGACGCCCGGCTGCCCGATCCGCAGCCACTTCCAGACCGGCGTCGCGAACGCGGTCCGCGCGCTCGACGGCGTGACCGGCGTCAACGTCGCGTTCGACGTGCTGAGCGACCAGGAGAAGGGCGCGCTCCAGCAGAAGCTCGGCCGCGGCGGCGGGCTGCCGACCGGCGCGCTCGCGCAGGTCGCGAACGTGATCTGCGTCGGCTCCGGCAAGGGCGGAGTCGGCAAGTCCTCCGTGACCGCGAACCTGGCGGCGGCGCTGGCCGCCGAGGGCAAGCGCGTCGGCGTGCTCGACGCGGACGTGTGGGGCTACTCGCAGCCGCGCATGTTCGGGCTCGGCGCGACGCGCCCGAAGGTCAACGAGCAGCGCAAGATCGTCCCGCCGGAGGCGCACGACGGCATCAAGGTGATGTCGATCGGCTTCTTCATGGAGGAGGACGCGGCCGTCGTCTGGCGCGGGCCGATGCTGCACAAGGCGCTCACGCAGTTCCTCGAGGACGTCGACTGGGGCGCGCTCGACTACCTGCTCGTCGACCTGCCGCCCGGCACAGGCGACGTCTCGATGACGCTCGCGCAACTGCTGCCGGAGGCACAGTTCCTGATCGTCACGACGCCGCAGCCGGTCGCGCAGAAGGTCGCGCGCCGCTCGGCCGAGATGGCGCACAAGGTGAGACTGGAGATCGCCGGGATCGTCGAGAACATGTCCGGCTTCGTGACGCCGGACGGCGAGCGCTACGCGATCTTCGGCGAGGGCGGCGGCCAGCTGCTGGCCGACGAGCTCGACGTGCCGCTGCTGGGCAAGGTGCCGCTGACGATGCCGCTGCGCGAGCAGGCCGACGCCGGCACCCCGCTCGTGTTCGCCGACCCGGACGACCCGGCCGCGCAGGCGATCCGCCAGACCGCGCGCGGCGTGATTGCGCTGACGCCCGTCGAGCTGCCGGTGTTGGCGATGGCCGGCTCGCCCGCGCCGAGCGCTCCGGCCGACGCGCCGAAGCCGGTCGGCATCTCGCTGCCGATGGCGTAGAGGAGCGTAGACGCGCCAAACCGGCGCGTCGACGCTCAAGTTTCAGATCGCACGAGCCGACATGGACACGCATGCCGGTGATCGGCTCGCTGCGAGCGCTGCTGCCGCAAGGCGACACGCTCCCACCGGACGCCTGGCGCCGTCGCCATCACGCGATGGTGATCCTGCTGTTCGCCGAGTCGCTCGGGCTGACGCTGTTCAGCGTGGGCGAGGGCTACACCGTGCTGCACGGCCTCGCGCACACGGCGTCGCTGCTGCCGTTCGGCGTCCTGGCGCTGGTGTTCGAGCACCGCCGGCGCGCCGCCGCGACGCTCGTCTCGCTCGGCCTCATCACCGCCTGCGCGCTGCTCGTCCACATCTGGCACGGGGCGATCGAGGCGCACTTCCTGTTCTTCGTGACGATCGTCGTGCTCGCGCTGTACGAGGACTGGATCCCGTTCCTCGTGGCGGTCGCCTACGTCGTCGTCCACCATGGCGCGATGGGCGCCCTCCACCCCGCCGGCGTCTACAACCACCCCGACGCGCAGGCGCACCCGTGGAAATGGGCGCTGATCCAC
>DASVFS010000044.1:0-2109 GCA_036379915.1 Conexibacter sp. | reverse complement strand
GCTCGCGCGGGCGCCGCTGCAGACGATCACCGGCAGCGACGGCAGCGCCGTGTGGATCCGCCGCAGGTACGGCCACGCGTCGTCCCCGAGCAACGCGAGGTCGACGACGAGCGCGCCGAGTCGCAGCGCGACCAGCTCCTCGGGGGACGCGGGCCGCGCCAGCGCGTGCAGCTCCCACCTGTGCGCCCGCGCGCGCTGCTCGAGCGCGAGCAGGAAGTCGCGGTCGCGGTCGACGATCGCGAGACGGATGTGCGCCCCCACGCCGGCCATCTCACGCTCGATTCTAGAGCGGCGCAGCGGCCGGCGCGCGGGCCGCCGGCTTCGGCGCGGGCGCGCGCGGCCGCGCACGTCAGCCCGCCTGCGCCACCGGCGTCGCGACCTCCCGCTCCGCGGGCGCGCCGGCGAGCGCCGTGCGCAGCGCGTCGCGCAGCCGCAGGTTGAGCGGGCGCCAGTCGAGCGCGCGGCCGACGAGCTGGTCGATCTGGATCGTCCCCCAGTCGACGTAGTCGCACGGCGCCACGACGGTGTGACGGATGCGCGGCAGCGGCGGCTCCGCGCTCGCGCCCCACGCCAGCCACGGCTCGGGCGCCGTGAAGGTCGTGATCGTCTCGAGCTCGTCCGCGCTGACCTCAGCGATCAGGCAGCGGTCGTCCGCCCACGGCCAGAAGCGCGCGACGTCGGCCTCGGTGATCGGGCCGGCCGGCCAGCGGTACATCACGCCCTCGATCGCCGGCTGATGCATGCCGACGACGGGCACGACCGCGCCGGTCGCGCCGGTCGCCTCGCGCAGCGCGTCGGCGGCGAAGTGCGCGAGCGAGATGTCGTTCGCGAAGTCGATCGTCAGCGGCGCCGCGATCTCCCCCACGAGCTCGCGCTCCGCCTGCTCGATCGCGGCGCGGCCCGGTCCGCTCCAGGCGCGCGCGTCGGCCGTGTCGACCGGGACCAACGCGACGCCGCGCCGGCCCGAGGCGAGGTCCAGGTCGATCACGCCGACCTCGGCGCCGAACGCCCACGGCTGCGCGTAGGGGACGCCGTCGACGACGCCCGCCCAGCGCCCGAGCGTGTGCCCGAGCACGATCGCGTCGACGCGGTCGCGCCAGCCGGCGGTCAGCTCGAGCACGGGCGCGGGGTCGGGCAGGTGCGTCCCGTCGGCCGCGACCGACCAGTCGACCCCGAAGTGGACCAGCACCACGACGGCGACCGCGCCGTCGCGCCGCAGCTGCTGCGCGTGGTGCGAGACGATCGCCCCGAGGTCGCTGCGCGCCTGCGGGGCGTGCGGCGTGAAGGCCGCGACCTGCGGGTGCGTGAGGCCGATGAAGCCGACCGGCCCGGCGTCCGTGTGGAGCAGCGTCGCCGCCGGCACGCCGACGTCGACGTTCGCGCAGACGACCGGGAAGCCGCGCGCGGCGCACTCGTCCTGCGCGTGCGCGAGCCCGAGGTCGAACTCGTGGTTGCCGAGCGTCGCGACCTCGATGCCGAGCTCCGCGACGCCGCGGAAGCCCAGCGCGGCGCCGCTCGTGGCCGACAGCGGTCCCCCGTTGCTGAAGTCGCCGGCGTCGGCCCAGACGGTCGGCTGGCCGTCGCGCAGCCGGTCGACCGTCCGCCGCAGCGCCTCGGCGCCGGGCAGGCGTCCGTAGCTGGTCGGCATCGGCGAGAAGGAGCTGAGGAAGTCGTTCGTGCAGACGATGCGCAGCTTGGTCATGGCGTTGCTCCTGGGTGGGGATTGCGACCGCTAGGGGTGCCGGAGCCGGCCACGTGGCCGGCGGAGGCGGGCCCCCGTGAGTTGTCGTTGGAGGGCGGCGGCCCCCGAGCCGGCGAGCCCGGTGAGGCCGCGCGGGGCGCCGAGGACGACGGCGATCAGCAGCGCGCCGAGCAGCAGCTGCCAGGTGTCCTGCAGCTGCTCGCTCAGCTCGTGCTGGCCGAGCTGGATCGCGAGCACGCCGACGAGCGGGGCGAACAGGCTCCCCGGCCCGCCGACGGCGAGCCAGATCAGCGCCTGCACGGAGAACAGCACGCCCGCGACGTCGGCCGACATGAAGCCGGAGACGCCGACGTAGAGCGCGCCCGCGAGGCCGGCGAGCGCGGTGCTCTCCGCGAACCCGAGCGCGC
>DASVFS010000043.1:0-13573 GCA_036379915.1 Conexibacter sp. | reverse complement strand
CCGCCGAGCAGCGCCGGTGCGAGCGTGAGCTTGTCCTGCGGTGGGAGGCGGGCGTCGAGCACGAGCGCGACGCCCTGCTCCTGCGCCCGCTCGGTGACGACGTCGAGGCGATGCGCCAGCAGCGGCGCGAGCGCGATCAGCACGAGCGCGATGCCGACGTGGCGGATCGTCAGCAGCCGCGCCGCCTCGCGCGCCGTGCGCTCGGGCAGCAGCTCCCCGGCGAACGCCGGCAGCGCCATCCCCATCCCGACGCCCGCGAGCGCCTGCGGCGCGAACGTCCAGGCGACCGACGCGCTCGGCAGCCACGCGAGCGCCAGCACGCCGCCGCCGACGAGCAGGCAGCCCGCGAGCGCGCGCACGCGCGGATCGCCGCCCACGCGCGCACCGAGCAGCGCGGCCAGCGGCAGCACCGTCACGGTGGCGGCCGCCGCCAGCGGCTCGACCGCCCACCCCGCGATCAGCAGGAGCACCAGGCCGAACAGCACAGCCGTGAGTGCGCCGGACACCAGCGCCAGGGCGACGCTGTCCGGCACCGACGCCGATCGGGCGGCGGCACCGCCGGCGAAGCCGGTGGTGGCGGGTGAGACGATTTCCGCGGCCCCGCCCGCGGAATCGTCTTCACCGGCGACAGGACCCGCCCGCCACGGCACCAGACCCGCCGCCACAGCGCCGCCAAGAGCAACCGGCACCTGAGCCACGAAGATCGCCCGCCAGTCGAACGCCTGCGTCAGCGCACCGCCGAGCGCCGGCCCGACGGCGCTCGCCATCACGGCGGCGCCGAGCCAATGGCGCCGCCCCGCCTCGGTCCCGCCGCGGATCAGCTCGAACGCCGCGACGAGCGCGAACGCGCCGGCCGCAGCCTGCAGCGCGCGGGCGGTCAAGAGCACCGAAAGCGCGTCGGCGGCGGCGCACGCGGCCGAGGCGAGCGCGAACAGCGCGAAGCCGAGCGCCCCGACGCGGGCCGGCCCCAGCCGGCGCACCACCGGCTCGGCGAACGGCAGCGCGAGCGCGAGCACGCCGGTGTAGACGGCGATCACCGCCGCGACGCCCTCGACGGTCGTGTCGAGCGCCCGCAGCAGCTCCGGCAGCGCCAGCGTCACGATCGACGCGTCCGCCAGCACGAGGCCGGCCGCCACCGTCACCACCCAGCTGCGGGCGCGCATGCGCGCATCATCGCGCAGCGACGACCGATGCACGACGGGCGGCCCGGAGGCCGCCCGTCGCACAGCGCTGCTCAGTCGTCGCCGGCGATCAGGTGATCAGCGGGATGATCAGGAGCGCGACGATGTTCGCGACCTTGATCATCGGGTTGATCGCCGGGCCGGCCGTGTCCTTGTAGGGGTCGCCGACCGTGTCGCCCGTGACCGAGGCCTGATGCGCGACGGAGCCCTTGCCGCCGAACGCGCCGTCCTCGATCAGCTTCTTCGCGTTGTCCCAGGCGCCGCCGCCGGCGGTCATCGAGACGGCCATGAAGAGGCCGACGACGATCACGCCGATCAGCAGGCCGCCGAGCGCCTCCGTCGAGATCAGGCCGACGACGAGCGTGACCACGATCGGGATCAGCGACGGGATGATCATCTCGCGCTGCGCGGAGCGCGTGACGATGTCGACGCAGGTGCCGTACTCCGGCTCCTGCGTGCCGTCCATGATCCCCGGCTTCTCGCGGAACTGCCGGCGCACCTCCTCGACGACGGCGCCGCCGGCGCGGCCGACCGCCTCCATCGAGAGCGCGGCGAACAGGTAGACCATCATGCCGCCGATCAGCAGGCCGATCAGCACCGCCGGGTCGTCGAGCACGAACGTGATCGCGTCGCCGGCCGGACGGGCATCGTTGACCTCGAGCTTGAACGCCGCGAACAGCACGAGCGCGGCGAGCGCCGCCGAACCGATCGCGTAGCCCTTCGTGACCGCCTTCGTCGTGTTGCCGACCGCGTCGAGCGGATCGGTCACGGCACGGACCTCCTCGGGCAGGTCCGCCATCTCGGCGATGCCGCCGGCGTTGTCGGTGATGGGCCCGAAGGCGTCCAGCGCCACGATGAGACCTGTCAGGGACAGCTGGGCCATGACCGCCACGCCGATGCCGTAGATGCCGGCGAGGTCGTTCGCCCACAGGATGCCCAGCGCGATCACGAGGGCCGGCGCGGCCGTCGCCTGGAAGCCCTGTGCGAGGCCCTGGATGATGTTGGTGGCGTGGCCCGTCTCGGACGCTCTGGCGGTCTTCTTGACCGGGCCGAAGCGCGTCGACGTGTAGAAGTCGGTGATCACGAACAGCAGCGCGGTAACGCCGAGGCCGATCAGCGAGCAGACGTAGAAGTCGCCGACGCCCGGCCCGTCGCCCGGAGCGCCCGGGCTCGAGAGCGAGATCCCGTCCATCATCCACTTGGTGATCGGGTAGAACGCCGCCGCGGCGATGATGCCCGAGACGATCAGGCCCTGGTAGAGCGCGCGCTCGACGTTGCCGGCGGCCGAGCGCACGAAGAAGGTTCCGATGATCGAGGCGATGATCGAGACGGCACCGAGGATCAGCGGGTAGAGCGCGACCTGCGTCGCGTCGGCGCTGCTGAACGTCAGCACGCCGAGCAGCATCACGGCGACGGCCGTCACCGCATATGTCTCGAACAGGTCGGCCGCCATGCCGGCGCAGTCGCCGACGTTGTCGCCGACGTTGTCGGCGATCACGGCCGGGTTGCGCGGATCGTCCTCGGGGATGCCGGCCTCGATCTTGCCGACGAGGTCGGCGCCGACGTCGGCGCCCTTCGTGAAGATGCCGCCGCCGAGTCGCGCGAAGACGGAGATCAGCGAGCCGCCGAAGCCGAGGCCGATCAGCGCGTCGACCGCCTCCTTCGGCGTCTCGTCCACCCACGAGGTGAGGATCCCGTAGTAGGCCGCGACGCCCGTCAGCGCGAGGCCGACGACGAGCAGGCCGGTCACGGCGCCGCCGCGGAAGGCGACGCTGAGCGCCTTCGGCACGCCGTCGCGCGCCGCCTCGGCCACGCGCGCGTTCGCGCGCACCGACACGTTCATGCCGATGTAGCCGGCAGCCGCGGACGACAGGCCGCCGATCAGGAAGCCGATCGCGACTCTGATGTCCTGGATGAAGATGAGCGCGACGAACAGGACGACGCCGACGACGGCGATCGTCGTGTACTGGCGGTTGAGGTACGCCCGCGCGCCCTCCTGCACCGCCGACGAGATCGAGACCATCTTCTCGTTGCCGGGCGAGAGCGCCAGCAGCGAGCGGACCGTCAGCGCGCCGTAGACCAGCGCGGCAGCCGCGCAGACGAGCGCGACGACGACGCCGTGGTCACTCAGGAAGTCGGACAAGACTGGATCCTCCGGGGGGTTTCCGTTGAACATCCCGGCGCGCCGAGGCGCTCCGGCATGCTTCGGGGCCCTCGCGCCGGCGACCACCGGCGGCCAGGGCCCCCTAAGAACCGCGCGAGTCTATCGTGGTCGGCGGCAGACGGACGTCAGCCGAACCGTCAGCCCGCGACGCGCTGCGGCGCGCTCGTGCGCGGCACCGGCTCCGGCCACGGCAGCGTCGCCAGCATCCGCTGCTCGCCGGCCAGCGACCACAGCTCCTCGGCGAGGTGCGGCGCCAGCGGCGCGAGCAGGCGCACGAGCTGCCGCGTCGCGATCAGCAGGGCCGCCTCGTCGAGCGGGTCGAGCGCTCCATCGCCGCCCGCGCCGGGCCCGGCGAGCGCTCTGCGCTCGAACTCGCGCAGCTTGTCGAGCAGCGCGATGACGCCCTCGACGGCGTGCTTCATCTCTATCGCGTCGAGCGCGCGCGTCACGTTGCGGTGCGCCATGTCGCACCACGTCACGAGCCTGCGCCGCAGTCTCGTCGCGCCGTCGACCTGCTCGCGCAGATCCGCGTCGAGCCGCTCCCAGCGGCGCATGCGCGGCGCCGCCCAGTCCCACAGCTGCTCCAGCCACTCGGCGCAGAACCTGATCGGCTCGTCGGTCCAGTGGAAGTCGTTCTTCGGCGCGGCCGCGTACATCATCGCCACGCGCAGCACGTCCGCCCCCACCTGCTCGAGCATCGCCTTCAGCTCGACCGTGTTGCGCAGGTGCTTGCTCATCTTCTTCCCGTCGAAGCGGACGAGCCCGATCATGCGCTGGTTCGTGAACGGCTCGCCGTCCGCGATGTGCGTCAGCAGGCCGACGTCCCGCAGCATCTTCGTGAACGAGCGCTGGTCGAACACGAAGCCGGCGCCGTCGGTGCCGCGGATCACGTTCGTGACGGGCAGCCATCTGGCCGTCTGCGGGTGGTCGAACATCGCCTCGGCGCGGTCCGCGTACGGGACGGCGATCGACAGCCACGTCCAGAACGCGTCGACGTGGCAGTCGAGCGTGTCGGTCTCGCGTCTGGCGGGACCGCCGCAGGACGGGCACGCCGTGTTGACGAAGTCCGCGCGCTCGGCGAGCGGACGGCCGGTGCCGTCGATCCTCAGGTCCGTCGGCAGGACGACCGGCAGCTGGTCCTTCGGCACCGGCACGATCCCGCACGCCTCGCAGTAGACGATCGGGATCGGCGCGCCCCAGCTGCGCTGACGCCCGACCGAGAAGTCGGTGATCGCGTAGCGGCGGGCCGGTCGCGTCGCGGTGTCGGCGACCGCCGGCGCGTCAGCCGCGGGCGCCGCCACACCCGCCTTCTCGGCGATCGTCGCGTCGGTCGCGTCGGCCGCCGGGATCCCGAGCGAGACCGTCGCGCCGTGGCGCGCGTCGACGATCGGCGAGACGAGCACCGGCAGCGCACGGTCGATCCCGTCGACCCGCGCGGTCAGCCCCGTGTCGATCACGTCGACCGTGCCGGCGCGGTCGCCGCTGCGCCAGCCCATCGATCTCATGTCGCGCAGCGCGTCGGTCTCCCGCAGCTGACCGACCCAGTCGGCCAGCTCGGGGTGGTTCGGCGAGACCGCCACGAACGCGGCCGCGCCGAGCGCGTCCGGCTCGGCCGCGAACACGACCGCCGGCGTGCCGGCCGGCGTCGTCGCGTCGAGCTCGACGCCCTCCACGCGCGACAGCAGCGAGCGCTGCGCGCCGAGCGCGTTCACGTCCCAGCCGGTGAGCGTGTCGAGGTTGTCGTCGTTCTCGGCCGCGTAGCGGGTAGCGCGGAAGAACCACTGCTCCAACGGCACGAACCCGACCGGGCTGTCGCAGCGCCAGCAGACGCCGCCCTCCGCCTGCGTCTGCGCCAGCACCGTCCGGCAGCTGTCGCACCAGTGGACATGGCGCTCCTGGCGGTAGATCAGGTCGTGCTCGAGCAGCAGCAGGAACAGGTACTGCGTCCACTGGTAGTGCTGCGGCTCGCACGTGACGAACGAGCGCTCCCAGTCGAACGAGGCGCCGAGGCCGGAGAAGTCGCGGCGGAAGTTGTCACAGCACTGCTCGACCCACGCGGCCGGCGTGATGCCGCGGCGGATCGCCTCCAGCTCGGACGGCAACCCGAACGAGTCGAAGCCGGTCGTGAAGAGAACCTGGTCGCCCATCGCGCGGCGGAAGCGCGCGAACGCGTCGGCGACGGAGTAGATGCGCGCGTGCCCGAGGTGCGCGTTGCCCGACGTGAACGGGCACGACGGGAAGATGTAGCGCGACGGGCCCTCGGCGTCCTCGTCAGGGGTCGCGAAGGCGCGCGCGTCGCGCCAAGCCGCCTGCCAGCGCTCGTCCAAATCACGATGGGCCGGCGGCACCGCGGCTCCCCCAATTACACAACGATCCGAAAATTACGACTGAAAGTACGCCCGACGGGACTCGAACCCGTATCTCTGGCTTGAAAGGCCAGTACTCTCCAGGAAACTTGCGGTCTGGGACGCACGCAATCGCGTTGCCCGAAGGCAGTCGGACACCGGAAAAAGACGAAGCTCCCCCGGCTTGATGTCTGACGCGCGACGGCGCGTGCGGATCCCCCGATTGTTTCCTTTGACCGTTTGAGCTACGGGCGCATGCGGTCTACGTCGGCAACATTAGGCAGCCGCTTCGCGGCTTGTCAAGTCGTCCCCTGACGGTAAGCTGTCCCGACGCGTCGCCCAAGGGGATGAGCGATGCACCGGGGAAAAGGGGGACGGGGACAAAGATGGTCTCGGCGTCGATCATCGAGTGCATCGGCGGCACGCCGCTGGTGCGGCTGCGGCGGCTGTTCAGCCACGGCCCGCAGGTGTACGCGAAGCTGGAGCTGCTCAATCCGGGCGGCTCGGTCAAGGACCGGCCGGCGCGCTACATCATCGAACGCGGGCTGCGCGACGGCACGATCGCGCCCGGCGCCACGATCGTCGAGTCCTCCTCCGGCAACTTCGGGATCGCGCTCGCGATGGCGGCGCGCATCTACGAGCTCGAGTTCGTCTGCGTCGTCGATCCGAGAATCGCGCCGCTCAACCTGCGGATCCTCGAGCAGCTCGGCGCGCGCGTCGAGATGGTCGAGCGTCCCGACCCGTACGGCGGCTACCTGCACACGCGCCTGGAGCGCGTGCAGGAGCTGCTCGCCGAGATCCCGGGCGCGTACTGGATCGACCAGTACGCGAACGCGCTGAACGCGCAGTGCCACTACGACGGGATCGGGACGGAGATCGTCGACGCGCTCGGGGCCGAGGAGCCCGTCGACGTGTTCGTCGCCGCCGTCTCGACCTCCGCCACGCTGATGGGCGCGGCGCGGCGCCTGCGCGACGCGTATCCCGGGGTCCGGGTCGTCGCCGTCGACGCGCAGGGCTCGGTCATCTTCGGCGGCCCGCCGAGCAGACGCAGCCTGCCGGGGATCGGCTCCAGCCGCACGCCCGAGCTGCTGTGCGAGGACGAGATCGACGAGGTGCTCTACGTCGACGACTTCGACTCGGCGCGCGGCTGTCGCGAGCTGCTGCGCGGCGAGGGGATCCTCGCCGGCGGCTCGTCCGGCGCGGTGATCGCCGCGACGCAGCGCGTCGTCGCGACGCTGCCGCCGAGCGCGCGCGTCGTGACCGTGCTGCCGGATCGCGGCGAGCGCTACATGGACCTCGTCTACGACGACGCCTGGGTCGAGGCGCACCGGCCCGAGCTGCCGGCGGTGCCGGACGCGCCGCCCGCCGCAGTCGCGCTAACGCCGATCCCCTGAGGGAGCCATGACATCGACACGGACCGAGCCGGCGGCGTCTCCCGCCGAGCCGTCAGCCGGGGACATCCTCTACCTCACCCGCCGCGACGTGCGGGCCGCGATGGGCGACTCGATCCGCGGCTACGTGGAGGCGCTGCGCACCGCGCTCGCGCTGCACGCGGAGGGCAACACGGCGCAGCCGCTGAAGCCCTACCTGCGCTGGCGCAGAGACGGGCACATCGCCGACCGCATCATCGCGATGCCCGGCTACGTCGGCGGCGAGCGCGCGATGGCGGGCATCAAGTGGATCGGCTCCAAGCACGACAACCCGACCGCGCGGGGCATCCCGCGCGCGAGCGCGGTGATCGTGCTCAACGACCCGGAGACGCACTTCCCCGTCGCGATCATGGAGGGCGGCGAGATCAGCGGCATGCGCACCGCCGGCGTGACGGTGCTCGCGGCCGAGTACCTCGCGCGGCCGGGCTTCGCGTCGGTCGCGTTGGTCGGCTGCGGCTTCATCGGCCGCCTGCACGCGCTCGGCCTGCTGGAGTCGTTCCCCGCGATCGAGCGGATCCACCTCTACGACCACGACGAGGACGCCGCGAGACGGCTCGCGGCGGAGCTCGGCGACGTCGCGCAGGTGCATGCGAGCGCCGAGGAGGCGGTCTGCCGCGGCGAGCTCGTGGTCCCGTGCACGGTGACCGCGCAGCCGTACATCGAGCTCGACTGGCTGATGCCGGGCGCGTTCGTCTCCAACATCTCGATCATGGACGTGAAGCCGGAGGTGTACCTGGGCGTCGACAAGCTGCTCGTCGACGACTGGGAGCAGGCCAACCGCGAGAGGAAGACGATCAACCAGCTCGTGCTCGCGGGGAAGCTGCGGGAGTCGGACCTGCACGCGGAGCTGGGTGACGTCGTGCGCGGGATGAAGCCCGGCCGCGAGGCGCCGGAGGAGCGGATCCTGCTGAACCCGATGGGCATGGCGGTCGAGGACGTCGCCTGCGCCGCGGCGGTCTACCGCACGGCGCGCGAGCAGGGGACCGGCCGGTGGCTGACGCTCGCGTGACGGAGGCCCTGGCGGAGCGCCTGCGGCTGCGTCACGGCGAGGTCTACGTGCTCGTCGGGCCGCCGCGCACGGCCTCCACGGCGGTCTCGCGGATCCTCTGGAACCACCCCGCCGTCGGCTGGTACGCGCACGAGCCGTTCGAGCCGACGTGGTACGAGCACGCGGGCATCGAGCGGGCGGAGGCGCTGCTGGATGCGCCCGACGCCGTCGGCGCGTTGGGCGGCCGCGGGACCGGTCGCGCGCTGGTGGTGAAGGAGATGACGTTCCAGGTCGGCGACGCCTTCCCGCTGTTGGCGGAGCTGGCCACGCGGCCGCTCGTGTTCCTGATCCGCGACCCGCGCCTGACGATCGCCTCGCGGATGCAGGTGCTGCGCCGCTCGGGCCGGCCGGAGGTGTTCCCACTGCGCGAGTCAGGCTGGGAGGACCTGGCGAGGCAGCTGGCCTATGTGCGCCGCGAGCGGATCCCCCACGTGGTCGTCGACTCGAGCGACCTGCGCGGGTCACCTGGCACGGTTGTTCCGGCGCTGCTGGAGACGCTCGGCCTGCCGTTCACGCCGGACCTGCTCGCGTGGAGATCGAGCGAGGCGACCGGCCTCAGCGCCGTCTCCGGCGCCGACGACCCGTTCTACCGGCGCGTGCTCGACTCGCAGGGGATCGAGCCCCCGGCCGAGCGCATCCCGGACCTCACCGAGTTCCCGACCGACGGCGGCTTCCGCCGGCACGTCGCCGAGTGCGTCGCGCAGTACGAGGAGCTGCGTCGCGCAGGGGGTCTGTGAGACCCCCAGAGCGACACAGCTACTGGCCCGGCACCCAGAGCCGGCCGGATCTCTGCGCGGGGCCGGGGCCCTCGCCCGGCTGCTCTCTCGATGCCTCCGGCGCGGGCGGCGCCTCCGGGGCGTCGGCGCCGGGCTCAGCGCCGCCGGCAGCGCGAACGTACGCCATCTGCAACTGCGTGAGCGCATCCCGAATCGGTCTCGCGTCGGCCCCGAGCGCCTGCTCCACCAGCGGCAGCAGCGCCCGCACGGCCTCGATCCCCATGCGCGTCTGGTCCAGATCGCGCTCCCCCTCGGAGCCCGGCACCAAGCCGGCCCTCAGCACGGCCACGTTGAGGATCGACACCGTCGCCTCGGTCACCACCTGCTCGACGCGCACGCGCTTGAGCTCCTCCTCGAGCGCCGCGCGCATCTCCTCCTCGGTGGGCTGTCGCTCGCTCATACGATCGCCTCCTGGGCGTAGGTCTCCCGCGTTTCCCGCACGGTCGCTTCATACACCTCGTTGATCGAGGCGCCCGATTCGAGCAGCCGCCGCTGGCGCTGCGCGCCGTTCAGCTCCGGCAGCGCGACCTCGATGCCCAGCTCACCGCGCACGGGCGCGGTCCAGCCGAGCAGCCGCTCGACCGCCTCCGCCGCGGGACGCTCCTCGGCGCGGTCGAGGTCGATCAGCTTGCCGTCGAGCCCGTGGCGGATCGCGCGCCACATGTTCTCCTCGACCAGTCGCGGCGCCGGATCCACGAACGGAACGCCCTCGTCGACGTCGCGCGCCGCCTGCAGCACGGCGCCGACGATCAGCGCCGCGAGCGCCTCCGACTCGGCCGCCGTCGACTGCGCGTCGCAGATGCGCACCTCGACGGTGCCGAACGACAGGTGCGGGCGGATCGACCACCACACCTGCGTGTACTCGACGATCGAGTTGGTGCGCACGAGGAAGTCGAGGTACTGCCTGAAGCGGGGCCAGTCGCCGAACGCGTCCGGCACGCCGCAGCGCGGGAACGACTTGGTGAACGTCTGCGTGCGAGCGGTGTGCAGGCCGGAGTCGAGCCCGTCGACGAACGGCGAGTTGGCCGAGATCGCCAACAGCAGCGGCAGCACCGGCCGCAGCCGGTCGCACACCTGGACCGCCCGGTCGGCGCCGCGCACGCCGACGTGCGCGTGCAGCGAGAAGGTGTTGTTGCGCCGCGCGACGTACTGCAGCCCCTCGACGACGCGGCGGTAGTGCTCGGTGTCGATGTTCG
Source organism: Conexibacter sp. (assembly GCA_036379915.1). Taxonomy (GTDB): domain Bacteria; phylum Actinomycetota; class Thermoleophilia; order Solirubrobacterales; family Solirubrobacteraceae; genus Conexibacter. The sequence goes on along the minus strand of DASVFS010000043.1, from coordinate 3,433 downwards.
GCTGCTCGCGGTAGTCGGCCCACGGGTGCGTGCCCGTGGCCCCCAACGCGAGGCCGTGCGCCGAGGCGAGCGCGAACAGCCGGCGGCGGTGGTCGCGCTGCGCGGCCACGGCGGCGGCGAAGTCCTCCCCGCGCCCCGAGCGGATCTCGATCTCCGACGAGATCAGCTCGCCGGCGAGCGAGGCGGCCAACACCGGGTCGCCCGCTTCGGCGGCGTCGCGCAGCTGCTCGAAGCGCGGCACCAGGTCGAGCGTCGCCGGGTCGAGGATCGCGAACTCCTCCTCCAGCCCGACCGTGCCGTCGGCGGCGCCGGCGAACCGCTCGTGCGCGTCGTCGAAGTTCACGTCAGATAGAAGTACAGCGCGTAGAGCAGATCGACGGCGGGGCTGGAGGTGTGGACGGTCACCTCCGGCGGGACCTGCAGCAGCGCCTCGGAGTAGTTGAAGATGATCTTCACTCCGGCGGCGACGAGGTCGTCGGCGAGCGCCTGCGCGGCGGCCGTCGGCACCGCCAGCACGCCGACGACGATGTCCTCCTCTTCGACGATCTGCGCGAGCTCGGCCGTGCTGCGAACCGTCTGCGCGCCGACCTGCTCGCCGATCTTCGCCGGGTCCTTGTCGAAGATCGCGACGACGCGGAAGCCGTGGTCGGCGAAGATGTCGGACGACGCGATCGCGCGCCCGAGGTGGCCGGCCCCGAACAGCGCGATGTTGTGCTGGCCCGACGTGCGCAGGATCTTGCGGATCTGCGAGACGAGCGAGTCGACGTTGTAGCCGACCCCGCGCTTGCCGAACTTGCCGAAGCCGGACAGGTCGCGGCGGATCTGCGTCGAGTTGACGTGCGTGTAGTCCGACAGCTCCTGCGAGGAGATCGTCTCCTTGCCCATCTTCTTCGCCTGCGTGAGCACCTGCAGGTAGCGCGACAAGCGCGCGGCGACGCCGAGCGAGAGGCGGTCGCCGACCTTGCCCAGCGCCGTCTCGGCGTCGTGCTCGATGGTGGAGGACATGCGCCCCCACTGTACCTCGCGCTCAGCCGACCAGGCGGCGTCGCAACTCGGCCTCGTCGACGAAGAAGTCGAACAGCTCCTCGCCGTCGAGCGCGATCACCGGAATGCGCTCCAGGTAGGCCCGCAGCAGCGCGTCGTCGGACTCGATGTCGCGCTCGACGAGCGCGAACGGCAGCTCGGCGCGCATGCGCGCCAGCACCGCGCGCGCCTCGTCGCACAGATGGCAGCCGGGACGGCCGTAGAGCACGATCTCGCGCACGGGCGCGAGCGTAGCCGGCGGGTCAGCCGGAGACGGCGCCGGCGAGCGTCTCGCGCGCCACGCGCTGCATCGCGCGCAGGTAGTCGAGGTGGACCTCCCACTCGAGCGGCCCGCCGTCGCCGGTCGCGAGCCGGACGGTCTCCTCGAGCGCCTCGGTCAGCTCGTCGACGAGCACGGCGAGCTCGGCGGGACGGGCGTAGACGCTGGTGTCAGGCAGGCGCATGAGCGGATTGAACGACTGTTCAGTCCACCGTAGGGGCGGCGCGCGGCGTGTGTCAAGCAGGGCGGCGCGTCGCCGCTACCCGAGCGCGCGCTCGCCCGTCGCGTACGCATCGAGCGCCGCGTACCGCGGGAACGGCAGCGCCGGCAGATGACGGGCGGCGGAGGCGATCATCGCGGCGTTGTCGGTGCACAACCGGATCGGCGGCACGTCGATCTCGACGCCGAGGCCGCGCATCCGCTCGCGCAGCGGCCCGTTCGCCGCGACTCCGCCGCCGAGCGCCAGCCGCGGCACGCCCGTCTGCTCCAGCGCGCGCTCGACGCGCCGCGCCAGCGTCTCGACGATCGCGCGCTGGTAGGAGGCGGCCAGGTCGGCGCGGCGGCGCCCGGCTTCCTCCTCCCCCAGCTCTCTCAGCTTGTACAGCAGCGCGGTCTTCAAGCCGCTGAAGGAGAAGTCGAGGCCGGCGACCTGCTGCGCGGTCGGGAACGCGAACGCCTGCGGGTCGCCGTCCTCGGCCAGCCGCTGCAGCGCCGGGCCGCCGGGGTAGCCGAGGCCGAGCATGCGCGCGCCCTTGTCGAACGCCTCCCCCGCCGCGTCGTCGTGCGTCGCGCCGAGCACCTCCCAGTCCGGCCCGTGGTCGCGGACGTGCGCGAGCAGCGTGTGGCCGCCGGAGGCGATCAGGATCAGGAACGGCGGCTGGAAGTCGCTCGGCTGCAGGAACGACGCCGCGACGTGGCCGTGCAGGTGGTCGACGGGGATCAGCGGCAGCCGGTGCGCGGCCGCGAGCGCCTTGGCGGTCGAGACGCCGACGAGCAGCGCGCCGACGAGGCCGGGGCCCTGCGTGACCGCGATCGCATCCAGCTCAGGCAAGCTGGTGCCGGCCTGCGCCAGCGCGTCGTCGACGACCGCGCCGATCAGCTCGAGGTGGTGGCGCGAGGCGACCTCGGGCACGACGCCGCCGTAGCGGTCGTGCACGCCCTGCGAGGAGATCACGTTCGAGCGGATCTCGCCGTCCTGCGTGACGACCGCGGCGCAGGTGTCGTCGCAGCTCGTCTCGATGGCGAGGATCACGCGGCGCCGCTGCCCACGTTCGGGACGTCGTCGAGACGGCCCGCGAGCGTCGCGCGCGTCCGCCACATGATCAGGGCGTCCTCGCCGTTGTCCTGGTAGTAGCGCGGCCGCGTCCCGGCCGAGCGGAAGCCGAAGCGCTCGTACAGCGCGATCGCGGAGCGGTTCGTCGGCCGCACCTCGAGCGTCAGCTGCGCGCTGCCGTGGCCGTCGTCGATCCGCTCCAGCAACGCGTTCAGCAACGCGCTCGCGATCCCCTGCCGGCGCAGCGCCGGATCGACCGCGATGTTCATCAGGTGCCAGACGGTGTCGTAGCGCGAGCAGATCAGGTGGCCGACGACCGTTCCCCCGCGCACGGCCGCGAGGCACACGCCGGAGGGCTTCGACAGCTCCAGCACGAACATCGCCAGCGACCACGGCGTCGGGAAGGCGCGCCGCTCGACCGCGATCACCTGCGGCAGGTCCGAGTAGGAGAGGCGGCGGATCTCGAGTGTCGTCGGCGCTGCGGTCATGACCGATCGGCGCCCCGTCCGCGCAGCGCCAGCTCGGCGTCCGGCAGGCGCAGGTAGGCCGGGAGGACCGCGTCCGGGGCCTTCGGTTCCATACCCGCCGCGAGGCGCGCGTGCACGGTCGCCTCGACGCGATGGGCTGGGGAATCGTCCGTCGGCACGACGGCTCCGGCCGCTTCCAGCACGGTCCGGAATTTTACCGCCCCGTCCCCGACGGCCAGCACGCCCGCCGGCAGCGCCCCGACCGCCTGCGCCAGCGCCTCGGGCGTGAGGGCGGCGGGCGCGAGCAGTTCCGCCTCGCCTGCCCACGCGGCCGCGAACGCCTCGCCGCGACGGGCGTCGAGCACGGCGAGGACGGCGTGGGCGGGGCGT
>DASVFS010000042.1:0-3772 GCA_036379915.1 Conexibacter sp. | reverse complement strand
GAGGCGACGTCGCGGTGGACGACGACGGCACCGGAGGACGCTTCGCGCTCCGCCTGCCGGCCCTGGCATGACGCCGGTGTGACATCGTTGGCGGCCGCCGTGTGGGACGTCCTGACCAAGCCGCTGGCCGGCTCGCTCGTGACGCTGGAGCCGCTGGAGGAGCGTCACGCGGAGGATCTGCGGGCGGCCTGCGCCGATCCGCGCGTGTCGCGCTGGCTGCCCGTGCCGTTGCACGAGCCGCAGTGGTTCGCGTGGTGGCTGGAGGACGGTCTGGCCGCGCTCGCCGAGCGGCGTGAGGTGACCTTCGCCACGGTGCGACGCGCCGACGGCGTCGCGATCGGCTCGACGCGCTTCATGGAGCTGCGCGAGCGCGACCGCTCGGTCGAGATCGGTTGGACGTGGCTTGCGCCCGCCGTCTGGGGCACGGGCGCGAACGTGGAGGCGAAGCTGCTGATGCTCGGGCGCGCGTTCGAGCAGGCCGGCTGCATCCGCGTCGAGCTGAAGACCGACGCGCGCAATGAGCGCTCGCGCGCGGCGATGGCCGCGCTGCCGGCGCAGTTCGAGGGGATCCACCGTCAGCACCGCGTGCTGCTCGACGGCAGCTACCGCGACTCGGCCTGGTACAGCGTGCTCGACCGTGAGTGGCCGGACGTGCGCGCGAGCCTGGAGCGGCGGCTCGCGGCGCGGGCATAGTCCCAGGTCTATCCTGCTGGGCGTGCCCGCGCGCCTCGCGATCGCCCAGGTCACCCCGTTCGCCTGGGAGGCGCCGCACGAGGTCAACCGTGCGGTCGCGCGCTGCGCCGAGGAGCTGACGCGCCGCGGGCACCGCGTCGTCGTGATCGCGCCGTCGACGTCGAGCGCGCTCGTACGCGAGTCGCGCAGGGCGATCCACGCGGCGAGAGAGCGGCCGCAGGCGCTGCTGGAGCCGAGCGACGGCCAGCCGTACCGCGTCCTCGGCGTCGGCGAGGTGCTGGCGTTCGCGCCCGCGCGGCGGCGCGTCGCCTCGCTGCCGATCGACGTCGCGCGCACGATCGAGCAGGCGCTCGCGATCGCGCCGCTCGACGTCGTGCACCTGCACGAGCCGTTCGCGCCGAGCGCCGCCAGCGCCGCGCTGCGCCACTCGCGCGCGCTCAACGTCGGGACGTTCCACGCACCCACCGAGCGCGTGCTGTCGACGCAGGTCGCGCGGCGCGTGGTGGAGCTGTTCCTCGGCCGTCTCGACGCGCGCATCGCCAGCTTCGACGCGACGCGCGAGCTGCTGCAGCGCTGGTTCCCCGGCGACTGCCGCGTCGTCCTGCCGGGCGCGGACCTCCCGGACGCGGCGCGTGCGGCGCGTGCGGCCGACGGCGGGCGACCGCTCGAGATCGCGCTCGTCGCCGACGAGGACCGCGCGGCGGTCCGCACGCTCGTGCGCGCGCTGCGCCGCCTGCCGGCGAGCGGCGACTGGCGCGCCACGATCTGGTCGCGCCGTGCGACCCAGGGCGCCGGGCCGCTGCGCGCCGAGCTGCGCGAGCGGATCGCCTTCGCCGGCCCCGAGGACTGCGACGAGGAGACGCTGCTCGCGCGCGCCGACGTGGTCGTGCGCGCCTCCGGCGGCGTCGCCCCGGCGCCGGGCGGGCTCGTGCGCGCGCTCGCGGCCGGCTGCGTGCCGGTCGTCGCGCGCGTGCCCGTGTACGAAGAGCTCGTCGGCGACGGCGAGCGCGGCCTGCTGTTCGAGCCCGGCGACGCGGACACGCTCGCCGCTCAGCTCGAGCGGCTCGTCGGCGACGCGGCGCTGCGCGCGCGGCTGCGCGACGCCGCCGACCCGCTGCGCGAGCGGCTGCGCTGGTCGCGTGTGGTCGACGAGCTGGAGGAGGTCTACGCCGGCCTCGTCGCGAAGCGCCACGACGGCCGCGGCGACCGCGCGCTGCGCGCGAAGGTCGCGCGACGACGCAAGATCGACGTCGACCTGCACATGCACACCGACCACTCGCACGACTGCGCGACGCCGGTCGAGGTGCTGCTCGCGACCGCGAAGGCGCGCGGCCTCGGCGCGATCGCCGTCACCGACCACAACGAGATCTCCGGCGCGCTGGAGGCGCAGGCGAAGGCGAGCGGGATCAAGGTGATCGTCGGCGAGGAGGTCAAGACCGCCGACCAGGGCGAGGTGATCGGCCTGTTCCTCAGCGAGCTGATCCCGAAGGGCCTGACGCTGCAGCAGACGATCGCCGAGATCAAGCGCCAGGGCGGGATCGTGTACGTCCCCCATCCGTTCGACCGCATGCACGCGGTGCCGGACTACGAGCACCTGATGGCGGTGCTCGACGACGTCGACGCGATCGAGGTCTTCAACCCGCGCGTGGCGATCCACGAGTTCAACGAGGAGGCCGCGCGCTTCGCGGCCAAGTACCGCATCCCCGCGGGCGCCGGCTCCGACGCGCACGTCGCCCAGGGGCTCGGCTCCGTGCGCATCCGCATGCCCGACTTCGACGGGCCGGAGGAGTTCATGGAGGCGCTGCGCGAGGCGGACATCGTGCGCACGCCGGCGTCGCTGCTGTACGTGCAGGCGTTGAAGTTCCTGCAGACGAGAGCCGTGCCCAGAGCGGCGCGCGCGGCCTCGCGCGAGCGGCGGGTCCGGCGGGCGGCGCGCAAGTCCTGATGCACGAGCAGGGACATGCGGGTGGGGCGTCCAATCTTCCCCCCAGCATGCCCATCACCGACGACGAGATCCGCGAGAAGTACCTCGAGCGGGCGATCCGCGAGCTGAACCACTTCACGCGCGAGCTGCAGGAGTGCAGACACTGCCCGCGCGGCAACCTGATGCCGGTGCTGGGCTCCGGCCACCCGCAGGCCGACATCATGCTGGTCAAGCACCATCCGCGGCCGTCGGAGATCGAGGAGGGCGTCGCCTTCTACGGGCGCGCCGGCTCTGCGCTGATGAAGTCGCTCAAGCGGCTGCAGATCGACCCGCTCGCCGTCTACGGGACGCTGTGCGTGAAGTGCCCGCTGCCCGACCCGTCGCTGGCCGACCCGGCGTGCGTCGAGCGGCTGCTCGAGGAGCTCGCGATCGTGCAGCCGAAGATGCTCGTGGTGATGGGCGAGGACGCCTTGGACGTCGTGAACGAGCTGGAGATCCCGCTCGCGCGGATGCTCGTCGCCGAGCCGGGCGCGCTGCAGCGGCTGACGCCGTCGATCGAGGCGCTGTACGTGCCGAGCATCGACGAGGCGCTCGACGAGGAGAGCGCCAAGCGCGCCTTCTGGCGAGCCTTCCGCGTGCTCGGCGAGTGGTACGAGAACCTGCCGCCGTATTGAGTTCCGCCTACCGGCGGGTCGGGTAGCCTCGCGCCCATGGACCTCGAGGAGCACACGATCGAGCCGGTCGGCGATCGCTGCGAGGAGTGCGGCGCGCCGCTCAGCGAACAGGAGCAGCAGCAGGCGATGGAGACCGGCGGGCCGGCGCTCTGCTCGGTCCACGCGGCCGAGCTGCTCGCGGCCGACGAGCTCGACGTCGACGACGTGGACGAGCTGCCGTAGCCCGGGCTACGGCAGGAGGATCAACTTGCCGAGCTTGCCGCCGGCGGCGAAGCGCTCGTAGGCGGTGGCGGCGTCGTCGAGGCTGAACGTCTCGGCGATCGGCACGGTGATCGCGCCGCGCTCCACGAGCGGCAGCACGTGGCGCTCGAGCCCGCGCGTCATCAGCGCCTTCTCCTCGAGCGGGCGGGCGCGCATGGTCGAGGCCATGATCCGCCCGCGCTTGTACATCAGCTTCGCGAGGTTGAGCTCCGCCTTGGCG
>DASVFS010000041.1:0-36425 GCA_036379915.1 Conexibacter sp. | reverse complement strand
GCAGCGCGAGGGCGGCGTCGCGGTCGCCTTCTTCGGAGACGGCGCCGTGAACCAGGCGTACTTCCACGAGTGCCTCAACTTCGCCGTCGTGCGCAAGCTGCCGGTTCTGTTCGTGTGCGAGAACAACCTCTTCGGCGAGTTCACCGCGATGGAGAAGGTCACCGCCGGCGGCGACATCGCCGCGCGCGCGGCCGCCTACGGGATGCCGTCGCGCAAGGTCGACGGCAACGTCGTCGGGACCGTCGTGGAGGCCGCGCGCGAGGCGATCGAGCACGCGCGCACCGCCCCCGGCCCGGCGTTCCTGGAGATGCAGACCTATCGCCAGCTCGGGCACTCGAAGTCCGACCCGGCCAGATACCGCCCGGCCGAGCTGCACGAGGCGTGGATGGCACGCGACCCGATCGAGTTGGAGAAGGCGCGCCTCGCCGATGCCGGCGTCGCGGCCGACGCGCTCGCCGAGCTGGAGGCCGACGTGCAGCGCGAGCTGGCGGAGGCGATCGAGCGCGCGCTCGCCGCGCCGGCCAACACGCCCGAGACCGACACGCCGACCGAGTACGCGGCATGACCTGGACGACCGACCGACCGACGGAGCACGCCGCATGAGCGCGACGGAGAACGAGCTGGAGTTCCGCACCGCGATCGCCGAGGCGATGGCCGAGTGCCTCGCCGAGGACGAGCGCGTGCTGTTCTACGGCGAGGACGTCGCCGTCGCGGGCGGCGTCTTCAAGGCGACGCCCGGCCTGCACGAGCGCTTCGGCGACGAGCGCGTGTTCGACACGCCGATCAGCGAGCTGGCGATGGTCGGCGCCGCGTTCGGCGCGGCCGTCACCGGGCTGCGCCCCGTCGTCGAGGTGATGTTCGGCGACTTCATGACGCTCGCGATGGACAGCCTCGTCAACCAGGCGGCGAAGTGGTGGTACCTGTCGAACGACACGGTGCGCGTGCCGCTCGTGATCCGCTCGGCCGTCGGCGCCGGCGGCTCGTTCGGCGCGATCCACTCGCAGAACCCGGCGCCGTGGTTCCTCTCGACGCCCGGCCTCAAGATCGTCTGCCCGGCGTTCCCAGCGGATGCGAAGTCGCTGCTGAAGGCGGCGATCCGCGACGACAACCCGGTCCTGTTCCTCGAGCACAAGCGGCTGTACTCGCAGAAGGGCCCGCGCCTCGAGGACGACGGCGACGCGCTCGGCACGGCGCGCGTCGTGCGCGAAGGCGGCGACGTCACGATCGTCGCGCTGCAGCGCGGCGTGCACGACGCGCTCGCCGCCGCCGACGAGCTGGCCGCGGACGGGATCTCCGCCGAGGTGCTCGACCCGCGCTGCCTGCGCCCGCTCGACCTCGACACGATCCTGCGCTCGGTCGAGAAGACGAACCGGCTGCTCGTCGTCGACGAGGGCGACGCGCTCGGCAGCTGGGGCAACGCCGTGCTCGGCGCCGTCGCGCAGCACGGGCTCGACCACGTCGACGACCTGTGGCTGCTGCACGGCGCGCCGTACCCGGTGCCGTACAGCCCGCCGTCCGAGCGCGACTACCTGCCGAGCAGCGCCGCGATCGCCGCCACCGTGCGCGAGCGCGCCGGCGTCACCGTCACCACCACCGCCTAGGGAGCTCGAGATGGGTCGAACCTTCGGACTGAACGCCGTCGACTGGGAGCAGCGGACCGACTTCGACCGGCTGCGGCGCGAGCGCCTGGAGCGCGCGAAGCAGAAGCTCGCCGAGTCCGAGCTCGGCTCGCTGCTGTGCTTCGACATGAGCAACATCCGCTACGTCACGTCGACGCACATCGGCACGTGGGCGCTGGACAAGCTCGTGCGCTTCGCGGTGCTGCCGCAGGGCGGCGAGCCGACGCTGTGGGACTTCGGCTCCGCGGCGCGCCACCACGACCTCTACTGCCCGTGGCTCGAAGGCCGCTCGCCGGCCGGCATCTCGACGCTGCGCGGCGCGCTGCCCCCGGCGGTGGGCCAGGCGGAGGACGTCGCGAGAAAGGTCGCCGACCTGCTGCGCGAGCACGGGCTCGACAGAGAGCCGGTCGGCGTGGACGTGGTCGAGCCGGTCGTGTGGCGCGCGCTGGAGGCCGAGGGGCTGACGCTCGTCGACGGCCAGCAGGTGATGCAGGATGCCCGCGTGATCAAGACGCAGGACGAGATCGTCCTGCTCGACACGGCGTGCATGATGGCCGACGCCGCCTACGAGGACCTGTACCAGCAGCTGCGGCCGGGGCTGAGCGAGAACCAGGCCGTCGGGATCGTGGCGAAGGCGTTGTACGACCTCGGCTCGGAGCTGGTCGAGGGCGTCAACGCGATCTCCGGCGAGCGCTGCAACCCGCACCCGCACGTCTACTCCGACCGCATCCTGCGCCCCGGCGACCCGGCCTACTTCGACATCACGCACGCCTACCTCGGCTACCGCACGTGCTACTACCGCACGTTCGCGGTCGGCTACGCGTCGCCGGCGCTGGTCGACGCCTACAAGCGCTGTCGCGATCTGCTCGACCAGGCGATCGCGATCGTCAGACCGGGCGTCACGACCGGCGAGATCGCGTCGCTGTGGCCGAGAGCTGAGGAGTTCGGCTTCCCCGACGAGGAGGCCGCCTTCGCGCTGCAGTACGGCCACGGCATCGGCCTCACCGTGTGGGAGAAGCCGATCATCAGCCGGCTCGTCTCGCTCGACCACCCGGAGCCGCTCGAGGAGGGGATGTCGATCGCGCTCGAGACGTTCTGGCCGGCGAAGGACGGCTGGTCGGCGGCGCGCATCGAGGAGCAGCTGATCGTCACGAGCGACGGCTGCGAGATCATCACGCGCTTCCCGGCCGAGGAGCTGCCGGTCTCCGGACGCCACTACTACACGGCGAGCGGCCAGGTGCCCGGCACGCGCGAGCTTCAGTCGCACCTCAACGCCTCCTCCTCGAACGGCGCCGCCCCGCGCCTGCCGGTCGCCGACCACCTCGCCTAACGCGATGCGCTTGTACGAGTGGGAGGCGAAGCAGCTGCTGGCCGAGCGCGGCGTGCCGGTCCCGCAGCACGGGCTCGTGCGCAGCGCCGAGGAGGCGCGCGCGGGCGCCGGCGGCTGGGACGCGGTCGTGCTGAAGGGGCAGGTGCTGCACGGCGGGCGGATGAAGGCGGGGCTGATCGAGCTCGTCGACGGCGCTGATGAGGTCGCGTCCGCGGCCGAGCGGCTGCTGGCGAAATCCGACCGCGACGGCGCTCCGGTCGAGTCGCTGCTCGTCGAGCAGCGGCTGCCGGTGAAGCAGGAGCGCTTCCTCGGCGCGCTGTACGACCCCCGCGCGCGGCTGCCCGTGCTCGTCTACACGCCGCACGGCGGGATCGACGTCGAGGACGCCGACGCGGGCGCGATCGCGCGTGTCGAGCTGGACCCGCGCCAGCCCGTGCCGGAGTTCCGCATCCGCGCGGCGCTGCGGCGCGCCGGCGTCGCCAGCCGCGACCTGCGCGCGATCACGGCGATCGCGGTGACGGTCGCGCGCACGCTGCTGGAGCTCGACGCGACTTTGGTCGAGGTCAACCCGCTCGCCGAGATCGAGGGGCGCGGTTGGGTCGCGCTCGACGCGCACGTCGAGCTCGACGGCGACGCGCTGCCGCGGCATCGCGACCTGGTCGAGCGCTTCGGGCTCGACGCGCGCGGCGACGGCGGCAGAGCGCCGACCGCGACCGAGCAGGCGGCGAAGGAGATCGACGCGCTCGACCACCGCGGCGTCGCCGGCCGGCTCGTCGAGTTCGACGGCGACATCGCCTTAGTGATCGGCGGTGGCGGCGCCTCGCTGACGGTGTTCGATGCGATCCGCGACGCCGGCGGCCGGCCCGCGAACTACTGCGAGGTCGGCGGCAACCCGAGCGTTTTGAAGGTGAAGGCGTTCACCCAGCTGCTGTTGGAGCAGCTGCAGCCGGCGCGCATCGCGGTGATCATGAACGTCGTCTCGAACACGCGCGCGGACCTCGTCGCGCGCGGCGTGATCGAGGCGTGCCTCGCCGCCGGCCGCGACCCGGCGGAGACGATCGCGGTCTACCGCGTGCCGGGGGCGTGGGAGGACGAGGCGCGCGAGCTGCTCGCCCACTACGGGATCGACGCGCTCGGCCGCGACGTCGGGATCGACGCGGCCTCGCGCCGCGCGGTCGAGGTCGCCGCCACGGGGGTGGCGGCATGACGCGCGTGCTGCATCTGGCCGAGACGCGTGAGCTGACCGCGCTCGTCTACGAGCTGCTCGACGCCCATGTCGACACGGCGCAGCTGGCCGAGGAGCTGCAGGACGACCTGCGCTGGAGCGCGCACCTGGACTACCTGCGGGCCTTGCAGCGCTCCGCGCGCGAGCTGCTCGCGGACGCCTCCAACGGGGTGCCGACATGACCCCGCTGCTGAGCGCCGAGACGCGCTTGCTCGTGCAGGGCATCACGGGTCGCGAGGCGGCCAACTTCACGCGCGAGTGCCTCGACTACGGCACGCGCGTCGTCGCCGGCGTCACGCCCGGCAAGGGCGGCGAGCAGGTCTACGGCGTGCCCGTCTTCGACACCGTCAGCGAGGCGGTCGACGCGACGCAGCCGGACGCGGCGCTGCTGTCCGTCCCGCCGCTCGGCGTGCTCGACGCGGCGCTGGAGGCGATCGACGCCGGCATCCCGCTGTTGGTCGTGATCACCGAGCGGATCCCGCGCCGCGACGTCGCCGCGATGCTGGCGGCCGGTCGCGCGGCGGGCGTGACCGTGATCGGCCCGAACTCGCTCGGTGCGATCGTGCCGGGCGCCTGCAAGCTCGGCTCGATCGGTGGCCCGGCGCAGGATGTGCGGCGCGCGTACTCGCCGGGTCGCGTCGCCGTCGTCTCGCGCAGCGGCGGGATGACGACGGAGATCGCGAGCATGTTGACGGGCGCCGGGATCGGCCAGTCGGTCTGCGTCAGCGTCGGCGGCGACGCGCTGATCGGCACGACGCTGCTCGACGCCTACAAGCTGTTCCTCGACGACGAGACGACCGACGTGGTCGTCACGTTCTCCGAGCCCGGCGGAGCTCAGGAGGACGAGCTGGCCGACTTCCTCGAAGCGCAGGGCGGGCCTCCCAAGCCGCTCGTGAGCTTCGTCGCCGGTCGCTTCGTCGACGAGATGCCCGGCACCCGCTTCGGGCATGCCGGGACGATGGTCGAGGCCGGTGGCTCGACCGCCCGCGCGAAGATCGAGCGGCTGGGCCGTGCCGGAGCGCACGTGCTCGAGCGGCTCGACGACCTGCCTGCCGCGGTGGCGGCCGCGGTGGGCGGTGCGCGGGCGTCCCGCGAGGAGGTCGCCTGATGGGCCGGTTCATCGAGATCGCGATTGACGCGTCGGCGGTCGACGCTGCGACCGCGCCGGCGGTCGTCCGCGCGTGCCCTGTCGACATCTACGCGCTCGCTTCTGACGGTGCGCTCGTGTCCGTGCCGGACCGCGAGGACGAGTGCATCCTGTGCGGCCGCTGCGTCGCGCTCGCGCCCGAGGGCGTGTCGGTGCGGCGTGCCTACGGCGCGCGCCGGCCGGTGATCGCGGCGGAGGGCGGCGATGGCTGAGCCGACGGCCGTGCACGACGCCGCCGGCGCGGGTGCCCGCGCGCCGCGGGCATGGCGGCGCGATCCTGAGTCGCTCGCGACGATCCTGTTCGTACCCGCCGACCGCCCCGCGATGCTCGCGAAGGCGCAGTCGCGCGGCGCCGACGCGGTGCTCGTCGATCTGGAGGATGCGATCCCGCCCGACGGCAAGGACGCGGCCCGCGCGACGCTGCGCGAGGCGCTGCGCGCCGGTGAGCTGGACGGACGGGCGGCAGTGTGCGTGCGCGTCAACGCCGTCGGCGAGGGCGCCGAGCTGGACCTCGACGCGCTGTCGGGCTGCGCGCTCGACGCGATTGTGCTGCCGAAGGCGGCGGCGCCCGACGACGTGCGCTTCGCGCGCGACGCGATCGATCGGCAGTTGGCGGACGGCGAAGCGGTCGCGCTGATCCCACAGGTCGAGTCGACGCGCGGGATCCTCGCGCTGCGCGAGCTGGCGGCGGCCGACGGCGTCGCCGCGCTCGCGTTCGGCGGCGAGGACTTCTGCGTCGATCTCGGCGTCGCGCGCAGCGACGACTCGCTCGAGCTGCTGATGCCGCGCGGGCTCGTCGCGCTGCATGCGCGCGCGGCCGGACTTGCCGCGATCGACACCGTCTACACGGCGATCGACGACGAGGACGGGCTGCTGCGCGAGGCGCGCACCGCGCGCCAGCTCGGCTTCTCCGGCAAGCTGCTGATCCACCCCGCGCAGGTCGCGCCGGTGCGGCGCGTGTTCGCGCCCTCGGCGCAGCAGATCGCGTGGGCGCAGCGCGTGCTGGCGGCCGGGCCGCTGAACGGCGACGGCGGCGCGGGCGTGCGCGTCGTCGACGGCAAGATGGTCGACGCGCCGGTGCTCGCGCAGGCCGAGCGGATCCTCGCGCGCGGCCGCGCTCCTCAGGCGCACGTCCCCACAGCGGGACACTGACGATGCACGCGTTCGTCACCCGGCGGCTCCCGGGCCGTGCGCTCGACGCGCTCGACGGCGTGTGCGAGGTCGACGTGTGGGAGGACGACGCGCCGCCGCCGCCCGAGGTGCTGCGCGCGCGTGCCGCCGACGCCGACGGGCTGCTGTGCCTGCTGACCGATCGCGTGGACGAGGAGCTGCTCGCCGCCTGCCCGCGGCTGCGCGTCGTCTCGCAGATGGCGGTCGGCGTCGACAACGTCGACCTGGCGGCGTGCGCGGCGCATGGGATCCCTGTCGGCAACACGCCCGACGTGCTGACCGACGCGACCGCCGACCTGACGATGGCGCTGCTGCTGGCGGCCGCGCGGCGGCTGCCGGAGGGGATGGCCGCCGTGCGCTCGGGGGAGTGGGGGCCGTGGCGGCCGTCGTGGCTGCTCGGCCTGGAGCTGCGCGGCGCGCGGCTGGGGATCGTCGGCCTGGGCCGGATCGGACAGGCCGTCGCGGAGCGCGCGCGGGCGTTCGGGATGGAGGTCGTGCGGATCGGCCGTCCCGGCGAGCCGTCGTTCCACGAGGACCTCGCGTCCTGCGACGTCGTCTCGCTGCACTGCCCGCTGACGCCGGGCACGCGGGGGCTGATGGACGCGCAGGCGCTCGCGGCAATGAAGCCGGGGGCGATTCTCGTCAACACCGCGCGCGGTCCGGTCGTCGACCAGGACGCGCTCGCCGCGGCGCTGCACGACGGCCGGCTCGCCGCGGCCGCGCTCGACGTGACCGATCCCGAGCCGCTGCCGCCGGAACACCCGCTGCTCGACGCCCCCAATCTGATCGTGCTGCCGCACCTCGGCTCCGCCACACACGCGACGCGCGAGCGGATGGCGCAGCTGGCGGTGGAGAACCTCGCCGCCGGCCTCGCCGGCCGGCCGCTCCCGCATGCGGTGGCGTGACGACGTGACGAGCGAAGGAGACCCATGCCCGACGTGACCATGCCCCGCCTGTCCGACTCGATGGAGGAGGCCACGATCGCGCGCTGGCTCGTCGCCGACGGGGAGCGCGTCACGGCCGGTACGGAGCTGGCCGAGGTCGAGACCGACAAGGCGACGGTGACGTTCGAGGCGGAGGCCGAGGGCGTGCTGCAGCAGCTCGCCCGCGAGGGCGACACGGTCGCGTTGGGCGGCTTGGTCGCACGGATCGTCGGGTCGGCGGAGGAAGCGGGCGGGGTCGCGCCGGGCGCGACCGGCGCGGGGGCGGCCCCGCCGGTGGCGCCCGCGGCGACGCAGGCCGCGCCCGCTCCCGCGTCGCCGCCTGTCGGCACGCGGCCGGCGGCCTCGCCGCTCGCGCGCCGGCTCGCCGCGCGCCTCGGCGTCGACCTCGCGGCGCTGTCCGGAACCGGTCCGCGCGGGCGGATCGTGCGCGCGGACGTCGAGCAGGCGGCGAACGGGGCGGCCGCCGCCGCGGCGGCGGCGCCTGCCGCGCCCGCCCCCGCCGACGGCGCCAAGGGCGCCGCCGAGCACGTCGAGCTCACCCGCACCCAGCAGCTGATCGCCCGTCGCATGGCCGAGTCGCGTGCGACCGTGCCGGACTTCGACGTCTCGACCGACGTCGACATGGAGGAGGCGTGGGCGCTGCGCGAGCAGCTCAAGGCGAGCGCCCTCGATGGCGAGCCGGCGCCCTCGCTCAACGACCTCGTCGTGCTCGCCTGCGGCCGCGCGCTCGCCGAGCAGCCGAACGCGAACGCCTCGTACAAGGACGGCGCGCTGGAGCGCTACGCGCGCGCCAACGTCGGCGTCGCGATCGCCGCGCCGGACAGCCTCGTCGTCGCGACCGTCTTCGACGCCGACAGACGCTCGCTCGGCGCGATCGCCCGCGCCACGCGCGAGCTGGCGGCGAGAGTCCGTGACGGGGCGGTCACGCCGCCCGAGCTGGCGGGCGCGACGTTCACCGTCTCGAACCTCGGGATGTTCGGCGTCGACTCCTTCACCGCCGTGATCAACCCGCCGCAGGCCGCGATCCTCGCGGTCGGCGCCGTCAAGCCGCGCGCGATCGTCCGCGACGGCGAGCTCGTCGCCCGCCGCACGATGACGATCACCCTCTCGACCGACCACCGCGTGCTCTACGGCGCCGACGCCGCCCGCTTCGTCGCGCGCGTGCGCGAGCTGCTCGAGTGGCCGCTGGCGCTGCTGGCGAGCTGAGGCCGATGCACTGACCTCGGCTGTAGACAGGCCTCGTACGCTCGGTCTGTGGGTGCTGTCGCGAGCTTTCAAGGGCCGAACCGCGTCGTCGTCGTTCCGATTCTGGAACGCGTCGAGCTGTTCCGCGTCGTGAACGCGGACCGACCACACCATCCCGCGCTCGTGCTCGACCTCACGTCGAACTACGAACGGCAGGCACGTCCTCGACGGATCGAGCGCTACTACTCGGTCGTGCACATGGCGATCTCGACCTTCACCACCGCCGACGCTGCCCGCTCACTAGTTGATCGGTTTCCCGGTGTCGGCACGTATCTGGCGCGGTTGCGCTTGCCGCCTGGGGCGGGCTTCTGCATCGACGCGCCACCCCGCGGCGCCCACCGTTCACTGTGGGGTGCGCCGGTTCAGCTCGCGGCGTGTGTGGTCGAAGTGGTCCGCGCGTAGATGCGACCTGGTCAGGTCGATACCCTCAATGCAGAGGATCAGATGACGCACGGCATCTTCACCAGCACTGGCAACCTGGTCGCTTGGTTCGACAGCGAGCGGGATGCCCTTGCTGCGCTCGCCGAGCTTGCTCGTGACGAGCCAGAGGTTGCCGATGAGATCGCCGCCATCCCGTTTGACGACCAGGGGAAGGCCTGCGGGCCAGCCATCAGAGGCTCGACGCTGCTCCCGCACGCTGCGTAGCTCTGCGTCCCGCGCCGCGCAATCGGCGACCGCGCTCATGCTCGGCTGCCTCGCGCCCAGCGTCCGCACGCCGCTCGGCGATCAGCTCGTCGACAGCGCTCTTGCCCACCGGGAGCGTGCCGCGCAGCTCGCTGCGCAGCCGCTCCAGGATCTGGTCTCGTGGAGAGGGAGGTGCCATCAGATGACCAGTGTGGCAAGACCGCCACCTCAATCCATCAACTGCCCACCGTTGACGTTGATCGTCTCGCCCGTGATGTTGCGGGCGCGCGCGGAGCAGAGGAAGGCGACCGTCTCGCCGATGTCCTCGGGCTCCTGCGGGCGGCCGAGCGGGATCGGGGCGGTCGCCTGCTTCCACGCCTCCTCGACGGAGATGCCCTGCTCGGCGGCGTTTCTCTCCAGCAGCGGCTCCCACAGCGGGGTGCGCACGACGCCGGGCGACACGGCGTTGACGAGCACGCCGTGCGGCGCCAGCTCGGCGGCGAGCGACTGCGTCAGCCCGACGGTCGCGAACTTGCTCGCGACGTAGTGTGAGAACAGCGGCAGCGCGCCGGCCTTGCCGACGAGCGAGGCGGTGTTGACGATGCGGCCCGCTCTGCGCTCGAGCATCTCGTCGAGCACCGCGCGGGTCATGCGGAAGATGCCCTTGAGGTTGACGTCGATCATGCGGTCCCACTCCTGCTCGGACATCTCCGCGAACGCGATCCGCTGGGAGATGCCGGCGTTGTTGACGAGCGCGTCGATCCGGCCGAACGCCTCGCGCGTGCGCGCGACGACCTCCGCGCACGAGTCGTCGCTCGTGACGTCGTGGCCGAGGCCGATCGCTCCGCCGCCGACCTGCTCGGCGGTCGCCTGCGCGCCGTCGGCGTCGATGTCCGTCACGGCCACGCGCGCGCCCTCGCGCGCAAGCACGCTGACGATCCCGGCGCCGATGCCGTGTGCGCCGCCGGTCACGATCACCGTGACGCCGTCGAGCTCTCCCATCGTGGTCTCCTCGTTCCCGTCGTTGCGGGGCACACTCGTGGTGCCGCCCTGTGGGAGTATGCTACTGCAACCGTTTGCACGAGATGATGGAGGTCAGCTCATGGCGACACCGCGGGGACTTCACCACGTCGGAGTGACGGTCCGCAGCATCGAGCGCTCGCTGGCGTGGTATCGCGACGTCTTCGGCCTCGAGCCGAGCTTCGTCGCGCTGTCCGAGGGGCCCGTGCTCGAGCGCACCGTCGGGTTGGAGAACGCCCGACTGCGGTACGCGATGCTCGAGCTGTCCGGCTGTCGGCTGGAGCTCATCGAGTACCTGTCGCCGATCGGCGACGACTTCACGCTGCGCAACTGCGAGGTGGGGGCGACGCACGTGTGCTTCGAGGTCGCCGACATCGACGCCGTGTACGCCGAGCTGCGGGCGAAGGGCGTGGAGTTCAGCGTCGAGCCGAGCCAGGTCCTCGGGGGGGTGCTGGAGGGCGACCGCTACTGCTACTTCCGAGACCCTGACGGGATCCAGCTCGAGCTCTGGCAGCGGGCGGAGTGACGCAGCGCCGCGCGTGGGCATACCTCACCCATGAGTTCGAGGATCGCGACCGTTGACAGAGGGGCTGTGGACGATACGTTATGCACACGTTTGCACCACCTAGCCGAGGAGAGACGGTTCCGATGACCAATGAGGATGGAATCCGCCGGACGCTTTCGGAGTACTGCCAGCTGCTGGACGACGGCCGCTTCGACGATTGGGCCGAGATCTTCGCCGTCGACGCGACGTTCATGCCATTGGGAAACGTGGTCACCGGGCGCGAGGCCATCCGCGCCTGGGCCTACGAGACCTTTCCGGATCCCGATCAGATCGGTCGGCATCTCACGGTCAACCCCATCGTCGACGTCTTCGGGGAGACCGCCGTCGCGAAGTCGGACGTGCTCATGCTGCGGCCCTCACCGGAGGGGCCGAGACCGGTGCTCGTGGGCGAGTATCACGACAGGCTGGTTCGGGAAGACGGTCGCTGGCGCTTTGCTCGACGCGAGGTGATCGTCAGGCTGCAGGAGTGGCTGGCGCCGGAGCTCGGCGCCACCGCGACCGGACCGGCGCGCCCGTAGCCGGCGGCATGCACATGGCTGGAGACGTGCGCGACGCCGAGCTGCAGGTCGTGGAGCTGCGTCTCGACCCGGCCGATCCCGATCCTGCACGCACGTGGGTCGGAGGGTCCGTCTGCGAGCTGGTGGAGCGCTGCCAGGGCGCCGTCTCGAGCGCCGGACGCGCACGGCTGGCGGTGGTGGTCGTCGTCCCCGAGCGCGACGGCACGCGACGCGACGCGATCGCGCTCGGCGCCGTCGCGGCGGTCCGCGGGCTCGTCCACGCGCTCACGCTGGAGCTCCACGACCGGCTCGCGATGAACCTCGTGCTCGCCTGTGCAGGCGACGAGCGGGCCGTCGAGGACACCGTCGCGTTCCTCGCCGGCAGGCACGCCGGATGGATCCGAGGAGCCACGTTCGACCTCATGGAGGGCGCATGTCCGTCGTCGTGACCGGCGCCGCCGGGGCGATCGGAGCCGCGATCGCGCGCAGCTTCGCAGAACGGGGCGTTCGGGTGGTCGCGCAAGATGTCCGCACGCTGTCGCCGCCCTACGCGAACGCGCTCGCGATCCAGGGAGACCTCCGCGAGCGCGGGTGCCTCGAGCGGCTTCGCGCCGCGGTCGCGGCGTCGGGCGCCGCGGCCGTGGTCGCGGCGCATGGCACGTTCGGCGGCTCGGGGCCGCTGGACTCCTTGGCGCGGGACGCCGTTCGGCGAACGATGGACGTCAACTTCGGCGTGCTTCCGCACCTGCTCGACAGCACGCTCGACGCGCTGCGCGCGCGACGCGGCGTGTTCGTCGCCGTGGCGTCACAGGCGGCCCTGCGCGTCGAGCCCGGTGCACCGGCCTATGCCGCCGCGAAGTGCGCCGTCAAGGCGTGGGCCGACGCCGCGGACCGCCAACTGTGCGCCGAAGGCGTCCGCGTCCGCGTGGTGTGTCCGGGCCGCACGGAGAGCCCGATGCTCGACGATGCGCTCGAGCTGAGTGCACATGCGGAGGGGACCTCCCGGGAGGCGTACGAGGAGGAGTGCCGGCGCCTGATTCCCGCGGGTCGCTTCGGTGAGCCCGACGACATCGCCGCAGCTGTGCAGTACCTCGCCGGCGGCGGCGCTCGGCCAGGACTGCTCGCGGTCAACGGCGGGGAGATCCCATGGTGAGCCGGCCGCGCCGCTTGACATTGTGCAAGAGTCTTGCAATCGTTCGCATAAGCGGAGATCGTGCGGACCGAGGTTCCGCCGGGAGCATCGGAGGAGACCGGTGACGCAACCAGTTACGGAAGTGCAAGCACCGCCTGCGCAGGCCCCAGGCGGCCAAGCCGACCCGCCGGCGCGCGGAGCGGCGGCGCGCATGGTGGCCCGCATCGTGCGGGCGCCCGAGTTCGGTGCCGCGACTGCCGCGATCCTCCTCTACGTCTTCTTCGCGATCGAGACGGCCGGCAACGGCTTCACGACCGTCGACGGCACGCTCAACTGGCTCGCGACGGCATCGCAGCTGGGGATCATCGCCGTGCCCGTCGGCCTGCTGATGATCGCCGGCGAGTTCGATCTGTCGACGGGCTCGATGGTCGGCGCCGCCGCGATCACGATGGGCATCGTGTGCGGCTACTACGAGGAGTCGCTGCTGCTGGGCGCGGCCATCGCGCTGGTCGTCGCCCTCGTCACGGGCGTCGTGAACGGGCTGTTGGTGACCCGGACGAGCGTTCCCTCGTTCATCGTGACGCTCGCGACGAACCTGATCCTGCTCGGCCTCGGCTTCGCGATCTCGCGCTCGCTCACGCAGACCACGCAGATCGCGATCGTCCCCGAGGGCGCTCTCGCCGACGTCCTCGGCGGCCACATCGGCAAGTTCAACGTCTCGATCTTCTGGTGGCTCGCGATCGTGGCGGTCGCGGCGTGGGTGCTGGCGAAGCGACGCTTCGGCAACTGGATCCTCGCGACCGGGGGCGACAGCGAGAACGCGCGGCGCGCGGGCGTCCCGACCGGCCGCGTGAAGATCACGCTCTTCATCTGCACCGCCGTAGCCGCGGCGCTCGTCGGCGTGATCCAGGCGATCGAGTTCGACGGCGGGGACGCGGCGACGGGACAGGGATACGTGTTCCAAGCCCCGATCGTCGTCGTCATCGGCGGCGTCCTGCTCACGGGCGGACACGGCACGATCGTCGGGGTCGTCCTCGGCACGTTGATCTACGGCTTCGTCAACGCGGGGCTCTTCTACACGGGGTGGGACACCAACTACCTCTCGGTGATCATCGGCGTCCTGATGGTCATCGTCGTCTTGATGAACAACTTCGTGCGGCGTCTGGCGCTGCGCACGGTGGGCACGGGAGGCCGGCGATGACGAGTGCGGCGCCGTTGATGGAGCTGGACTCCGTCTCGAAGCACTTCGGAGGCGTCGTCGCCGTCCGCGACGTGAGCATGGCGATCGAGCCGGGCGAGGTGACCTGCCTCCTCGGCGACAACGGGGCCGGCAAGTCGACGCTGATCAAGCTGATGTCCGGCGTGCACACGCCCTCGACGGGAACGGTCCGCATCGATGGAGCTGCAGCTCGACTCGCGTCGCCGCGCGATGCCCAGCACCACGGGATCGCGACGGTGCACCAGGACGTCGGCATGTTCCCGTTGATGAGCGTCTCGCGGAACTTCTTCCTCGGCCGCGAGCCGGAGAAGGGCTGGGGTCCGCTGCGCCGGATGGACGCCAAGCAGGCGTCCGAGACCGCGCTCGAGCATCTGCACTCGCTCGGCATCCGCCGCGTCACCTCCGGCGAGCAGCTCGTCGGCACGCTCTCCGGCGGCGAGCGGCAGGCGCTCGCGATCGGCCGCGCGCTGTACTTCGGGGCGCGCCTGTTGATCCTCGACGAGCCGACCTCCGCGCTCGGCATCAAGGAGGCCGGCGTCGTGCTGCGGCTCGTGCAGCAGGCGAAGGCGCGCGGCACCGCGATCGTGTTCATCACGCACAACGCGCACCACGCGCTCACCGTCGGCGACCGCTTCACGGTGCTGATCCAGGGCGCGGTCGCCGCGCAGTTCTCGCGCGGGGAGCGGCGGCGCGAGGAGCTCCTCAACCTGATGGCGGGCGGCGAGGAGCTCGAGTCCCTCCAGGCCGAGCTGGAGGAGCTCGACCACGCCGAGAGCGTGTTCGACGGTGCCTGAGCCGTCCGTCGCGAGCGGCCGCCTCGCGGGGAAGGCCGCGATCGTGGTCGGCGCCGGGTCGGCGGGTCCGGGCTGGGGGAACGGCAAGGCGACCGCCGTGTTGTTCGCGCGCGAGGGCGCGAGCGTGCTGTGCGTCGACGTCGACGAGCAGGCCGCCCGCGAGACGGCCGCGATCATCCGCGGCGAGGGCGGGGCGGCGGAGGCGTGCGCGGGCGACGCCTCGAGCGCGGCCGACGTCCAGCGGGCCGTCGCACGCTGCGTCGAGCGGTTCGGCGGCCTGGACGTGCTCGACAACAACGTCGGCGTCTTCGAGGCGGGCGGCGTCGTCGACCTGCCCGAGGATCGCTGGAACCGCGTCCTCGCCGTCAACCTCACCTCGTTCTTCCTCGCGATGAAGCACGCCGTGCCGGCGATGGAGCGGCGGGGAGGCGGCGCGATCGTGAACATCTCCTCGATCGCGTCGCTGCGGCACACCGGTCCGGGAGACCCGTCGGTCGCGTACTCGACGACCAAGGCGGCGGTGAACCACCTCACCGGCACGGCCGCGATCGAGTGCGCTCCGAAGGGCATCCGGGTCAACGCGATCCTGCCGGGGCTGATGCTGACGCCGATGGTGGAGGCGATGCAGGACGAGCTCGTGGCAGGCTACGGCGTCGCGGACGCCGAGCAGCTGCAGCGCGCACGCGACGCGCAGTGTCCCCTGGGCTACCAGGGCGACGCGTGGGACGTCGCGCGCGCCGCGGTCTTCCTCGCGTCGGACGACGCTCGCTACGTCACGGGCATCTCGCTCGTTGTGGACGGCGGGCTCACGCTGATGGGCAACTGAGCGGAGGAGCGGTCGATGAGCGATGGCAAGGACGGGGTCGGCGTCGAGTTCGACGTCCCGGCCGCGATGCGGGACGGCGTGACGTTGCGCGCCAACGTCTACCGCCCGGAGGGCTCCGGGCCCTGGCCGACGCTGCTGATGCGGACGCCCTACGGGAAGGACAGCCTGGGGATCACGCACTTCGGGCTCGATCCGGTGCAGGTCGCGCGCCGCGGGTTCGTCGTGGTCGTCCAGGACACGCGCGGCCGCTTCGCCTCGGACGGCGAATGGGCTCCCTTCCGCTTCGAGCGCCTCGACGGCTACGACAGCGTCGAGTGGGCGGCCCGGCTGCCCGAGTCCAGCGGGCGCGTCGGCATGTGCGGCGGCAGCTACTTCGGCAACACGCAATGGCTTGCGGCGCTCGAGCGCCCGCCGTCGCTCGGCGCCATCGCTCCGACGATGACGTGGTCGGACCCGATGGACGGGCTGTTCGGCCGCGGCGGCGCGGTCGAGCTGGGCGTCGACCTGTGGTGGTCGCTGCTGATCAACGCCGCGTCGCTCGAGCGGCTCGGCCTGAGCGGCGAGGAGCTGGGCCGGCGCGCCGACGCGCTCCTCGCCGACTTCGACCGGCTCGACGAGGACGGCTACTGGGCGCTGCCGGTCGGCGACGGGGAGGTGCTCCGACGGCACGGCGTCGGGGACGTCGACCTCGGCGGCATCAGCGTGCTCGCCGACCCGGAGGTGGCGGAGCGGTGTCGCGTCGCGGGCGCGCACCATCGCGTCGAGGTCCCGAGCTTCCACGTCGCCGGCTGGTACGACAACGCGCTGCAGGGGACGCTGGACAACTACGCGACGATGACCGCCCTGGGGCGGGAGGCGCGCCTCGTCGCCGGTCCGTGGACGCACCTGACGTTCGCGGACCCGATCGGCGACCGCGTCTTCGGCGTGCGCGCGACGCGCGACGAGCTCCCGGTCCACGCCGGTCGCGACCTCGCCGGCCTCCAGCTGGCGTGGTTCCGCCGTCAGCTGGAGGGGGACGAGGACGTCGAGCTGCCGGAGACGCCGGTGCGGATCTTCGTGATGGGTCGCAACGAGTGGCGGGACGAGCCGTCCTGGCCGCTCGAGCGGGCCGTCGAGGAGCAGTGGTTCCTGCGCGCGGGCGGCTCCGTGACGGCGGAGGGCCCTGGCGTCGGCGAGCGACCGAGCGAGTTCGCCTACGACCCTGCGGACCCCGTCCCGACGGTTGGAGGCCACGCCGTGATGACGGCCGCGCATCCACCGGGTCCGCGCGATCAGGCCGCGGTGGAGGCGCGCGAGGATGTGCTCGTGTTCACGTCCGATCCGCTGCAGGAGGACGTCGAGGTCACCGGTCGCGTGCGCGTGGTGCTGCACGCGGAGAGCTCCGCGCCGTCGACGGACTGGGTCGCGCGGCTGTGCGACGTCCACCCCGACGGGCGCTCGATCAACCTCTGCGACGGGATCCTGCGGGTGGAGCAGGACGCGCAGGCGTGCCGGCGCTACGAGATCGACCTGTGGTCGACGAGCAACGTGTTCCTGCGCGGCCACCAGCTGCGCGTCCACGTGACGAGCAGCTCGTTCCCGCGTTGGGACCGCAACCTGAACACCGGCAAGCAGCACGAGCGCACATACGAGGTCGCGCGTCAGCGGATTCACCACGACACCGACCGGCCGTCCTGCGTCGTGCTGCCCGTCGTCCGGTGAGCCGGCTGGCGGGCGAGGTGCCGCCACGGCGCGCCGGAGCGCTTGACAGCACCGTTGGACGAGGTATCTTTGCAATCGTTCGCATTAGCGAAGCTGGCAAGCTTCGCAGGAAGAGGAGAGTGTGATGGAACGCAACGCGCACGACACGCGCGGAACGCGGCCGGACGGTGGCTCGACCCCGTCCCGGATGGCGGCCGTCGCCGCGTCCTGGCGCCGCGCCGTCGCGACTGCCGCGACGCTGGCCCTGGTCGTCATGGCGATCGCAGCATGTGGATCGAGCGACGACGGCGGGTCGACGAGCGCCGGCACGACCGCCGGCGACAGCTCCTCCGGCTCCGCCGGGGGAACGATCATCGAGGTGAACTGCCCCGTCACGATCTGCGGGCAGATGAAGACGGGCTCCGAAGCTGCCGCGAAGGCGTTCGGCGTCGACTTCCGCTGGACGTCGCCGACTGACGTGTCGAACTTCGTCAACGACTACGTGACGCTGATCAGACAGGCCATCTCGCAGCGTCCCGACGCGCTGATCGTCGGCGAGTACGTCCCCGCTGCGGCCAGACTGATCAGACAGGCGAGAGCCGCCGGCATCGCGGTGTTCGTGATCGACACCGGCCTCGACACGTGGAGAAGAAACGGTGCGCTCGGATTCTCCGGCTACTCGTATCCCCTGATCGGCGAGTCGGCGGGCGCCGAGATGGTCAGGCTCGGGGTGCAGCACTTCCTGTGCATCAATCCGGCCGCTCAGAACCCCAACCTCGACGTCGAGTGCAACAGCGCCGGGGAGGAGGTCGAGGCGAGCGGCGGCACGTACTCGAAGATGTACATTCCGCTGTCCGATCAGTCGAATCAGCGTGCGGTCGCCCAGAACATCCAGGGCTACCTGGCTTCTCACCCTGACGTCGACGGGATCTTCACCGCGAGCGGCGCGATCGACTCGGCCATCGTCGACGCCGCCAAGGCGGCCGGCAAGCCCGACATCCCGATCGGCGGCGCGAGCATCTACAAGAACGCGCTCAAGCACATCAAGGCCGGCGAGATGGCCTTCGCCGTGGACCTCGGTGGATACCTCGAGGGCTACTACGCGGTCCAGATGGCCGCTCAGTACCTGCAGTACCACCTGCTGCCGGGCAGCGAGGTGATCACAGGCGGCCAGATCGTCAACAAGGAGAACGTGGACGCGTTCCTCGAGATCGACGCCAAGTCGCCGGGGGTCGTCAGCCTCGGCTGAGACGCCGGAAGCTCGGGCGGTGGAGGGGCGGTTCTTGCGCCTCCACCGCCCGCGCGGCACCGGTTCGACAGATGCTGCAGACACGATGACGGGATGCCGGCGATGAACGTCGCGCGTTGGTTGGAGCGGGCGGCCGCGGGTCGTGCGGAGCTGCC
Organism: Conexibacter sp.; assembly: GCA_036379915.1. Lineage (GTDB taxonomy): Bacteria > Actinomycetota > Thermoleophilia > Solirubrobacterales > Solirubrobacteraceae > Conexibacter. Next base: position 17,984 of record DASVFS010000041.1, on the reverse strand, counting down.
GGCGATCGCGCTCGGCGAGAGCGTGGTGGCGAGCTACGGTCAGCTGGCACGCCGTGCGGCGGCGCTCGCGCGTGGGCTTCGCGAGCAGTGCGGCTTGCAGCCGGGCGAGCGGGTCGCGATCGCGGCGAAGAATCATCCCGCATACCTCGAGACGCTCTTCGCGGCGTGGTGGGCGGGCTTGGTCGCGGTGCCGGTGAACGCGAGACTGCATGCGTCGGAGATCGGCTGGATCGTGGAGCATGCGGGCGCGCGCCTCGTGCTCTGCTCGTCCGACCTCGAGCCGGCGCTGGCGGGGATCGCGATGCCCGGCGTCGAGGCGCTCGCGTCGTTCGACGGCGAGGCGTATCCGCAGCTGGCCGCATGCGATCCCGCACCGCTCACGCCGTGCGGGCCGGACGACGTCGCATGGCTCTTCTACACCTCGGGCACGACCGGCCGCCCGAAGGGCGCGATGCTCACGCATCGCAACCTCGTCGCGATGAGCCTTGCGCACCTGGCCGACGTCGACCCCACGAGACCCGGCGACGCGCTGCTGCACTGTGCGCCGCTGAGCCACGGGTCGGGGCTGCTGGCGCTCCCGCACATCTGCGCGATGGGCGTGAACGTGATCCCGGAGTCGGGCGGGTTCGACCCGGCGGAGGTCGCCGGGCTGGTCGGGCACTGGCGTCAGACGTCCTTCTTCGCCGCGCCGACGATGGTGCGTCGGCTGACGCACGCCGACGTCGAGCTGGACGCCGCGCGGCTGCGGACGATCGTGTGGGGCGGAGCGCCGATGCACGTCGCCGACACGATCGAAGCGCTGGATCGCTTCGGGCCGCACCTGGCGCAGATCTACGGGCAGGGCGAGTCGCCGATGACGATCACCGCGTTGAGCCGGGACGACGTCGCCGACCGCGACCACCCGCGATGGCGTGAGCGGCTCGCATCCGCGGGCACGGCGCGCTCGGTCGTCGAGGTCGCGATCGCCGACGAGCGCGGCGAGCGGCGCCCTGTCGGCGAGCTGGGCGAGGTCCTCGTGCGCGGGAACACGGTCATGGCGGGCTACTGGCAGGACGCGGACGCCACCGCGGCCGCGCTGCGCGGCGGTTGGCTGCACACCGGCGACCTCGGCGTCCTCGGCGAGGACGGCTATCTGTGCCTGCTGGACCGCTCGAAGGACCTGATCATCTCGGGCGGATCCAACATCTATCCGCGCGAGGTCGAGGAGGTGCTGATGACGCATCCCGGGGTCCGCGAGGTCTCCGTCATCGGTCGGCCCGACCCGGACTGGGGCGAGGTGGTGGTCGCATACGTCGCCGGAGACGTCGACGAAAGGGCGCTGGACGACCTCTGCCTCGAGCGCATCGCCCGCTTCAAGCGCCCGAAGGACTACGTGTTCGTGGAGGCGCTGCCGAAGAGCAACTACGGCAAGGTGCTGAAGACCGAGCTGCGCAAGCGCGACGCGCAGCTCGCGCGCTGAGACGGCCGGCGCTAGACGAGCCCCAGCGCCAGCACCACGAGGTCGTAGCAGGCGATCGTCGTGCTGACGATCGTGAGCACGACGACGAGCGCGTTGCGCGAGTCGCTCATGGGGCGGCGCCCTCCAGTCGCAGGTCGTCGGCGTGCGGCCGCTGCAGCTGCGCGCGCTGGTCGCGCAGCAGGAGCGCCTGGCGCACGAGCACGAGCGCGACGAGCGCGAGCGCGGCGACGAGCCCGAGCCGCTCGGGACGCTGGCCGAGGTTCACCTGCACGCCGAGCACGAGCAGCGCCGCGAGCACGGGCACGAACGGGGCGACGAGCGACGCGAGCGGCGCTTCGGCTGGCGCGGCGGTCGTGACCGCGACCGGCCGCGGCGCCTCGCCGGGCGCCGCGGTGGCGACCCACGCACTCAGGCCGATCCCGAGATAGGCGACGACCCAGGTCAGGTCGAGCAGGCCTCCGGACTCGAAGTCGGCGACGCCGGTCAGGTACGCATACACGCTGTCGCCGACGGCCATCGCGAGCAGGCCGCCGAGCAGCAGCGCGAGCGCGAGGCGCTCGACGCCGGTCATCCGGTTCACGGCCAGCACGACGAAGAAGACGAGCACGGCGTCGCCGAACGGATAGGCGAGCGCGACCAGGTCGCCGAGCTGCGAGATGTCCGACTGCTCCCACAGCGGGCCGAGCACGATCGTCCAGCTGAGGAACAGCAGCGCGGTGGCGACCGCAATCCCGTCGAGCAGCGCGCGGGCCCGGCTCGAGCCGCCGCCGCGCAGCGCGGGGTGCACGAGCAGCGCGGCTGCGGTCAGCGGGATCGCCGCGAGGTAGCCGGCATCCGCCCACGAGACGCTCGGCACGCCGCCGAGCGCGAGGTCGTAGACGGCCCAGGCCGCCTCGGCCGCCGTCCACGCACCGGCCGCCGCGGCGAGCAGCCACCAGAAGCTGCGGGCACGGCCGCGCTGCAGCGCTCCGGCGCGCAGGCACAGCAGCGCGGCTGCGAGCGCGGCGCACACGGTCGCGAGGTCGTCGATCCAGGTCGCGAGCGTCTCGCCGCCCGGCTTCCACGCCAGCCACAGGGCGAGCGCGCCGCACGCGAGCAGCGCGAAGCCGATCCCTGCCCGGCGGTCGAGGTGTGGACCCATGCTCCGCACGACGATCCAGAAGGTGATCGACCGCAGCGCCGAAACCTTGACTGGTGAAGACCGCGGTCTGACCACGGTCTGACGCGATCAGTCGACCGCGCCCACGTACGGCTCGCGCGCAGACATCCCGGCCGGGTCGTTCACGACGCCGCCGAGCGGCACCGGCACCGGGCCGTCGAGCAGCGGGTCCGCGGTCTCCCGCATCCACGCGTCGAGCTGCGCGCTGAGCGGGTCGAGGAGCTCCGTGAACGCGTCGTCGTAGGCGAGGTTGCGCATCTCGATCGGGTCCGCCAGCAGGTCGTAGAGCTCGAGCCGCGGCCGCGGCTGCTCGGCCCAGCCGGCCGCCACGAGCAGGTCCTTCGACGGCGAGTCGTCGACGTTCGGCAGCACCGGCAGCAGCCGCTCGCCGAAGTGGCGGATCAACTTGTGGCGGCGCGTGCGGATCGCCCGCATCGGGTCGTAGGCGGCGTGGTAGGTCAGCTCGGCGAACAGTTCGTCGCGCACTTCTCTCACCTCGCGGCGCACGAGCGGCAGCAGCGAGACGCCGTGCACGTCATCGGGCAGCGGCGCGCCCGCCAGCTCGCACAGCGTCGGGTAGAGGTCGACGTGCGAGACGAGCGCGTCGAGCACGTGACCCCCGTGGAAGCCGCCTGGGCCGCGCATGATCAGCAGCACGCCGAGCCCGCGGTCGCTCAGCGTCCCCTTCGCGCCCGGGAACGGCAGCCCGTGGTCGGTCGTCAGCACGATCAGCGTGTCGTCGGCGAGGCCCTGCTCGTCGAGCGCGTGCAGGACCGCGCCCACGCCCTGGTCGAACGAGCGCGCGCTCGCCTTGAACGACGCCATGTCGGCGCGGATCTCGGGCGTGTCCGGCAGGTGCGCGGGCGGCGCGCCGTAGAGCGCGTCGCGCACCGAGCTCGGCTCGAAGAACTCGCGGTGCGTCTCGAAGAAGCCGACCGACAGGAAGAACGGCTGCGGCGGCCGGCTGCGGATCAGCTGCTGCGCCGCCGGCGCGATCGAGTGGACCTTCGTCGTGCCGATCTCGACGACGTGGTCGTAGCCGAGCGCGTCCGGCTCCTTCGACAGGTGCTGCTCGCCGATCAGGGCGCTCCAGTAGCCCGCCGCGCGCAGCGGATGGAGGATGTGGCGGCCGTAGTCGTGCAGCGTCCAGCCGCGGTGCGCGAGGCCGGTCATCCCGTTGACGTGGGCCCATTGGCCGGTCAGCAGGCAGGCGCGGCTGCCGGAGCAGCTGGGGGCGGCGCAGAACGCCTGGCGGAACAGCAGCCCCTGGTCGGCGAGCCGTTGGATGTTTGGCGTCTGGATCTGATGGCCATAGGGCTGCACGTAGCGCCCGGTGTCGTGCGAGTGCAGATAGACGATGTTGGGTTGCGACATAGTCCCTATTCTCTACTGAGAAACTCGACTTCCTGCCTCGTGACCCGGCCGCCCGACCTCGCGTACGTCGTCTGCGCCACGCCGCGCAGCGGCAGCACGCTGCTGTGCGAGATGCTGCGCGCGACCGGCGTCGCCGGCAACCCGCGCGAGCACTTCGAGCGCCTGCGCCACTCCGGCCTGCCGCGCCAGCCGCGCGAGTACCTCGCCGGCGTCGGCGATCCGAGCGTGCTCGAGCTGCTCGCGCCGCTCGCGCCCGGTCGCCCCGACGACGAGCCGGCGGTCGCCTGGCGCGCGCGGATCGTCGACGTCGGCCAGACGCCCAACGGCGTCTGGGGCGGCAAGCTGATGTGGGGCCACGTCGCCGACCTACTGGCGCGCGCCCGCGCGCTCGACGGCCTCGGGCGGGCCGATCTGGCGGACGCGCTGCGCGCCCTGCTCGGCGATGTGCGGTTCGTGCTCGTCACGCGCGCGGACACAGTCTCCCAAGCCGTCTCGCTGTGGCGGGCGGTGCAGACGCGCCGCTGGCGCGCGGACGCCGGGGCGCCACGTCGCCCGCACGAAGCGGTCTACCACTTCGCGGCGATCGATCACCTCGTCGCGCAGCTCGAGGCCGACGAGGCGGCCTGGCGCGCCTGGTTCGACGCGCTGCCGACCGGCCCCGGCCTGCCGCTCGAGCTGTCGTACGAGACGATCGACGCCGAACCGCGCGCGGCGGTCGAGCGCGTGCTCGGCTGCTGCGGGATCACGCACACCCCGGTCGGCGAGCCGCCGCTGCGCCACCAGCGCGACGCGCAGTCGCAGGAGTGGGTCGCGCGCTACCGCGTCGACAAGCGCGAAGCGGCAGCCTGAGCCGCTGCGACGTGGCATCCTGCCGGCGGTGCTCGTCCCGCCCAGCTTCGACTCGATCGACGAGGCCGGCCGCCGCTGGCGCAGCCGGTGGGGGACGGAGTCGGTCCCGCCGCTGGCCGCGGCCGCCTCGATCGTGCGCACCCACCGGATCCTCGTCGCGCGCCTCAACGACGCGCTCGTGCCGTTCGAGCTGACGTTCGTCGCCTACGAAGCGCTGATGCTGCTGTTCCTCAGCCGCCGCGGCGCGCTGCCGCTGGCGAAGCTCGCAGCGCGGCTGCAGGGCGACCCGGCCAGCGCGTCGGACCTCGTCGACGCGCTCGAGCGGCTCGGCTGCGCCACGCGCGCGCCGCACCCGCGCGACGGCCGCACGACGCTCGTCACGATCACCGAGCGCGGGCGGCAGGTCGCCGCCGAGGCGACGTCCGTCCTCAACCAGGCGCAGTTCGGCACGACGCCGCTGCGCCGGCAGGAGCTCGTCGCGCTGACCGAGATCCTGCGCCGCGTGCGTGCCGGCGCCGGCGACGTCGCGCCCTGACGCGCGCGAGCGGCGCGTCAGCGCAGCGCGCGCTCGTCGACCCACTTCGTGAGTTCGTTCGGGTAGACGTCGGCGCTGCGCACGACGACCTCCCCGGCCGGGATCGACTCGCCCGGCACGCCGGCGCGCCAGCCGGACGTCGTCTGCACGCGGAAGCCGCGCTCCACGAGCAGTGCCGCGATCCGCGGCAGTATCAGCGTCGGAACGAGCGCGGTGCTGCCGCCGGCCGCGCGCAGCGCCTCGAGCGCGTCGTCGAGCTGCTGCTCGGTGAAGACGGAGCGGCCGGTGTAGGGCACGACGTCCCTGATCCCGTAGGCGTCGGCGAGCAGGTGACCGGTCGCCGTGAAGAAGGCGACGGGCGCGCCGCGGCGGATCGTGAAGCGACCGTGCGCTTCGGGCGTGGAGGCGACGAACGTGCGGAAGGCGGGGTCGGCCGGCTTCGCGAGCGGTTCGGCGTCCGGCTGTCGGAAATTCGGCTCGGACTCGAGCCGCTCGACCTGCGACCACGGCATCAGCCGCACGGGCGGCATGGCGAGGAACGTCGCAGCCAGCGCGAAACCGAACAGCGCGGCGAGCGCCGGCAGGCCGGGGAGTCGTTCCCGCTGGGCGGCGATCTGCTGCACGGCTGCGACGGTCAGCAGCGTGAGGCACAGGCCCCACGGGGGGAACAGCGTTGCGATCGCGAATATCTGCGTGGCGCCCATGTAGTAGGCGGCCGAGCCGAGCCCGAAGATCCCGCTCCAGGCGAGCATCCCGGTGAGCGTGCGGTTCTCGGCGCCGCGCAGCGCGCGCACCGTCGCGAGACCGATCGCCGCCGCGTACGTCAGGTAGATCGCGAGCGGCAGGCCGAGCAGCCGCCCTAGCGGCCATACGCCGACGCCCGTGCGCGTGTAGAGCCTTGCGAACGCGACCGCCTTCGCCGGATCCGGCAACGCGCCCGCGCGGATCAGCGTCACGACGGCGACGAGCGCATAGGCGGCGGCGAGGCCGAGCGCGAGCTGTCCGGCGAGTCGCCCGAGCGCCTGGCGCGTGCGCGGCGGATCGGTCCACACCAGCGCCGCGACCGTCGCGCCGAGCGCCGCGAGCCCGAAGTCGGCGTTGTTGAGCGCGACGAGGCCGGCGGCGAGCCCGAGCGGCCAGATCGCGTCGCTGCTTCTGCGCTCGCGCTCGAGGCGCCGCGCCACGAGCCACGCCAGCAGGAACGGACCCGCCGTGCGCATCGGCACCTGCTGCCAGATCTGGGTCGGGTTTTCGAGTTCGCGCGAGGCCCCGTAGTAGGTGAACACCATCAGCGGCAGGAACAGCGCGAGCGCTGCGAGCGAGCTGTGCGTGACACGCCGCAGCACGCCGTACAGGGCCATCAGCATCGCGACCGTGAGCACCCACATCAGCACGGTCCAGACGAACAGCGTCTTGCCCAGCAGGGCCATCAGCGGCGCGAGCACGAGCGGCCACAGCGAGCCGTACGCGGCCGTGTGGTCGACGAGCGGTGTGAGCCCGTTCAGCACGGCGAACGTCTCGTCCGCGATGAACGCGGTGTTGTAGCAGTCGCCGTACCGGCAGATCGTCTGGTCGGTGTTGAGGTAGGAGAGGAACCAGATGCCCGTGACGAGCAGCGCGAGCAGCGGCACCGCGAGCGCGAGCCAGCGCGGCTCGTAGCGCCAGCCGGTGAGCCAGCCGCGGCGTGCGGCGACGACGATCGCGGCCGCGAGCGCGGCGGCGCCGGCGAGCTGGCCGGTCGTGAAGAATTCGATCCGCCACTCGTCGCCGAACTGGCGTACGACGCATGCGACCACGACGGCGAGTCCGAGCGCCTGTGCCGCGATTGCGAGCGCCGTCCCGACGCGCCGTGAGAGCTGCAGCCGCGCCGCGAAGACGACCGCGGCGGCGAGCAGCACGGGCCCGAGCAGCGACAGCAGGTAGCGCGTGTCCTCGACCGGCTCGGGGTTGCGTTCGACCGTCGGCAGGACCGGCAACGGGCTGCCGTAGAGCACGTGGCTGAGCGGCGGTGCGAGCCACGCGACGAGCGCGATCGTGATCAGCGCACACGGCAGCGCCCAGATCCACGCAGCCGTCCCAACATCGGACGGCTGCGCATCAACGGCACGACTGCGCGGCCGCGGCAGAGCGACCGCCGTCCCCCTCGGACCGGCGCTTGCCATGTGGGCCAGCGTAGCCGCTCAGGCTGGCCGGCGTGACGGCGACTCAGCGCTCGCCGAGCCGGTAGGCGACCAGCTCCATCCGCTGGCCGTCGCGGAGCTTGAGCCCGGTGCCGGTCAGCAGCGTGTCGCCGGCGACCGTCACGGGGGCGATCGAGCCGCCTGGCAGGCGCGATCTCCACACGACCTTCCCGCTGTCGGCGCGCAGCGCCCACAGCGTTCCGTCGACGGTGGTCGTGAAGACGACGTCGTTGGCGATCGTCGCCCCGCCGTACACGCCGTGCGGCAGTCTCGTGTCCCAGCGCACGCGACCGCTCGCGACGTCGATCGCGACCAGCTGGCCGGTCCCCTCGAGCAGCTCCTGCTGCTGCGGCTGCGATATCCCGTCGCTGTATATGACGTGCAGGTTGTTGACGGGCACGTAGAGCGTGCGTCCGTCGGACGCCATCTGCGTCTCGATGCCGCCCCAGTCGCCGGGCAGGATCGGCACGCCCGTTCTGATGTTCGAGTAGTCCCCGCGCATCGCTCTGAGGTTGTCGTCGTCGTGCCCGTTGTGGAGCCCGACGGAGCGCTTCCACAGCAGCCTGCCGCTCTCGGCGTCGAACGCGAACGCGAAGCCCATCTTGCCGCCGGCGAGCACGACCGGCCGGCCGCCGACGCGCACGAGGATCGGCGGGCACTGCAGGTCCCAGTCGTAGATGTCGTGCGGGACGATCTGCCTGCCCCAGATGAATCTGCCGCTGCGCGCGTCGAGCTTGACGAGCGAGTTGTTCCATCTGTTCGGGCCGGGTCGGCTTCTGGCCCACGGCTCCTGGTTCGTGCCCGGCCAGGCCGAGGGGTCGGCGATGCCGGCGTAGAGGTTGCCGTGTTCGTCGAACCCGGGCGGATGCCACATGCCGCCGCCGGCGTTGACCTCGGGATCGCCCCACAGGTGCCGCGGCGTCTCCTCCCACCTCCAGACTCTTCTGCCGGTGGCGGCGTCGAGCGCCCAGATCGTGCCTATGACGCCGGCCCCGAAGGGCGTGGTCGAGACGTAGACGAGCCCGTGGGCGGCTCCGGGCGCCATGTTTATGCGCTCGTCGGGACGCACGTCGAGGCGGGTCTTCCACAGCTCTCCGCCACTGGCGGCATCGAGCGCGAAGACCGCTCTCGGGGTCGCGCCGACGACGCGCCCGCCGGCGAGCGTGATGCCGTTGGGGCCGAGGTCCGGCTCGTCGCTGACGTACTTCCAGCGGACGCGGCCGCTGCGCAGGTCGAGCGCGGTGACGTCGGAGAATCTGTCCTGCGAGTAGACGACCCCGCCCCGCACCAGCGGCGTCGCCGTGTATTCGCCCTTCACCGGCAGCCGCCACGCGAGGCGCAGGCGTCTGACGGAGGCGGCGTCGATCGGGCCGCCGGCGTTGCGCGTGTTGCGCGCGTCGCCGTCGGCCGCCGGCCACGCGTCGTCGAGGCGCGGCGCGCGCTCGGCGGTTGCGCCCGGGTCTGGCGCGGTGCGCTTCGCGTCGCTCCACAGCTCCAGGTCGCCCACCTGCGCGCGCCTCGTGAAGCCGGCGTCGCGGAGCGCCTGGCGGTGCGCCTCGACCGCGACGACGTCGCTGAAGAACAGCTTGTGGGCGCCTTCGCGGCGCAGCGCGTCGAGCGTGATCGCGAACTGCCTTCTCGTCACCACGACGGTCAGGAACGAGTACGGCGAGACGTTCGTGAGATGGAGGTCGTAGGCGAGGCGATGGCCGAGTCTTATGAGGATCCCGACGCGCTCACCGGGGCGCGTGTGGTCGTCGACGAACTGCAGCGCTTCCGGCTGTTCGAAGACGGGCGTCGAAGTGCGCTCGCCGAGCCGCGAGGCCTGCGACCACGGCGCCGGCGTCTGCTGGATCGACAGCACGGCGAGCGCGAAGCCGGCCAGCACCAGCGCGTGCGCGAATGTCGGCCGCCAGCCGCGCGCGGCGAGCGCGCGCACGACCACGACCGTCAGCAGCGCGAGCGCGAAGCACCAGGCGGAGAACAGCGAGACGAGCTTGAGGCTGTCGCTGCGGCCGGCGTAATAGCTGCTCGCGAGCAGGCCGAAGACGCCGCTCCAGGCGAGCATCGCGGTCAGCAGCCGGTCCGGCTCACCGCTCGCGAGGCGCACCGCGGCGACGCCGATCGCGGCCGCCAGCGTCGCGTAGACGACGAGGTGGAAGCTGAACAGCGGCATCGGCAGCGAGACGAGTCCGAGCGTGCCGAAGATGCGCTGGAACTCGAACAGCAGCCCGAAGCGCGGCAGCTCGCCGGCGCTCGCGAGCGTCAGCAGCGTCACGAGCGTGAGCGCGCCGACCAGCCCGGCGGCGACCTGTGCGGCGAGCGTCAGCACCTCGCGGCGCGTGCGCGGCGGGCGCGCGCAGAGGAGCGCGACGAGCGTCGCGGCCAGCGCCGCGAGCCCGAACTCGAGGTTGTTGATCGCCACCACCCCGGCGACGAGGAACAGCAGCCACGCGCGTCGCGGCGCGACGCCGTCGAGGTGGCGCGCGGTCAGCCACGCGAGCAGGTAGCCGCCCGCGTAGCGGATCGGCCACATGCTGGCGATGTTCACGTTGCTGAGGTTCCAGACCGACACGAAGCCGACCGCGACGAACGGCAGGTAGAGCGCAAGCGCGAGCGTGGCGCTGCCGACGACGCGGCGGAAGACGGCGTACACGGCCAGCAGCGTGAGCGCGCTCGCGAACGCCGTCACGAGCGTGTAGACGAGGATGTTGGTGCCGAGCAGCGCGAGTGCACCGGCGGTCACATACGGCCACAGCGCCGCGTAGAGGGGGCGGAAGTCGACCAGCGGCGTGCGCCCGTTGAGGATCGCGAACGGGTCGTCGAGCGTCCACGTGATCAGGTCGCCGAGCGGCTGCGCTCCGATCGTGCGCTCGCTGTCGATCGCCGACAGCAGCCACACCGCCGTGAAGGCGACTGCGACCGCCGCGCAGGCGATCCGCCGCGCGCGCGTGTCGCGAGCAGCGCGCGCGAGCGCGGCTGGGATGCGCGGCGCGCGCCGTATCGCGAGCAGCAGCAGCGGCGGCGAGACGGCGGCGACGAGCAGCGTCAGCGGGCTGAAGATCGTCGGCAGCTCCGGCGTCGGCGGCGCGATCAGGTTGCGCTCGCCGAGCAGCGCCAGCACGAGGAACGCGCCGACGGCGAGCTGGCCGCCGGCGACGAGCGCGCGGCGCGTGCCTGCGGCGAGCGTCGGCGGCCGGCGGCTGCCCACCCACACGACGGCCGCCAGCAGCGCCGGTCCCAGCAGCGCGATCGCGAAGCGGGCGTGCTTGACCGGCTCGGGCATGCCGATCGTGTTCGGCGTCCCAGGCGGCCACAGTCTCTCGGAGCCTGGTTCGAAGAACGCGCGCCCGAGCGGCGGGCCGAGCAGCATCAGCGCCGCGAAGGTGACGAGCGCACACGGCACGAGCGCGATCCACGCCACCTCAACGGGCCGCAGCGCGCGGGCGCGCGCGGGTCCCGACCCCATCGCCATCTTCCCCCTTCGAAGCCCTCCGACCGTGGAGGGATCAAGCGACACACCGATAAGCGCGTCAAACCTACCAGAGCCGTGCGCCGCTCCCGGCGGGTCGGAGAAGCGGAGCTGCGCGTGCCGTTTGACGCGCGCGCTAGAGTCGACGGCGCTCACGCAGTCGGGGAACTCCGGTGGGAATCCGGGGCTGACGCGCAGCGGTATGGGTGACGACCGGATCGCAGGTCCACTGAGCCGAGACGATCGGCTTGGGAAGGAGATCCGGGAGGACGATCCCGAGCCCGAAGACCCGGTGAGCGAAACCGCCTCGCGCATAGGCGGCAGCCCTCACCGCTCCTGAGAGCCGTGCGTGTTCGCCGCCCTGAACAGGAGCATCGAACATGCATCGAAGGGTTCACGCCCCGCTGGTCGCGGCGTGCCTCGCGACGCTCGCCGGCGTCGCGGCGCTCGCGCCTGCACCCGCTGCGGCCGCCACCGATCAGCAGGTCCAGCAGGCGATCGACGCGGCCGCCGACTGGCTCGCCGCCCGCCAGCTGCCGGACGGCTCGTTCGGCGTCAACAGCGGCCTCGACCCGGCGTGGGCGCTCGTCGCGCTCGCCGCCGCCGGCCGGCACGCGGCCGACCTGCGGCCGGCCGCGGGCGGACCCGGCGCTCCCAGCGCCCAGGACGCCCAGCTCGCGATCTGGACCGCCGCCGACCCGAGCGCATGGCTCGCCGGCGGCGTCGCGCAGGCGACCGACTTCGAGCGCGCGATCCTCGAGGCGCATGCCGCCGGCCTGCAGCCGACGCGTCTGTCGGCCGCGCGCAACCTGCTCGCCGGTCTCGCGCCGTACTGGCTCGACGGCTGGTTCACGTCGACCAGATCGGTCTTCAACCACACGCTGTTCGGGCTGCTCGCGCTCGACGCGCTGCCGGTTCCGCAGGCGCTGCGCGAGCGGGTCGCCGCGGTCGTCGAGCTGAACCAGCACGACGACGGGGGCTGGACGAGCGTCCCGGCCGTCGATCCGGCGACGCGGGCGAGCGTGAGCGAGGTCGACGCGACCGGCGCCGCGCTCGCCGCGCTGTGCGGCGCGGGCCGCACGCGCGCCGACGCGTCGGTCGCGGACGGGATCGCGCTGCTGCGCGCCCGCCGCGCGCCGGACGGCTCGCTCGGCAACGTCAACGCCGCCAGCTGGGCGCTCGACGGCATGGGCGCCTGCGGGCTGCGGCGCGGCGCGGCCGGCTGGACGGCCGATGACGAGCTGACGGTGGACGCGCTGCTGGCGGATCGGCTCGCGAACGGCCCGGACGCCGGGGCGTGGGGGACGGCGGGCCACGCCGACCCGTACGCGACCGCCGATGCGGTGCGCGCGCTGGCGGCCGCCGCGTTCGTGGTCGATCCGCCGGCGCGGCTCGACGCGGTGGACCCGGTCGTGCGCGCGGCGCCGGTCGTGCCGGCGGGAACGGTCGTCCCGGTCGCGCTCGTGCTCGATGTCGGCGACGGCGCGCCGCGCCTGTGCGCGACGCAGGCGCCCGTCGGCGCGAGCGTCGCGGCGGTGCTGGAGGCGGCGCGCACGGCGTCGCAGCCGACTGGCTGCGTCGGGCCGCTGGTCGTGGACGACGGCGTCGTCGCGTCGCTCGATGGCCGCGCCGCCCTCCCCGGCGGCGGCTGGAGAGCGGGTCTCGACGGTGGCGCCGAGAGCGCCGCCGGCCCGCAGGCGGTCCCGTTCGGCGCGGTGCTGTCGCTGCGGCTGGCGGACCCCGCGCCGGTCGCGTTCGACCACGCTGTGCTGGACGCGGGCGGCGTGTCGCTCGGGCTGCTCGGCGCGGCGCGCGTCGCGACGCTGACGAACGCGAGCGGCGGGTCGCTGTCGCTCGGCGCGCTGCGGGTCGAGGGCGCCGACGCGGGGGAGTTCCTGATCGGGGGAGACGCGTGCGCGGGCGAGACGCTCGCGCCCGGCGCGGCCTGCACGGTCGCCGTGCGCTTCGCGCCGTCGGCGCTCGGTGCGCGCGCGGCCGTGCTGCGCGCCAAGGTCGACGGCGCGCCCGACCCGGCGCTCGCGCTGCGCGGCGAGGGCGTCGGGCTGCCGGCAGGCCCGGCCGGCGCGCCCGGCCCGGCCGGCGGCGCCGGTCCCGCGGGACCGAGCGGCCTGGCCGGCGCCGTCGGCGCGGCGGGGAAGCGCGGCGCCGTCGGGGCCCGTGGACCCGCGGCGCAACGGCGCGTCATCTCGTGCCGGATCGAGCGGCATCGGCTGCGCTGCCGGCTGGTCGGTCGCGCCCACCGCGCGCCGCGCGCGCGTCGTACGAGCGGAGCCGCCCGATGACCCGCCGCGCGACCCTCGGCCTGCTCGCCGCCGCCGCGCTGCTCACGAGCCCGGCCGGGCCCGCCGCCGCGCTGACCGCGCCGAGCCTCGTCGCCGCCTGGGGCGCGAACGAGGCCGGCCAGCTCGGCGACGCCTCCACCGACGACCGCCTCGCCCCGACCCCGCTCCCCGGCATCGACTCCGTGATCGCGCTCGCGGACGGCGGCGCGCACTCGCTCGCGCTGCGCGCGGACGGCTCCGTCTGGAGCTGGGGCGCCGACGACGCCGGCCAGCTCGGCGGCGGCGGCGAGCGCCACGTCCCGAGACCGGTCCCGGCGCTCGGCGACGCGACCGCGGTCGCCGCCGGCAACGCCTTCAGCCTCGCGCTGCGCGCCGACGGCTCCGTCTGGAGCTGGGGCGCGAACGCGCTCGGCCAGCTCGGGCGGGACACCGGCGTCGCCGACCACGATGCGGCGCCGACGCAGACGGGCATCGCCGACGCGACCGCGCTCGCCGCCGGCTACGAGTTCGCGCTCGCGCTGCAGGACGACGGCAGCGTGCTCGCCTGGGGCGACAACGCGTACGGCCAGCTCGGCCGCGACCTCGGCAGCGTCGCCTCCGACGCGAGACCGGCGCCGGTGCCGGGGATCGCGAACGCGATCGCGGTCGCCGCCGGCGGCTGGACCGGCTACGCGCTGCTGGCCGACGGCAGCGTGCGCGCGTGGGGCTGGGGCGGTTACGGCGAGCTCGGCGACGGGCTGCTGCACGACGGCGCCGCCAACCCCGACAGCGTCGCCGCGCCGGTGACGGTCGCGGACCTCGGCGGGACGGGCGCGCTCGACGACGTGACCGCGCTCGCCGGCGGCGTCGACCACGCGCTCGCGCTGCGCGCGGACGGGAGCGTGGTCGGCTGGGGGCTGAACCTCGACGGCGCCGTCGGCAGCGGTGAGGCCGTCGACCAGCATCAGGCGCCTGCCCTCGTCGCGGGCCTCGCCGACGTCGTGGAGGTCGCCGCCACGAGCACGAGCTACGCGCGCACCGCCGACGGGACGGTGTGGTCGTGGGGCCCGAGCTGGCGCGGCCAGCTCGGGGGCGGCGGACTCGACGAGCAGCCCTTGCCAGCGCCGCTCGAAGGACTCGCCGCCGCCGGGCTCGGCACAGGCGCAGCCGCACGCCATCAGCTGGTCGTGCGCGCGGCGGAGCCGACGACGCTCGCGCCGGCCGCGCTCGCGTTCGGCGCGCAGACGCAGGGGACGCTGTCGGCGGCGCAGACGGTCACGCTCACGACCGCCACCGCTGCCGTCCGCGTCAGACGGCTCGTCGTCACGGGCGCCGACGCGGACGACTTCCTCGTCGTCGGCGACGGCTGCGCCGGGGAGGAGCTCGCGCCCGGCGCGTCGTGCAGCGCCAGGGTGCGCTTCGCCCCGAGCGCCGCCGGCGGGCGCGCGGCGACGCTCGTCGCTCGCGCCGACGCCGTCGAGGGCGACGCGCTCGCCGTCGCGCTGAGCGGCAGCGGCGCCGCGCCGCCGCAGGGACCGGCCGGCGCGGACGGCCCGCCCGGGTCCGCGGGCGCGGACGGCCCCGCCGGCCCGAGCGGCCCGGCCGGCGCGACGGGTGCGCCCGGTCCCCGCGGCGCGACCGGCCCGCGCGGACGCGACGCGCGCGTGCGCTGCCGCGTCGCCGGCCGCGCGATCCGCTGCACCGTCACGTACGCGGTGCAGGGCAGATCCGCGCGTGCGCAGGCGCGCGCCCGCGCGCGAGCGCTGCAGCGACTTGTCAACCACCACCACAAGGGGGCGTGATGCCCATGCATCACATCGGCCTGTCCACCATCCGACGCGCGCTCGCGCTCGCGCTGCTGGCGCTCGCTACGTACGCGTCGCTCGCCGGCGCCGCGAGAGTGACCGTGCGCGTCGAGGGCGAGAGCAGAACGCTGCTCGCGCCGACCGTCGTGACGATCGGCGACGGCACGAGAACGGCGAGAACGTGGAACGGCAGCGGCTCGCTGCCGAACACGTGCGACGACGACACCGCCTACCAGGCGATCGAGCTCGCGACGAGCGGCAACTGGGACCGCGACCTGTTCGCCGAGGAAGTGCTCGGCGAGACGCACACGTTCGCGTCCGGGTCCGAGTACTGGATCCCCTACCACGACAACGACTACGCGGACTGGGGGATCTGCGACCTGCACCTCAGAGAAGGGGACGTGCTGCTGATGCAAGCCGGCGTCTCCGGCGAAGCGCCCGACTACATCCCGGACTCGGTCCCGCTCGAGCTCGCGCGCATCGGCAGCGGCAACATCGCGCCGGGCGGCAGACTCACGGTGAGACTGACGGCGTGGGTGCCGAGCGACATCTTCGGCACGCAGGATCCGGAAGACCCGAGCCACTTCATCATCCCGCCGAGCGAAGCGAGATACCCGGCCGGCTACACCGTGACGGCCGGCTCCGCCAGCGGCAGAACCGACGCCAACGGCGAAGTCACGATCACGATGAGAGACACCGGCAGAGTGTCGGTGCAGGCCAGCATGCCGGGCAGCTCGACGAACTGGGGCCGCTCGGTGCCGTTCACCGTATGCGTCAGCAGAACCAGCTGCTGAACCGCGCGCGGCTGCTCGCAGCGGGCGTGCTGGCGGCCGCGAGCCCTGCGGGGCTCGCGGCGCCGGCCGCCGTGCGCGTGCGCGTCGAGGGGCTGCGCGAGACGCTGTTCGACCGCGTCGTGCTGAGCGACGGGCACGACGTGCGCGCCGCCTCCGACCTCGCCCCGCGGCGTTGCGACGGCACGAACGGCGGCGCGCACGCCCGCCCCGGCCCGACCGCGACGGCCGCGACCGCCGACGCGCTCGCGACGCGCGGCGAGACGTTCGACGGAACGTGGAACGCCGGCTACGAGGACTACTTCGTGCGGCGGCTCGGGTCGGAGGCCGAAGACGACGCGCAGCTGCGCTGGTGGGGGCTGCTCGTGAACGGCGCGAGCGCGGGCGCCGGCGGCTGCCAGACCCGCGTCGGCGACGGCGACGAGCTGCTGTGGGCGAACGACGCGTTCTCCGGGCGGCCGTTCCTGCGGCTGGCGGCGGCGGGCGCGCAGCCGACCGTGCCGCTCGGTGCGCCGCTCGCGGTCGCCGTGACGGCGGGCGACGGGAGCGGCGGCGCCGGCGGGCCGTACGCCGGCGCGCGCGTCGAGGCGGTCGACGTGGACGGCGCGCCGGCTGCCGCGGGCGTCGCGGACGCCGCCGTCAGCGCCGCCGACGGGAGCGCGCAGGTCGTCTTCCACGCGGCCGGGTGGCAGCGCGTGAAGGCGCGCGGCCCGCTGACGGGCGGCGACCCGGCTGCGCTGCCCGCCGCGATCGCCTCGAACAGCGTGGACGTGTGCGTCGAGCCGGCGCCGGGCGCCGGCTGCGCGGGCGCGCCGCCCAGCCAGGTGCCGCTCGAGCCGCCCGCGCCTGCGCCGCCGGCGACCGACCCGTCGGCGGCCCCGCCCGCCGACCCGCCCAGCGGCCCGCTGCCGGCTGCACCGGCCCGCGGCTCCACCTGCTCCGTGCCGGCGAGCGGCGCGCCGCATGCCCGATCGCACCCGCTGTCCGCACGTCGCCTCGCCGCCGGCGCGCGCCTGCGGATGCGGTGTCCGGCCGGTCGGCCCGTGCTCACACTGCGCGCTCTCTCGCGGCGCGCGACCGTCGAGCTGCGCACCGCCGGCAGACGCGCGCGCGTGACGCTCCGCCGCCGCGCCGGCGCTCGCGTCGTGCGCGCCCCGCGGCTGCGGCGCGCCGGCGTCGTCGAGCTGCGGGTCGTGCGAGGGACGGTGTGCGCCGCACACGCCGATCCGGTGGGTGGCGCTGAGGACGCACGTGCGCCGGCCGCAAGGCCGGCGTGCGCGCGCCCGGAGGCGACAGGACCCGCCGGCAGGGCGGCCGGGGCCCCGGACGAGAGCCGCCTCGACCTCACCGTCCGCTTCCTCCAGGACGCACAGAACGCCGACGGCGGCTTCGGCGGGACGCGCGGGGCGCCGTCGGACCCGACCTTCTCCGCGTGGGTCGCGCTCGCGCTCGCGGCGGCCGGGATCAACCCGCGCGACCAGGCGCGGCCGGGCGGCGCCGACGCGTACGCCTACCTGAGCGCGCACGCGGGCGTGCTGAGCGCGACGACCGACTTCGAGCGCGCCGCCCTCGTCGCCGTCGCCGCGGGCGCCTCGCCGCGCGACTTCGGCGGCATGGACCTCGTCGCCGCGATCCTCGCCCGCCAGCTGCCGAGCGGCGCGTTCGCGGCGCAGGCGGGCGGCGCGACCGGCTACGTCAACGCGACCGCGTTCGCGCTGCTGCCGCTCAGCGCGCTCCGCGATCCCGCGCTCGACGTCGCGCTGCACCGCGGCGCCGATTGGCTGCTGAGCGTCCAGGAGCCGGACGGCGCATGGGGCTTCGCGCCCGGCCGCGAGCCGAGCAGCGACACGACGGCGGCCGTGCTGCAGGCGCTGCGCGCGGTCGGCCGCGGCGGCACGCCGCAGGAGGCGCGCGCATGGGACTACCTGCGCGCGCTGCGCAATCCGGACGGCGGCTACGGCTTCGACGCCGCGCACCGCGAGTCGAACACCGCCTCGACCGCGTGGGTGGCGCAGGCGATGTGGGCGGCGGGACGCGACCCGGCCGCCGCGCCGGCCGGCGGCGACCCGAGCGCGCTC
>DASVFS010000040.1:0-20850 GCA_036379915.1 Conexibacter sp. | reverse complement strand
GAGATGGTGGCCCGACGAGCTGGGGCTCGCGTGACGCCTGCGCCGCCCGCCCTGCATGCGCTCCGGCCGGAGGCGGTCCGGTGAGCGGGCCCGCCCTCGCGGTCACGGTCGACGGCGCGCCCGTCTCGGTCCCGGCCGGCGCGACCGTGCTCGACGCCGCGCGCGCCGCCGGCAGATGGGTCCCGACGCTCTGCTTCGACCAGCGTCAGGCGCCGTTCGGCGCGTGCCGCGCGTGCCTCGTCGGCGTGGGGGGGTCGGCGGCGCCGCAGCCCGCCTGCACGACGCCGTGCCGCGACGGAATGGTCGTCGACACGGAGGACCCGGCCGGCCGCCGCGTCGCGCACGCCGTCGTCGAGCTGGTGCTGAGCGAGCTGCCGCAGCCGCCGGCGCCGCACACCGAGCTGGCGCAGGTCGCGCAGCGGCTCGGCGTCGGCGCGCCGCGCTGGCCGGGCGAGACGCATGCAGCGCACGAGCCCGACGTGCGTCACCCCTATCTCGCCTTCCGCCACGAGCTGTGCATCTCGTGCGGGCGCTGCGTGCGCGCGTGCGACGAGCTGCAGGGGACGTTCGCGCTCACGGCGACCGGCCGCGGCTTCCACGCGAACGTCGCCGCCGGGCTCGACGAGGGCTTCCGCGCGTCCGCCTGCGTCGCGTGCGGCGCGTGCGCCGACACCTGTCCGACGGACGCGATCACGGAGGTCTCGCTGCTGCCATGACGACCACCTGCGGCTACTGCGGCGTCGGCTGCCGCCTCGAGACGCACGTGCGCGACGGGCGGATCGCTTCGATCAGCCCTGCGCTCGACGGTCCCGCGAACCTCGGCCACACGTGCCTCAAAGGCCGCTTCGCGCACCAGTTCAGCCGCAACCGCGAGCGGCTGACGACGCCGCTGATCCGCGACGCGCGCGGCGGCGAGCTGCGGCCGGCGAGCTGGGACGAGGCGCTCGCCCGGATCGCGGCCGAGCTCGGTCGCATCAGAGCCGCGCACGGGCCCGACGCGATCGCCGGGCTCGCCTCCTCGCGCGCGACGAACGAGGACTGCTATGCGATGCAGCGGATGATGCGCGCGGCGATCGGCACGAACAACATCGACAACTGCTCGCGCGTCTGCCACTCGCCCACCTCGTTCGCGCTGCGCACGTCGCTCGGCCTGTCCGGCGCGACCGGCTCGTTCGACGACTTCGACTACGCCGACGCGACGATCCTGATCGGCGCGAACCCGACCGAGGGCCATCCCGTCGTCGGCGCGCGCATCAAGCAGGCGGCGCTGCGCGGCATGCGGCTCGTGACGATCGACCCGCGCCGGATCGAGCTGGCCGACTACGGCGTGCTGCACCTCGCGCCGCGGCCGGGCACGAACGCGGCCGTGGTGCTGGGGATCGCGCACGTGCTGGAGCGCGACGGCTTCGTCGAGCGCGACTTCGTCGCCGCGCGCACGGACGGCTGGGACGCGTTCGCGGAGCTGCTGCCGGCGTACGCGCCGGACGCGGTCGAGGCGATCAGCGGCGTGCCGGCCGCGGACCTGGAGGCGGCGGCGCACGTCTACGGCGAGGCGGCGGACGCGTGCATCTCGTGGGGGCTCGGCGTGACCGAGCACAAGTACGGCTCCGAGGTCGTGCAGCTGATCTGCGACGTCGCGCTGATGACCGGCAAGATCGGCCGGCCCGGCTCGGCGCTGCTGCCGCTGCGCGGGCAGAACAACGTGCAGGGCTCCTCCGACATGGGCGCGCTGCCGGACACCTACACGGCGTACCGCTCGGTGACGGACGAGGCGGTCGCCGGCTCGTTCGAAGACGCGTGGGGCGTGCCGCTCTCGCGCAGAGTCGGGATGAAGATCCCGGAGATGTTCGACGCGGCGGTCGAGGGCCGGCTGCGGGCGATGTACATCTTCGGCGAGGACGTCGCGCAGACCGACCCGAACACCGCGCACGTCGTGCACGCGCTCGCGTCGCTCGAGTTCCTCGTCGTGCAGGAGATCTTCGAGAACGAGACGACGCGATACGCGGACGTGGTCCTGCCGGCGTCGTCGTTCCTCGAGAAGAGCGGCACGTTCACGAACGCCGAGCGGCGCGTGCAGCTGGTCGCGCCCGCGCTCGACCCGCCCGGCGAGGCGCGCACCGACTTCGAGATCGTCAAGGCCGTCTCACGCGCGCTCGGCCACGACCTGCCGTGGGCGACCCCCGCCGACGCGATGGACGAGATCGCCGCGCTGACGCCCGACTGGGCGGGGATCTCGCACGCGCGGCTCGGCCGTCGCGGGCTGCAGTGGCCGGTCGCGCCGGACGGGACGGACGCGCCGATCCTGTACGAGCGCGAGTTCGTGCGCGCGGGCGGCAGAGCGCATTTCGCCGCGCTGCCGTACAAGGCGCCGGGCGACGCGGCCGACGAGGAGTTCCCGCTGATCCTCGTGACCGGCCGCCGGCTCCAGCACTACAACGCCGGCACGATGACGCGGCGGACCGGGAACGCCGAGCTGATGGACGCCGACGTGCTGGAGATCCACCCGGACGACGCCGCGCGGCTGTGGATCTCGCAGGGCGACACGATCTCCGTGCGCTCGCGCGTCGGGCGCATCGAGCTGCCGGCGCACGTGACCGAGCGGATCGAGCCGGGGCACGTGTTCACGACGTTCCACTTCCCCGAGACGCGCACGAACCTGCTGGTCGGCGCCTCGGCGGACGTCAACACGTCGTGCCCCGAGTACAAGGTCGTCGCGGTCGACGTGCGCCCGCTCGGCGAGCGGCCGGCGCGGACGCCGGCGCTGGCGTGAGCGAGTCCTCGGAAGCGCGCACGTCCGCGGCCGCTCCCGCCGCCCACATGGTCGCGACGGTCGTGCGCGACGGCGGCGTGCGCGACGAGGTGGCCGTCGAGGAGCCGCTGGAGATCCGCGTCGACGGCGCGCCGCTGACGGTCACGATGCGCACGCCCGGCCGCGACGAGGAGCTGGCGCTCGGCTTCCTGTTCGGGGAGGCGCTGATCCCGGCGGCGCCGCCGCGCGCGGCCGGCCCGACCGCGGACCTCGCCGCGAACGTCGTCGAGGTCGCCGGCCCGCTGCTGCGCGATCCCGGCGCGCGGCGCTTCTACACGACCTCGTCGTGCGGCGTGTGCGGGAAGGGCGCCCTCGAGGAGGTGGCGGCGGCGATCGGCGCGGCGGCGCCGCTCCCGCCCGGCCCGGCCGTGCCCCGCGCGCTGCTCGCCGCGCTGCCGGAGCGGTTGCGCGCCGCTCAGCCCGCGTTCGGCCGCACCGGCGGCCTGCACGCGACCGGGCTGTTCGACGCCGCCGGCGAGCTGCTGCTCGTGCGCGAGGACGTCGGCCGCCACAACGCGATGGACAAGGTCGTCGGCCGCGCGCTGCTCGACGGTCTGCTGCCGCTGCACGGGCGGATCCTGTGCGTGAGCGGGCGACTGTCGTTCGAGCTCGTGCAGAAGGCGGCGGTCGCCGGCGCGCCGCTGCTCGTCGGCGTCGGCGCCCCCAGCTCGCTCGCGATCGAGCTCGCCGCCGACCGCGGCATGACGCTCTGCGGCTTCGCGCGCGGCGACGGACAGGTGAACGTGTACGCGGGCGCGGAGCGGGTCGCCGGTTGAGCGAGGTCGCCGGGTCCACGAGCGACCCGGCGCCCGCCTCACTCCGGCTCCGCCGACAGCAGCTCCGCGAGGATCTCCCGCTGCTCCGGTGGAAGCGTCAGCAGGTGCGCCTTGTCGCGATCGCGCTTCCAGGCGAGCGCCGCGTCGAGCAGCTGCAGCGGAATCTTCATGCGCGAGCGCGCCGCCTTCGACCAGTCCTCGACCCACGCCTCCGCATCCGCGTGGCCGACGCGGTCGTCCACGAACAGGGGGATCGACGCGACGACGCCGCTGCCGAGCTCCTCGAGCGCCCCGGCACCTGCGTAGGCGGAGACGAGCTGGGCGACGAGCGCCGTGCGGCGCGGATCGCCGCGGAACCGCTCCCACACGATGCGGCACAGCAAGTCCGTTTCCCCGGGCCGCGTGTCGCGGCTCGCGCTCCAGCGCCCGAGCGCCTGCCGCACCAGCGCGAGCCCGCGCTCGACGTCCCCCCGCGTGAGCACGATCTCGCCGTGCGTGAAGCGGAAGACCGGCTCGTCCGGCTCGAGCTCGATCGCACGAACGATCGCGCGCTCCGCCTCGTCCACGTGCCCGAGCAGGCGCAGCACATTCGCACGGGAGTTCAAATACCCCGCGTTGTCGGGAGCCAGCTCGCCGGCGCGCGTATACGCCTGCAGCGCCTCCTCGTAGCGACCGGCGCGCTCCAGCGCGAAGCCATGGTTGAACTGGTACTCGTCCTCTTCCGGGCTCAGCTCCGCGGCCCGCGCGCGGGCCTCGAGCGCCTCGGCGCGGCGCTCCAGCCGGTCGAGCGCGATGGCGCGGTTGTCGTGGACTCGCGCCGACGTCGGGTTGAGCGCACAGACGCGTTCGAAGGCCTCCAGCTCCTCCTCGTGGCGGCGCAGGTTGTGGAGCGCGATGCCGCGGCCGGTGTGCGAGACGTGGTCGGAGGGGTCGAGCTCGACGGCCCGCGTGAACGTCTCCAGCGCCTCCTCGTGTCGGCCGAGCCGGTCGAGCACCTGGCCGCGGTTCCGGAGGTACCGCGGATCGGACGAGTCGAGCTCGGCAGCGCGCGTGAACGCCTCCAGCGCCTCCACGTCGCGCCCGAGCTCCCCCAGGGCATGGCCGCGATCGTCGTGGTAGAGCGCGTTCTCGGGCGCAGCGGCGCTCAGTTCCGTGAACGTCACCAGCGCCTCTGTGGAGCGACCCAAGCGGTTGAGCACGACGGCGCGATTGCGCTTGAGGGTCACCTCGTCAGGCGCCAGCCGGACCGCGCGCGAGAACAGCTCGAGCGCCTCCTCGTCGCGGTCGAGGAAGCCGAGCGCCGCGCCGCAGTGATCGAGGTACCGGGCATTGCCGGGTTCGAGCTCGGCCGCCCGCTCGAACGCCGCCAGCGCCTCCGGCAGACGTCTCAGGGTGGTCAGGACCACGCCGCGCCGGTCGTGGACGCGGGCGTTCGTCGACTCGAGCTCCAGGGCACGATCGAAGGCCGCCAGCGCATCCTGCGGGCGTGCCAGGAGCTCGAGCAGGACGCCGCGATGCTCGTGCAGTGCGCGGCTGTCCGCGTCGAGTTCGATCGCCCGCTCCAGGGCGGCGAGCGCGTCGGCGTAGCGACCCAAGAGCGTGAGCGCGACGCCCCGATGGCGGTGGAGCGCCGCGTCTTGCGGGTCCAGCTCGCTCGCCTGCTCGAACGCCGCGAGCGCCTCCTGCTGACGGTCGAGCCGGTCGAGCAGCAAGCCTCGTTGCACATGCGCTTCGACGCTGCTCGGATCGAGCTCGCTCACGCGCTCCCACACGGCGATCGCGTCGGTGTCGTGTCCGGCGAGCTTGTAGGTGCGGGCCAGCACGACGAGCGCCTCGGGGTCGTCCGCCGCCTCGGTCTCGGCCGCGAGCGCGTCCTGGAGCGCATCGCCCTCGTCGATCGGCTCGTCGAGCGCGCGCAGCACCGGCACGAATTGGAGACGCATGGCGGCTCGCGCGATCCCGGGCGGCAGCGTCTCGATGAGCCCCGCGTACAGCTCACGCGCCTGCACGTACTCGCCTGCCAGCGCGTGGCCCATCGCCTTCGCGAGCTTGAGGCCGAGGTGCTCGGGCAGCAACGACAGCCCGCGCTCCGCGCGCGAGACGATCTCGGCCGGCGAGCCGCTCAGCAGCTCCTCCAGGTCCAGCGAATCCTCGAGTGCGCGGAAGGCCTCGCTCGCATAGGCGGAGGCGAGCTCCGCCGTCGGGGGCAGTCTGGCGATCTCGTCGAGCAGTCTCGGTCCGTACCAGGCACGCAGGAACTCGACGACGATCCGCAGCGGCTCCCCCCGCGCCTGCTTGACGTCCAGGCAGAGGCGCATCAGCGGCTCGCGCAGCTCCCAGAAGCTCATGCGTCTGTCGCCCTCGCCCAGGTCCTCCGGCAGCTGCGCCCGGCGCACGTAGCCGCGGTCCGCGAGCTCGCGCAGGATGTTCGCGACCTGGTTCTGCGCGACGCCGCTGCGCTCGGCGAGCTCGCGATTGCTGAGCGCGCCGCCGGTCTCGCTCAGCAGCACCACGAGCTCCTGCTGCTGGTCGCTCAGCTCGCGCAGGCGATCCTGGTAGTAGGGCGTCAGGTTGTCCAGCGCTTCGAGGAACAACGGGACGAGCTCGTCGATCGCCGCCACGCTGACGCACCCCGCGAGCAACAGCCACACCCGCGGATGTCCTCCGGCGAGCGCTTCGATCGCCATCAGCCGGTGCGCCGCGACCTCGGTCTGGAGGAACGTCAGCAATCCGGCGTCCTCGTGCAGACGCGCGACGCGGGCCAGCAGCTCGTGGGCGCTCGCGAGGCTGAGCTCGTCGAGGTGCGTGATCGCGAAGAACCCGTAGAACGGCGAGGCGTGCTGTCTGACGCCCGCGAACAGCTGCGGCGTCGTCGCGAGGATCTGCAGCCGGCGCCAGTCCTCCGCGAACGCGCGGAACTTCGCCTGCCCGTCCTCGCCGATGCGCCGGAAGATCTCGTCGAGGTTCTCGGCCAGCAGCACGAGGCGGCGATCGCCGACCGCGTCGCGCAGCAGCTGCTCGCCGCTGACGCCGCCCCGCGAGCGCAGCACCGTGGCGTCGCGGTCCAGGTCGGCGTCCTCGATCGCCGTCGCGACGCGCATCGCGATCGCCGCGAGGAACTTGTCGTACGTACGGATCGCCCACGGGTCCTCGTCCAGCCACGCGAGCACGATGTCGTCCCGTTCGGCGGCGCGGACGCGACTGGCGACCAACGACAGGATGTGCGTCTTGCCGATCCCGCGAGGGCCGACGAGCAGGTGATGGCGGACCCCCCCGGTGGTGTCGAGCACCGCCTCGACGAGCGTGCTGATGAGCGGCTCGCGCTGCACGGTGATCGCCTCGAGCACGGCGGGGTCCTGCGCCGAAGGCGTGTGCTTCAGCAGCGGCACGACTTCGCTCGTCATGCGAGCCCCCGCCGCATCGCCCATGCGCGTCGCACGAGGCTCAGCCGGAACGCGTAGGCCGGCCCGCCGGTGAGGTAGTGGTCCTTGCAGACGAGCACGAGCAGGTCGCGGAGACGCTCGCGCGACGGGGGCACGAGATGCGCCGCGATCTGACTGTGCAGCTGCTCGAGCGTGAGCGGCCCGCCGGCGACCGCGAGCACGTCGAGCACCGCCTTGACCGTGTCGGCGTCGGGCCCGTAGTAGGCGTCGACGCGGTCGACGTAGTGCTGCAGCTGCCACGGGTCGAGCGGGTCGCGCAGGGCCTGCTCAACGACCGTCCTGACCAAGGCGGGCTCGATCGCCCCGCATCTGCGGCTGCGCTGGCGGCCCCGCAGCTGATGGACGACGTGATGCACGTAGTACGGAGCGCCGTCGACCTCGTCGGCGATCGCCGCGGCCGCCTCGGCGCGGTCGTCGCATCTGAGCCGCTCGTTGCGCAACAGCTCGCCGGCGAGATACGTCGCGTCGCCGGCGTCGAGGGGCGGGAGGTCGAGCAGCAGCATGTCGTGCGCGGGAGCCCACATGCCGCCGTGCGGGCGCAGCCCGTTGACGACGTGGTGCAGCCCGAGCGATCCGCTGAACACCATGCGCACACGGCAGTACGTCTCGCGCAGTGCCCGCAGGGTGTCCAGCAACTCGCGCGCGACGAGCGGTCCGCGGTTGTCGCGCACCGCCGCGACCATGTGCGGAAGCTCGTCCCAGAGCAGCACGATCGAGACGTCGGGCTCGCGGTCCAGCACCGCGAACGTGTCGCCGGCGACGTCTTTCCACCCCTGGTTGCTGGTCGGCTCGAACTCGACGCCGAAGTGCGAGATGTCGATCCGCTTGACGCCCGCCCGACTGAGCCGCTCGCCCAGCGAGCGCCTCAGCAGGCCCGGGAGCGCTCGCTCGGTGTCCGCCAGCAGGCCCCGCACCCACTCCTCCGGCGACGTCATCCACTGCAACGTGCGCATGATCGGGAACGTCCCTGCGGCCGGCTCCGCCACCATCTTCCGGAGCACGGAGGTCTTGCCCATGCGGCGCTCGGCGGTGAGCACGACGCTCTGGCGTCGGATCGCGTCCCACAGCGATGCGACGAACGGGTCGCGTCCGACCACCTGACCGGGCGTCAGGTCGCCCCCGGGATTGACGCGAAGCAGATCAGTATCAGCCACGCCGCAAATATACACCGACGGAGATGTACATCTCAATCAGTGTATATATCTACGGCACCCACTCCTCGTCGAGCCGGGCAAGCGCGATGCGGCCGCGGACGAGCACGAGCGCGCCCGGCTCGAGCGGCGTGACGAAGGCGGTCTCGATCGTCCGAGCGACGCCATCGATACCCGCGCAGCGCGCGAGCGTGCCGCCGGCAGGGTCGAGCACGAGCACGCGCATCGGCGTGACGTCGTCGCTGCTCGCGCGGCGGCCTTGCAGGCCGACACCGCCCGCCGCCCCCGGCGACGGATCCGGCTCGTGTCCGCTCACAGCGACGGTTGTCTCCACGCACGCGGCGGCGCGAAACCACCGCAGGTCCGTGCGCGTACCGACCACGGCGTCAGTCAGCCTGGCGGAGCGGCCAGGTCGAGCCACAGCTCGCTGCGCGTCGGGAACGCCGGGACGGCGTGCGCCAGCGTCGCCAGCGGCACCTCGCCGACGATCGCGATCGTCGCGGCGTGCAGCAGCTCGGCGACGTCGGGCCCGACGAACGTCGCGCCGACGAGCAGCTCGCGCTCCGCGTCCACCACGAAGCGCGTCGTGCCCGGCGCGTTGCGGCCGTGGTAGCTGGCGCCGGCGACGCCGGACGTGTCGCGGTCGACGGCATGCGCCGCGATCCCCGCCGCCTGCGCGCTCGCGAGCGTGTGGCCGACGGCCGCCACCGCCGGGTCGGTGAAGATCGCGCGCGGCGACAGCGGCCCGTCGCGTCTGGCGCGCAACCCGTCGGCGCCGCCGCAGATCGCGTCGACCGCCACGCGCGCCTGGTACTTGCCCATGTGCGTGAGCTGCGCGCGCCCGTTCACGTCGCCGATCGCGTAG
The DNA here is from genome assembly GCA_036379915.1 of Conexibacter sp. Classification (GTDB taxonomy): domain Bacteria; phylum Actinomycetota; class Thermoleophilia; order Solirubrobacterales; family Solirubrobacteraceae; genus Conexibacter. The sequence goes on along the minus strand of DASVFS010000040.1, from coordinate 11,806 downwards.
AGCCACGGCGCGCCGGCGACCCGCATGCGGTCGTCGACCTCGATCGGCTTCCCGAGCTCCAGCCCGATCGCCTCCAGCCCGAGGTCGTCCGTCCGCGGCCTGCGACCGATCCCGACGAGCAGGCGCTCGCCCGTCAGCTCCTCCCCATCCTCCAGCGTGACGGTCGTGCGGCCGTCGCCGCCGCGCGCGACCGCCGCCGCGCTCGCGCCGATCCGCAGCTCGACGCCGCTCCGCTGCAGCCCCTCCGCGACCTGCATGCTCGCGAACGGCTCCTCGCGCGCGATCAGGCGGTCGGCCGCCTCGATCAGCGTCACGCGCGCGCCGAGCGAGGCCCAGGCCTGCGCGAGCTCGACGCCGACGACCCCGCCGCCCAGCACGAGCAGCGTGTCGGGGACCGCGTCCGCCGTCGTCGCCTCGCGGTTCGTCCACGGCTGTGCGTCGAGCAGGCCGGGGATCGGCGGCAGCAGCGCGCTCGAGCCGGTCGCGAGCACCACGGCCTCGCGCGCCTCGCAGACGTCGGCGCCGCCGTCGTCCGCCCGCGCGACCTCCACGCGCCGCTCGCCGACGAGCCGCGCCTGCCCGCGCAGCAGCGTCACGCCGCGCTCCTCCAGCCACGGCAGCTGCGACGCGTCGCTCAACCCGTGGATCACCTCGTCGCGGCGGCGCAGCACGCGCGCCGCGTCGAGCCCGCGCCCCGGCGCGTCGTCCGCGACGCCCGGCACGCGCGCGATCTCGTCCAGCAGCTCGCCCGGGCGCAGCAGCGCCTTCGACGGCATGCACGCCCAGTAGCTGCACTCGCCGCCGACGAGCTCGCGCTCGACCAGCGCGACCGCTCTCCCCCGCTCCGCCAGCTTCCCCGCCGCCACCTCGCCGGCCGGACCGGCGCCGATCACGATCACGTCGAAGCTGGGGTCGGTCATGCCACCTCCGCGAGGGCGTCGTCGAGCGCCTCCGCGATCAGGTCGGGCCGCTCGAGCTGGGGATAGTGGCCGATACCCGGCAGCTCGCGGACCGGAACGCCCGGTCGCAGCTCGCGCAGCCCGTCGAGCACCGCCGTCGTCGCGACCGGATCCTCCAGCCCCCAGGCGAGCGACAGGCGGCCGGGCCAGTCGCGGAAGGCGCCGTGCCAGCGCTCGACATAGCGCTCGCGCTCGGCCATGTAGTCGACGAGCAGGTGCCCGATGCGGTGGCCGCGGTGGTGTGCGAGCAGCGCCCACTGGTCGTCCGCCTCCTGGCGGGTCAGCGGGTGCGCGGCCGAGAAGATCCGCCCGAACTGGAGGCGGAACGAGCGGGCGGTGGTGAGCCGGGCGAACAGCGGTCCGAGGCGGCTGCGCAGCAGCTTCTGGCCGATCGTCGGGCTCGCGCGGTCGAGCAGGATCGAGCCGTTGAACAGCAGCGCGCCGGCGATGTCGACCTTCGCCTCCCCGCGCAGCTCGCGCGCGAACAGCTCGGTCGCGACCGAGGTGCCCATGTCGTGCGCGACGACGTAGACGGGCGGTGAGCCGGCGCGTCGCACGAGCTCCTCGGCCGCGTCGGCCTGCCATCTCAGCGTGTAGTCGATCCCGGTCGGCTTGTCGGACAGGCCGAAGCCGAGGCAGTCGAACAGCAGCATGCGGCGACCGCGTACCGCCGGCTGCGCGAGCAGTTCGCGCCAGTCGTACGAGCTCGACGGGAAGCCGTGCAGGAACAGCAGCAACGGCCCGTCGCCGTCGCGCCGCTGCACGTAGAGGCGCCGCCCGGCGACCTCCTCGAAGCCGCCGGCGTCGCGCCAGCGCTCCACGTTCGGCGTGAGCATGCGGCGCAGCCTATGCCGGCTGCGCCGCCGCGTGCGTCAGCCCGACCAGCCGAACTTGTGGCAGTCCTCTTCGGGGAAGTGCGACCTGTCGATGTGCACCAGGCCGCCGGCCTCGGCCCTGCCGCCCGGCCCGAAGAAGAGCGTGCGTCTACGGATCCAGTACAGCTGTCTCTTGCCTATGCGCGGTTCGCGGTCGACGTCGCCGTGTTCGCGCCAGTAGCCCTTTCTGACGAGTTCGAGCACGCGCGCGCAGATGTGCTCCTCTTCGCGGCCGCCCTGGGCTTCGTTGACGAGCTCGTAGCCGATGTGGTTGTTGTGCAGATCCATTAGCGAGTTGACGCGCTTGATGCCGTCGACGCGTTCCTCCCACGTCGGGTTTCCGTCGTCGTTGAACTCGTGCACGCGCGAGAAGATCAGGCCTTCGTCGTGGCGCGAGCCCTCGTTGACCCACGCGCTGTGCGTCATCAACGCCGTCCAGTAGGCGTGCTGGAAGGCGTTCGCCTTCGTGCCTTCTAGCGTCCCCGGTCTGCCCGAGAAGAGGCGCTTGGCGAGCGTTTCGGCCGTCTGCCGATCGCCGCTGAAGTCGAGGCAGAGCTCCGCGCGCGTCCTGTCTTCGCTGCAGAACGCTCTCTCCCGCGGCTTCAGCTCGCTCCACCCGGGGATGTGTTCTTCCAGCCAACCGACGATGTCTTCCGGCCCGGGGATGTCGATTTCGGGGAACTGTATGGGGTCTATCAACAGCGACACGCCGAGGTCGTCGGAGGTGACGTCCGAGATGCGGTGGCCGTTCTCGCCGTTCGGGCCCATCGACCACAGCTTCGGCGTTTCGTCACCGTGATCTATCGGTTCAATGTAATACGGTGAACGTGCGATCGTTATGATGTATTCGTGTATGCCTTCCCGGCGGACCGCGGTGATGTGTCCGTTCGGCTGGCGCTGACCGTAGTCGTAGCTGTCCTCCTGGCGATAGCGGTCATAGCGTTCGCCTATGTGCGGGCTCGTGATGCGGTGCAAGTTCGAGCCGTCGGCCTGCACCGAGTAGAGCGCGCGCGTGTCGTCGTCCGCGTCGAGGTGCGGCCACTCGCTGGCGGCGAAGATGATCTCGTGGTTGTCGGGCGAGATCGTCGGGTGGTACACGGACGCCATCCAGTTGGGCAGGTTGATCAGCCGCGCGTCTCTGCCGTCGGAGCGCGCCACCATCAGATCGTGCAGCTCCCACCCTTCGGGCCCGACCACGTACACCAGCCGCGAGCCGTCGGGCGACAGCGCCGGCCAGCGTATTTCCTCCCCGACCGTGGGAATCTGCTGCGGTTCTTCGGCGTTGGAGCCGTCCGCCGCCAGCACGGCGAGTCCCGTGCTGTAGCCCACGCGCGCGAGCAGCGACGTCCCGCGCGGCGTCCAGACCGGGTCCCACACTTCGTAGTCGGTCGGCAGCGTCCGCTTGGAGTGGTTCAGGCCTATGATCGCGATCCGGCTGCTGCCTATCGGGTTCGGATACGTGTACTCGACCGCGGCTATCAGCTTGCCGTTCGGCGAGATGCGCGGATGTCCATAGCTGCACTGATGGCCGGGCGACGAGCAGCGCACCAATAGCTCGCGGCCGCCACCGTCCTTGTCGGAGATCCACAGCTCTTCGCCTCCGTCCGTGGTGAAGGCGATCTTGCCGGCGGCGCCGCCCGTCGAGAGGCCGATGGTGGAGGTCAGCTCAGTCGCGGCCCCGGCCGAGCCGGCTTCCGTTTCGGCCGTGACGAGCACGCGGATGCGCGAGCCGACGTCCGCCGCCCTGATGTCGTAGGCGCTGCCGACCGCGATCGCCCTGCAGTGCTGGCCGCTCGTGTCGCAGCGCTGCCAGCGCGCGAACACGTCGGCCGCGTCGGCGTTCGCCCACTGCCCCGTCTGCACGACGAGCGTCGACCCGTCCTCGGCCGGACCGAGCAGCCGCAGACGCGGTCTGACCAGGTTCACGGGCGCCGGCCCCGCCGCGACTGCGCCGGTCGGTGTCGAGGCGGCGGACAGGCTGCCGGCGCCGTTCGTCGCGGTCACGCGCACGCGCACCGTCTGGCCTGCGGTGCCGCCCGGGATCCTGAACGTTTCGCCGGTCGCGCCCGCGACGTCTTCGCAGTCGTCGCCGGACAGTTCGCACGTCTGCCACTGGTATGCGTACGTGATCGGCCCGTCGCCTTCCCATTCGCCTTCGCCGGCCGCGAGCGTCTCGCGCTCGGCCGCTTCGCCGAAGATGGCGGGCGCGCCGGTGTTCGTCAGCGCCGCGGCGGCGGTCACGACTTCGCTTGCTTCCGAGGTCGCTTCGCCGCTGACGGGCCCGTTGGCGGCGGTCACCCTGACGCGCAGCGTGTGCCCGACGTCCGCCGCCCCGGTGCGGTATTCGGCCTCGGTGGCGCCTCTCACCGTCGCGCACGCTTCGCCTTCGGCGTTGCAGCGCAGCCACTGATAGCCGAACGTCAGCTCGCCGCCGCCGCCGCTCCATTCGCCCGGCGCGGCGGTCAGCCATTCGCCGGCGAGCGAGCCGCCTTCGACCGTCGGCTGCGCTTCGTTCGTCGGCGCTTCCTCGACCTCGGCCGTGTCGAGGTTCACCGTGCGCGTGTCGACGACCGCCGCCTCGTCGTCGCGCAGGATCGACGCTCTCATTTCGACGCGCACGCGATGCCCGAGCGCTTCTTCGCCGATCGTGTACGTGGCTTCTTCGCCTTCCTGCAAGACGGTTTCCCATTCTTCGGGACCCGTTTCGAGCCGGAACGTGTACGTCGTCTCGACCGGCAGGCCGGCGTCCGAGACGACGGTGCTTTCGCCCCTCAGTCTCTGCCCGACGACGGCGAGCCCGTCGACCCTGCCGCCTTCGTCGCTGCTGTGCTGGAGGACGGGTTCTTCGCTCGGGTCGCTGTGGACGACGACTCTTTCGGTCGGCGTCGTCGCGGTCTCCTCGATGCGCAGCTTGAAGCCGACGTCGGCCGCGACCGGTTCGTACGCATCGAGGTCGCTCGCGCCCGGAATGTCGACGCACGTCATCGCTTCCGTTTCGGGGTCGAGCGTGAGCGGATCGCAGCGCTGCCACTGCTCGGCGAGGTCCGGGCGGCCGGTCCATTCGCCTGCTGAGCCGACGATGTATTCGCCGAACTGCGGCGTCCACCACCACGGGATCGACGGCGAGGAGGTGTTGAAGATCGCCCCGGCTTCGGCGACCGCGCCGGTCGGGTCGGTCGCGAGCGAGACCGAGCCGCCGCCGTTCGTCGCGGTCACGACGAGCACGATCGTCGAGCCGACGTCCGCATTGCCGACGACGTAGCTGTCCTCGCTCGCGCCGACGATGTCGGCGCAGCTCTCGCCCGCTTCGTCGCAGCGGCGCCACTCGTAGTCGTAGCCGAGCTGCGGGCTGCCGTCCCACGCCCCGGGTTCGGCGTACAGGCGTTCGTCGACGTTCGCGCTGCCGACGATGGCGGGCGCTTCGGTGTTGGAAGGCGGCGTCGCGGCGCCGATGACCGCGGTCGCGGCCGACGTCGCTCTCGTGCTCCCGACGCTGTTGCTGGCGGTCACGACGGCGCGCAGCGTCGAGCCGAGGTCGGCTCTGCTCGGGAAGAACCCGCCGTCCGCGGGACGGTCGACGCATGCTCTGCCGTCCGCGTCGCAGCGCTGCCACTGCACGCTGTATTCCCACACGTGGTTCTGCCAGCTGCCGTTTTCGACGCTGAGGTTGGAGCCGACGACGGGCGCGCCGCTCACGACGGGCGCTCTGACGTTTCTCGGCGCCGACATCGTGACCGGGCCGACGACCGCCGACGCGACCCATTCGCTCGAGCCGGATCTGTTCGAGGCTCTGACGAGCACGCGCCGCCACCTGCCGACGTCTTCGAATTCCATCCAGGAGAACGCGAACGTCGCGAACGGGATGTCGCTGCAGCTTTCGGGCGCCGCCGACGTGCAGGCCTGCCACTGGTATCTGAACGTGAGCGGCGTCGCGCCCTGCCAGTAGCCGGTGTCCACGCCCAGGTAGGTGAAGTACTCCGGGATCCCCGTGACGCTCGGCGCGACGAGGCTGCTCGGCGCGCCCGTCGCCGGCGGCGCGACCGCCGCCGTCGCCGTCGACGTCGCCGGATCGGACAGGAACGCGCCTATGTGCGCGGTGACCGCCACGACGATGCGTCTGCCGAGGTCGGCGACGCCGAGCACGTACGAGGACGCGGTGACGCCGGGCACGGCGACGCAGTCTCTGCCGGCCGTGTCGCAGCGCCGCCACTCGTAGTCGTAAGAGTCGACTTCGATGTTCCAGGTGCCGTGTTCGGCCGTCAGCGTGCTGCCCGACGTGGTCGTGCCGCTGATACTGGGCGCGACGGTCGCCTCCGGCGGACCGTCGGCGACGACGGTCCCGATGCGCGTGCGGTTGTCTTCGCCGTATCTGTTTCTCGCGGTCACTTCGACGCCGATGCGCGAGCCGACGTCCGCTTCCGTGTACGCGTAGTCGACGTCGGTCGCGCCTTCGATCGCGACGCATTCCGATCTGACGGCGTCGCAGCGCTGCCACCGGTAGCTGAATTCCATCGGCTTGCTGCCATTCCAGTCGCCGGGCGTGGCAGTCGCCTCGGCGCCGAGCCAGCGGTCGCGGTCGATGTCCGGCGTGCCGCCTTCCGGCGCCCCCGTCGCGATCGGGGCGGTGGCGGACGAGTAGGCGGTCGCAGTGCCGCTGGGGTTGGTCGCTTCGACCTTGACGCGGACGGTCGAGCCGACGTGTTCGGCGGGGACCGTGAAGTGTGTGCCGATCGCTCTTTCGACGTCGGCGCAGCTCGCGCCTCTTGCGTCGCAGAGCTGCCACTGGATCGCGGTCGCGGTCAGCTCGAGGCCGCTCCAGCTGCCGGTGTCGGCGTCCAGCGTCTGCCCGTCGCTGGGATTGCCGGAGACGCTCGGCGCGACGGTGTTGACGGGCGGGTCGGGCGGCCCGATCGCGTCGCTGGCGTCGGAGGTCGCCGTGTCTCTGCCGGCGGCGTTGTCGGCCCTGACGACGACGCGCAGGGTTCTTCCGACGTCGCCGGCGACCGCTCTGTAGCTGGCGCTCGTCGCGCCTTCGAGGTCGGTGCACGCTTCGCCTTCGGCGTCGCAGCGCTGCCACTGGTAGGCGTACGAGAACGGTGTCGTGCCCTCCCAGTCGCCCGTGGACGCGCTCAGCTCGAGCCCCTGGACCGGCAGCCCCGAGACGGCCGGGTTCGCGCTCGAGCTCGGTGCGCGCGCCGCGACGACGCTGCTCGCTTCGCTCGCCGCGTCGGTCGAGCCGCCGGCGTTCGTGGCGGTGACGACGGCGCGCACCGTCGCGCCGATGTCGGCGCTCGTGAGCAGGTAGCTCGCTTCGCCGGCGCCGTCGATGTCTCTGCAGTTCGCGCCTTCGGCGTCGCACCGCTGCCAGCGGTAGTCGTAGCTGTCGGGCGCGCCGTCCCATTCGCCCGCTTCGGCTGCGAGCACGAGCGTGTCGAGCGCTTCGCCGGCGACCGTCGGCGGCGTCGCGTTGACGGGCGCGGCCATCGCGATCGCGTCGGTCGCGTCGGACACAACAGCGCTGCTCGTGAGGCCGCTCGTGGCGGTCACGCTGACGCGGATCGTGCTGCCGACGTCTTCGGACCAGAGCGTGTATCTGTCGCCCGTCGCTTCTTCGATGTCTGTGCATTCGCCGTCGGCTTCGCAGCGCTGCCACTGGTATGCGTATTCGATCGGGCCGGGCGCGCTCCAGTCGCCGGGGTCGGCGGTCAGCTGCTGCCCTGCGACGAGGTCGCCGGAGATCGTCGGCGGGGCGTCGTCGACGAGTTGCTGCGGCAGCGGCGTGCCGTCGACCGACGCGGTCAGCGCGGAGCGCGCGCCGACCGATCCGTCGCCGTTCGTGGCGGTCACGACGACGCGCACGAAGCTGTAGACGTCGGCGGCGGTCAGCCTGTACGTCGCGTCGGTCGCGTCTTCGACGTCGTCGCATTCGTCCTCGTCGTCGCAGCGCTGCCACTGGTACGCGTATTCGAGCGGGCCTTCGCCGCTCCACGTGCCTTCGTCGGCGCTCAGCGTCTCGCCCGCTCTGGGCGTCCCGGAGATCGCAGGCGCGACCGTGCTGCGCGGCGCGCCCGCGGCGACGACCGGCGCGCTCGGCTCGGAGGTCGCGCTCTGCGCGTCCGCTTCGTCGGTCGCGGTGACGACGACGCGCAGCGTGCCGCCGACGTCTTCGGCGACGGGTCTGTAGCTGGCGCTCGTCGCGCCTTCGACGTCGCTGCAGCTCTCGCCTTCGGCGTCGCAGGCGCGCCACTGGTAGGCGTAGCCGATCGTGCCGACGCCGCTCCAGGCGCCGTGGTCGGCGGTCAGTTCGTCGCCCTCGCGCGCTTCGCCGCCGATCGTCGGTTCTTCGGTCACGTAGGGCATCGGCGGCGAGACCTCGGCGGAGGCGTTCGAGAGCTCCGCGGTCGAGCCGGCTCCGTTGGTGGCGGTCACGACGGCGCGGATCGACTGTTCGGCGTCGTCTTCGGTGAGTCTGTAGGAGCTTCTGGTCGCGCCGTCGATCGTGGAGCATTCGCCCGGTTCTTCGCACGTCTGCCACGCGTAGGCGTACGCGACCGGGCCGCTGCCCGTCCAGCTGCCGTCGCTGACGCTGAGCGTCTGGCCGACCGTCGCCGTGCCCGTCAGCGCCGGCGCTCTTTCGAGCGCGGGCGCGCCTTCGACGCGCACCTGGGCGCTGATCGTCGTCGCGTCGGCCGACTCGTTGTCGTCCGTCGCGGTCACCGTGACCGCGAGCGTGTGGCCGACGTCGCCGGCGCCGAGCGCGTAGGTGGAACCGGTCGCGCCCTCGACGTCCTCGCAGCCGAGCCGGTCGGCGCCGCAGCGCTGCCAGCGGTAGGCGTAGGCGATCGTGCCGGTGCCGCTCCACAGCCCTCTGCTCACGCTCAGCGTTTCGCCGCTCAGCAGCGTCCCGGAGATCGTCGGCGACGCCGTGTTGTCGAGCCTCGGTTCGGTGAGCACGACGGGCGTCGCGGCCGACGGCGCGGCATCGTCGCCGGCGCCGTTCTCGGCCCTCACGACGACGCGCAGCGTCGCGCCGGCGTCTTCGGCGACCGGCGCGTAGGTGGCGTCGGTCGCGCCGTCGACGTCTTCGCAGTTCGCGCCTCTTTCGTCGCACTGCTGCCACTGGTAGGAGAAGGTCATCGGCTGCGCGCCCGACCACGTGCCGCGCTCGGCCGACAGGTAGCCGTCGACGACGACGGCCCCGGAGACCGTCGGGCTGTCGACGTTCGCGGGCGCCGCGTTCGCGATCGGGTCGGTCGGCGCCGAGCTGGCCGTCGCCGTGCCGTCGTCGCCGCCGGCGGTCACGAGCAGCCGCAGCGTCGCGCCGACGTCGTCGGCGGCGAGCACGTACGACGGGCCGGTCGCCGTCGGGATCGGCGTGCAGTCCGCGCCGTCCTCGCCGCAGCGCTGCCAGCGGTACTCGTAGCTCAGCGCACCTCTGGCGCTCCAGCTGCCGGGTTCGCCGACGAGCGTGTCGCCGTCGGCGGTCGTCTGCAGGTCGATCGTCGGCGCGCTCGTGTTGCGCACTCTCGCGCTCGTCACGACGGCGCTGGGGGCGGAGACGGCGGTCGCGGAGTCCGCGTCGTTGCTGGCCGTCACAGCGACGCGCAGCGTCGCGCCGACGTCGCCTTCGGCCACCCGGTAGTCGGGCGCGGTCGCGCCTTCCACGTCGCCGCAGCTCGCGCCTCTCGCGTCGCAGCGCCGCCACTGGTAGGCGTAGGAGAGCGGCTCCGCGCCGAACCAGGCGCCGGGTAGCGCGGTCAGCGTCGCGCCTTCGCTCGCCTGTCCGTAGGCGATCGGCGGCACGTCGTTGAGCGGCGGTATCGCCGTCACGATCGGCGAGGGGTCCGAGAGCGCCCAGTCTTCGCCCGTTTCGTCGGTCGCCGTCACGCGCACGCGCAATGTCGTGCCGATGTCGTCCGCGCCGAGCGGGTGGCGCCGCGTCGTCGCGTCCTCGACGTCTTCGCAGTTCTCGCCGCTCGCGTCGCAGGAGCGCCACTGGTAGCGCAGCGCGATCGGTCTGCTGCCTCTCCAGCTGCCGGGCGAGGCGACGAGCGCTTCCTGTTCGAACGCGTCGCCGGAGATCGCCGGCGCGGTCGTGTTCTGCGGCCCGCTCGTGGTCGTGAAGCTTCTGTCCGCGCCGGCGACGGGCGTGCCTTCGCCGTGCGCGGCAAGCAGCCGGTAGTGGTAGGTGGTCGACGGTTCAAGCCCTCTCAGCAGCTCGGCGACCGGCGCTTCGCTCGTGCCGCCGCCGGCGTCGCCGTCCGGTTCGGGGAAGACGTTGCCGTATCCGGTCGTCGTGCCCCACTCGAAGCGGTAGCGCGTCGGGCTGCCGCCGGGGTCGACCGTGCCGTGGAGCCGTGCGGAGCCGCTGTGCACGTCCGTCGCGGCGTCGGTCGTCGCGGCCGGCGCGACGTCCGGCTCGAGTTCGAGGAAGATGTCGCGCGGGCTGCCGTCGAGCCCGGGTCCGATCCAGGGAAGGCCGTAGTACCAGCCGTCTTCGGTCGTTTCGCCGGGTGCGGTGAACGCGCCGAACTGGCACACGATCCCTTCGCCCCAGGCCGCTTCGCTGGCGCCGGGCGCGCACGTCCCTCTGCCGGTGTTGATCGTCGCTCTTTCGCCTTCGAGCAGCGCCTCGGCCCAGCCGGTCGGCATGCCCGCTTCGAAGCCCGCCAGGCCGGACAGCGCACCGCACGCTTCCGCGTCGGCTCTGCTCGTCTGATGCCACAGGCGGAAGCGGCCCGAGCCGTCCTGCAGCACCGCGCACGCGCGTTCGCCGCCGTCGACCTGCGGGCCGTTGTGCGCCCAGCTGCGCTCGCGCGCTTCGGCGCAACCTTCGCTTTCGCTCCTGAGCACGAGCGCGTAGGTCCCGCCTGCCGCCAGCGGCGTCGGATCGAGGAGCCAGGTGACACGTTCGAGGCTTGCCGCGAACGGCCGCGGCGCGGAGGAGCTGGCCAGCAGGCTGCCCGAGCTCAGGTCGCTGCCCGACGCGAACGCATAGATCGACAGCTCGACGTCCGGGTCGACGCTGCAGCCCGACGCGCGCGCGAAGTCGCCGAGCGTCACGCGCCGCACCGTCATCGACTTTGGCATCGACTCGACGAAGAACACGCGCGTACCGGCCGCCAGGTCGACGTCGTCGCTGACGATCGGTTCGGAGTCCGGATCGATCGTCAGCGGCACCCCGGCACCCGAGGTGCCGGTGACTTCGGTCGATGCGTGCGCCACGCCGGCGACCAGCATCGCGATCGCGAACGCCAGCAGGACGCACAGCAGCGTCCCCGGCGCGCGCCGAGCCCCCAGGTTCATTCGGCATCCCCCAATGCGAAAACGTCCGCGACAGGCTCCGTGCGTGCCGCGCGGTCGCCGCGAACCTACCGGCCGCAAGTTGGCGCGTCAACGCGCCAAACCGGGGATCCGCGACTCAGAGCACGCCGGTGGCGATCGCGTAGCCGGCGAGCACGCCGACCGCGGCGCCGAGCACGGTCAGGAACAGCCAGCCGAGCCCCCCGTCGAGTCTGCTCATGGCGCTCTCCAGTCGCGCCTGGGACTGTTCAGCGGCTTCGGCTTCGCGCGCACGACGGGGCCTTCGAACAGCGGCTCCTCGGGCGCGCCGCCGCGCGCGACCCACTCCCGTGCGCTCCACACGAGCGGGACGACGCCGCCGAGCGCCATCAGCTCGAACAGCACGCCGGCGACGATCCAGCCGCCCGCGCCGCTCATGCTCGCGGGCGGGTCGAAGCCGAGCGAGAGGAAGTTCCACCCGAGCGCGCCGAACAGCGCCGCCCACATCAGGAAGCCGGCGTCCATGCCGGACCCCGATCCGCCGCCGGCGGCGGTCGACCCGGCGTACACCATCAGGTCGCGCATCGCCAGGTAGGCGCATGTGAGGCCGGCGGCGAAGCCGGCCGCGCCGAGGAACACACCGAGCGGGGCGAGCCGCCCGGCGTGCGAGCGCGGCGGCCTCCCGTCCTG
>DASVFS010000039.1:0-11162 GCA_036379915.1 Conexibacter sp. | reverse complement strand
TCCGGACGTCTGCGGCGACGGCTCGGCGAGCTGCTGACCTGTGCACTTCACCGGCGTCGCGCTCGGATTGCCGACAAACCCCGCAGGCACATGCACGACGGTGTCACGCAGGTGCCCGGTCGGAGCGATGAGCGCCGAGGCGCCGGTTCCGAACGGATCGACGGCGACTGACCGCAGCAGCACCGTACTCGCCAATTCATCCGGCGTCGAGCCTGCCTGCGCAGCCGGCCCACCCTCGAGGCCAGTCAGCTCCATCGCGAACTGCTTCACAGTGAACGGCTCGGGAGCGTCCACTGTCATCGACTGCTCAACCGACTGCGGGTCCACCATCCCACCGCCGGAAACATCGATCACGTCGAGGAGCGTGCCGCTAGCGCCCTGGGGAACGGGACTGGGCCGGTTGGAGTCGCCGCCGTACGTGAAGCGCACCTGGCCTCCGGGCACCAACCCATCGACGTTGACGTCACACACGCTGGCTTGGTTGATCAGCTGACATGAGCTGCCGGAGAAGCTGCCCTCGATGAACGCATCGACCGGTGAGATCCCTGCCGGGAAGGTGTGCGTCACCGTAACGTTGCCGCTGAGCGGCACGTCGCCGACGTTCTCGATCCATCCGTAGATCGTGATGGGCTTGTCGTTGGTGACGCTGTCAGGCGCTACCGCCCACAAACGCCACTTCGGATCTGCTGCAGAAGCCGACGCCGCAAGCAGCAGCATCATGACCATAGCAAGCACACAGACCGCCCAAACGAGACGTGCATTTGAGTTGGTTCGCATGGTCGCTAGTGCCCCTTCTTCGACGATGGGCGGCTGAACGTCAGTGACGTCACTGCGCTCGACGAAGCGCCGTCGAACGTGGTGAGTGTCAGACGGACTTGGACGCGCACGGTCCGATTGCCTCTCAACGCACGACGCGCACGCGACGAGAGCGTGACGACAATCGCATGCGATCCTGCGGTCGCGAATTTGTGTGATCCGTTATGCAACCCGCTCCCGCGCCACATAACCGTCCCAGCCGCGGACAGCAAAACACGAAGCTGGGCTCTAGCACCCTTGGCAGTCCGGCGAACGACTCGGACGCTCGCCTGACGCGCCGTGTCTTCGTCAACGCGCAGCGACCCGGGAAGCGCCTCCTCCGGCGTCGGCGCGAGGACACCTTGGCAAGCGTCGCCGTCACACGGCGGGGCAGGGTCCTGTGCTTCAGGAAAGCCGCCGCCGACCCGAGCGTCGTAGACGTCAACGAGCAAATCGCGATCCGCCTTCACGAGCTGCTGTCGCGTCACGATGAACGCGTCGTCGCCGCTGGCGCTCGCAGCCGCAAACGCCGCGGGCTCAGAGCCCTTCCCGGTCGAGAGCAGCACAATCTGGCCCGTGGTGGGATCGAACTCGTACGCGTCGGTGACGCCGTTGATGTCCCGCGCGACGAGCGGCTCCGCCGTCGAGAAGAACGTTCTCCCGTCATCAGCAAGGTACGGAGGCCGCAAGCCTCTCGTGATCACTTGGGGAGAGATGGTGGTGACGTTGGGGACGATGCTCGCGTCGGAGCTGGCGACGCCAGTGGAGGGGCAAGAGACACACCGCAGCGTGCCCTGGACCGAGTCATAGAGGTAGATCTGGAAATGGCCCCCGCTCGCGGTGATGGGAGCGCCGTTCGCGGAGCTAAGCGTCCCATCACTGATGAATGCGAGGAAGCGTCCGTCTGGGCTTACGCGCGCAGCGCCCGGCTCCGAGTCCGTCGCCGCGAAGCGCATCCCTTCGCCGTGGGTCTGAGCATCGTCTGTCACAACAGTCGTGGCTCCTTCCTCCCACAGCAGAATGCGACCTCCCTTGTAGTAGTAGATCCGTCTGGCGTCGTCGCTGCTCCCGACCACTGCGGTGCCTGCGTCGACGTTGGTTCCCGGAACATCCCCCGTATCGCTCACGAGCGTCAAGTTCGCATCGCTCGCTGGATCCGCGCTGTCGGTGTAGAGGTAGAGATCCGAGCCGTCGTTCGGATCGTCATCGAGCAATCTCGAGCTCGTCGCGAAGATCACATGCCGGCTGTCACCCGTCACCTGCTGAAGGACGACGTCTTGCGGGGGCGGCGCCCCGTTCTCCGGCTCGGAGATCCAAGCCGTGCTCGCATGGTCGACTCGCATGTACAGCTGACCGCTTGGATCAGGCGGTGAGATAAACGTAACCCGCGACCCATCAGGAGAGATGCTCTCACGGTATCTTGGCACGAGCATCGCCCCGGCGGCCGCAGGGTTGTCGTCAGGCAGGATGCTGGCCAAGCGAAGCGTTCCGTTGTCCCACTCATACACGTTAGGCACACCAAAAGGCGCATCGGAAAGCAACGGCGTGATAGCACGGAACGCGATGTGTCTCGAATCACGAGACACTCCCCCGGGGTCGGGGAAAGCGAAGTCGAACAGGAAGAAGATTCGGTTGACTGGCCCGGACGCTCTGGTCACCAACTGAAGCGTCCGACTCGTCGTGTTCTCCGAGTAGATGTTTGGAGTCTGCGGCAGCGCGTCCGGGACGCCTGGGAGGTCATATCCCCACACCACCGCGCGGCGCAAGTCGGCAGAGAAGCCAAGGGGCACTGTTCCCGTCACAAGCGCCTGCGAGGCGTCATACCGCGGCAAGGGTGTGATGGCATGCGTTGCCCACCCGTCTCTTTCACGGCGCGACAGATACTGCGTCTGGCCGTTCACGCCTGAGCCGACCGTGTCCCCGAAAGATCCACGCGACAGATAGGTCACCGCATCCCCGCCCGCAGCGGAGAGGATGCTGGGACGGTCCGCCGCGATGTCCCCGCCGTTCTTGTCCGCAGGCGAGACCAGCTCATACGAGCGCCCATCCGCCATTACCGGGGACGCGGCCGTCGTAGTGCCGGCGAACACTCCGAAGCTCATAACCCCAACAGCCACCACCAGTCCACACAGCCTTACAGCACCCTCTCCTCGCAATCGCAACCGTTCTACCTCTTTCCTGTTCGTTGCGGTCGCCACACCCTAGTCGCAGAACGCCCACGCTGCAACTCCGGCTCGTAGTCGTCTCCAAGGACCCTATTCGCCCTTTCTTCGGTGTGTTAGACTCCAGTCGGCCTCACGGGGCCACACGGGCCCCACTCGCCGAGGGGGCCTCGCGCGCCGACATTCTCTGTGTCAACGCGCGTACATCATGCTTACGGGGGAAGGGGGCTACGCACACACATTCTATGCCGCAGGACTCGGCCTGCGCTTACCGTACGTACACAATCATGGAGTTGCTGATAATGTCTAGATTTTTTCGCTTGGCGATCGCCGCAGTTGCCTCAACCGTCGTTATGGCGCTCGTCGTTAGCAGCGCACCGGCTAGGAGCTTCTCGATCTCCAACCAACAAATAAGAGCGGTCTGGAGCCCGATGATATTCAGAGATCCGCTCGGAGGTGTAGTCGAATGTCCGGTGACTCTCGAAGGTAGCCTGCACTCGAGGACTATAGCCAAGGTAAGCTACTCCCTAATTGGCTACATCACTACGGCCCGAGTGGGAGTCCCCACTGACTGCGTCGGAGGCGAAGCGACTATCCTAAATGAATCGCTGCCGTGGCACGTAAGGTACTTTGGCTTTGACGGCACACTACCCGACATAACGAGAATCAGGATATTACTCAGCGGTGGGGCCTTCAGGATAAGGAATCCCAATGGAACCTGCCTATTCACACTGAGGGATACGACAGCTGAACACGGACTCGGCAACTTTAACCGCAACACAACCACTAACCAACTGACAAGTGTTGAAGTTGGCGGAGAAATAACCAGCAACGAAGCCTGTGCCTTCGGGCTCAGAATTAGAGGCAGGCTCTCTGGCACCTCAATAAGCTTGCGCCTACTAACCACCAACGAACTAATTTTCGTCAGACTAATATAGGTAGCTATCTCCGTAGTACTCCGGGGTGGCCTCGTCGAGGCCACCCCGCGCTACCGGTCGCTCCGACAGATGACCGCTCCCCGACGCGCGCCCGGCAACCGCCTTCACCTCGCGAGAGCAAGCGATACAGCTACCCGCCTCGGCGCCGGCACGCCCAGCGGGAGTAGCGACCGTCACTTTTAAAGGAGCCCTATGCCCAAGTTCTGCACCGGAGCAGCCGCCTTGGCCAGCGCCGTCGCCATGCTCGCGCTCGCCGTTGGCGCATCATCAGCCAAGGAACTTCTCCGTCTCCAACCACCAAATAAGAGCGGTCTGGAATCCGATGACCTTCTCAGAACCGTTCGGAAAAACAACTAGATGCCCTGTAACTCTCGAAGGCAGCCTGCACTCGAGGACAATAGCCAAGGTTAGGTACGCCCTAATCGGCTACGTCACGGCGGCCGCTGTGGGCGGACCTACCAGCAGCAGCGGCGGCGAAACGACAATTCTAAGAGAATCGGTGCCCTGGCATGTTAGGTTCTTCGGGTTTGACGGCACGCTACCGGACATAACGCGGCTTAGGCTGTTAATCAGCGGTGCATCTTACAGGATAAGGGATCCCAATGGGACGTATCTATTCACCGTTAGGGAAACGACAGCCGAACCTGGCCTGGGCATTCTCAACCGCAATACCACTACGGGGCAGATTGACTCCCTCTCAGTTGGCGGGGAAATAACCAGCAACGAAGTCTGTAGCTTCAGCTTGATAACAAGAGCCAGGTTCGAAGGCACGTCTATAAGCCTCCGCCTACTAGGGACTCAAGCACTAGGCTTTGTAAGACTAATATTGCTCGCGTCAAGCAGCTGTGAGGTGGCCTCGATGAGACCACCTCACAGGACTGCTCGTGACAGCGGCCGTCACCCCCGCAAAGGAGCCGACCATGCTCAAATCGTGTGCTGCATTCGCCTCCACACTCACCGGGATCACCATGATGGCGCTGGCGATAAGCAGCGCTTCGGCCAGGAGCCTTTCGATCTCCAACCAGACCTTTAGAGCGGTTTGGAACCCAGTGACATTAGCTGAACCGCTCGGAGGCACGGTGTCCTGCCCGATGACACTTGAAGGCAGCTTGCACTCCAGGACGATAGCTAAGGTCAGCTACGCTCTAATCGGATACATCACCAGAGCTCTCTCCGGCGTACCGGCAAGCTGCACCGGGGGTGAAATGACGATCCTACAAGAAACTTTGCCGTGGCATGTAAGGTACTTCGGCTTCAGCGGCACGCTACCGAACATAGCCGCAGTCATGACGTTAGTAAGTGGAGGGGGCATACGGATAAGGGGACCCAATGGATCGTGCCTAATAACGCTCAGGGAAAACACGGCCGAACACGGGCTCGTCAGTCTGGATCGCAACGTGACGACTGAGCAGCTTACCTCCGCCGGCTTTTCCGGCAGCATAACGAGCAACGATGCATGTGCCTTTGGTCTTAGAGTCAGATTCACCTTTTCAGGCACCAGTGTGCGATTCTCGCTACTAGACTCGACAGCTCTAATCTTTGTAAGGCTAATATAGTCGGGCGCTGGCTACTAAGGACGGCCTGGTCTGTTCTAGAGAGGATTAAGATGGTAAACGAACACATGTCACTGGGTACCACTCTGACAGCGATTGCTGTAATGGCGCTGTCCATCGGCAGCGCATCGGCCAGGAACTTCTCGGTATCCAACCAAAACATAAGAGCAGTCTGGACCAGAAGGAACCTTTCAGAACCCTTCGGAGTGACGACAAGTTGTCCGGTAACCCTCGAAGGTAGTCTGCATTCTAGGACGATAGCCAAGGTCACATACGCCCTAATCGGCTACATCACAAGGGCTACCGTCGGGCCGCCAGCAAGCTGCGTGGGCGGTGAAGCGACGATTCTAGGAGGTTCCTTGCCTTGGCACGTTAGGCTCCTCGGCTTCGACGGGACGCTACCCGACATAACGCGGCTCAGGGCGTTACTCAGCGGAGGCTCCTTTAAGATAAGGACTGTGAACGGGACCTGCCTATTCACCACGAGGGAAAACACGACAGAACACGGACTTGCCAATTTCAACCGCAACGTGACGACGGGGCAGATCACGTCGGTCGACAGCGGGGGAGAAATAACTAGCAACGAAGCCTGCATCTTCGGCTTGAGAATAAGAGGAAGGCTTGAAGGCACTGGAAGCGTCACTGCACTAAATCCGGCGAGCCTAATCTTCGTAAGACTAATATAGGCACACCACGCAGCGGCCCCTCGGGCGGCCTCGAGGAGGCCGCCCGAGGGGCCGACCTCCAGAGCAGATGGCCGCACTCTGAACCTGCGGTCGGACACCCGCGGCCGCCCGTGTCGTTTCGCCGGCGCCGCGCCGGGTAGCCGCCGGTGCATGAGCACACCCGGCCGCGCTCCTGGAGGCTGAGGGCGTACAGGACCCGGACCGCGCCTTCACGGAGCTCGCGGGCAGGACCGCCGGACCGGGCGACGTCGTGCGCGAGGGGCGTAACGAACGCACCACGCGTCCAGACGCGGACGCCGCGGGCACGGAGCGCGAGCACCGCACCGCCTGGACGCCGGGCAGCGATCCGACCGAGCCGACCGGCCCGGGCGACGAGCCTTAGTCACTCCCCGAGCCGAGCGGCTTGCGCTCCAACCGGTGGACCGCCGGACCCTCGAGCACCGTCCCGTCGAGCCCGAAGCGGGAGCCGTGGCACGGGCAGTCCCAGCTGCGCTCCGCACCGTTCCACTGCACGAGGCAGCCGAGGTGCGTGCAGCGCGCGGAGACGGCGTGCAGGGTGCCGTCCTCATCGCGCGCGGCGGCGACGCGCTCGCCGTCGTGCTCCAAAACCGCACCCTCGCCGGGCTTCAGGTTCTCGATCGGCCGGGGATCCGCGTGCCGCAGCCGGTCGCCGACGAAGCGCGCCGCCACCTGCGCGTTCTCCTTCACGAGTCTCGGCGTCGACTGGCGCACCGTGACGCGCCACGGGTCGAACAGGTCGGCCCACAGCGCCTCGCGCCCGAGGCACAGGTCGGCCAGCAGCAGCGCGGCGGCGGTCCCGCCCGTCATCCCCCACTTCGCGAAGCCGGTCGCCATCAGCACGCGATCGCTGCGCGGCGTCAATCGCCCGACGTACGGCAGCAGGTCGAGCGTCGACGGATCCTGCGCCGACCACCGATGCTCGACCGACCGCACGTCCCAGTGCTCACGCGCGAACGCCTCCAGCCGCTCGTAGCGGAGCTCGGTGTCCGACTCCGTGCCCGTCTTGTGCCCCTCGCCGCCGACCAGCAGCAGCTCCTCGCCGCCGGCCAGCGGGATCCCGCGCACGGACCGCGTCGGACTGTCGCCGCTGATGTGCATCCCCTCCGGCGGCGCGCCCGCGATGCGGCAGGCGATCGCGTAGGAGCGCGTCGGCGACAGCCGCGCGAACGCGAGCGAGCGGTCGAGGAACGGGTAGTGCGTCGCGACGACGACGCGGTCGGCGAGCACGCGCCCGCCCGGGCTCTTGACGACCTGGCGCCCCTCGAGGCCGCCGACCTCGACGGCGTGCGAGCGCTCGAACACCCGCGCGCCGTCGATCGCGCCCAGCCGCTCGGCGAGCGCGAACAGGTACTTGCGCGGATGGAACTCCGCCTGGTGGTCGAAGCGGACCGCCGCCTCGACCGGATACGGCAGCGGCGTCTCCTCCACCAGCTCGGCCGGCAGCCCCGCCTCGATCGCCGCCTCGGCCTCTCGCTCGACCTGCGAGCGGTCGTCCGCCGCGGTCACGTACGCATACGAAGCTTGACGGCGGAAGTCGCACTCGATCCCGTCTCTCGCGACGCGCGCGGCGATCCACGCGAGCGCCGCCTCGTTCGCCTCGCCGTAGCGGCGCGCCGTCCCCGCGCCGTGCTTCGAGCGCAGCGTGTCGTAGATCAGCCCGTGCTGGGACGACACCTTCGCGGTCGTGTAGCCGCTCGTGCCGCCGGCGAGCCGGCCGGCCTCCAGCAACGCGACGCTCGCGCCCGCCTCGGCCAGCAGCAGCGCTGTCGTGATGCCGACGATCCCGCCGCCGATCACCGCCACGTCGGCGCGCACGTCGCCGTCGAGCTGCGGGCGCAGGGGCGGCGAAGGCGCGGTGTCGATCCACACCGACGTGCGGCGCGCGGTCGGGAGGCCCGGGCTGCGAGCGGCGCTCACGAGGCCGACCGCCCCGCCTGCCGCAGCGCCAGCTCCTCCAGCCGCATCAGCGACTCGGCGTTGCGGCCCCGCGTCAGCAGCTGCAGCAGCGGGTTGAGCGTCAGCCACGACGTGACGCCGTCGGGGTTCTCCGTCATGCGCACGCGCGTGCCGCCGTCCTGCGGGGTCAGCTCCAGCGTGACCTTGGCGGTGCCGAGCGGGCGCGCCTTCGCTCTGATGCGCAGCAGCGACGGCCGCCGCGCCTCGAGCGCCTCGGTGTGGTCGCTGATCTTCAACGGGCCGACGCCGACCGTGTGGTGGAAGCGCGAGCCCGGCTGCGGCCAGTGCGCGTCGGCGTCGCGGATCTCGCTCGAGCCGACGACCCAGTAGCCGTAGCCGCCGGCGTCGGCGAGCGCGTCCCAGACGGCCTCGGGCGGGACCGGCATGAAGCGCTCGTTCGTCGCCATGCGCGTCGGGCTACCCGCTGCGCGCGGCGGCGAAAACGGCTTGCCGCGCGGGGGCGCGGGGTACGGGACTCGAGGTGCGCTCGGACGTCGACGCGGTCGTGATCGGAGCGGGCCACAACGGCCTCGTGGCCGCCAACGTGCTGGCCGAGCGCGGCTGGCGCGTGCTCGTGCTGGAGGAGCAGCCGGTGCCCGGCGGCGCGGTCAAGAGCGGCGAGATCGCCGAGCCGGGCTTCACGAGCGACCTGTTCAGCGCGTTCTATCCGCTCGCGGCGGCGTCGCCGGCGCTGCATGCGATGGAGCTGGAACGCCATGGGGTGCGCTGGCGGCGGGCGCCGCTGCCGGTCGCGCATCCGCAGCCCGACGGGCGCTGCGCGGTGCTGTCGCTCGACGTCGACGAGACGGCGGCGTCGCTCGAGCGCTTCGCGCCCGGGGACGGCGAGCGGTGGCGAGACTTCTACGGGACCTGGGAACAGGCCGGCGGCCCGTTCATGGACGCGCTGCTGCGGCCGTTCCCGCCCGTGCGCGGGAGCGCGCGACTGGCCGCGGCGCTCGGGCCGCGCGGGCTGCTGCGCTTCGCGCGTTTCGCGCTGCTGCCGGTGCGGCGGCTGGCGGAGGAGCGCTTCCGCGGCGAGGGCGCGGCGTGGCTGTTGGCCGGCAACGCGCTGCACGCCGACCTGACGCCCGACTCGGCCGGCGGCGGGCTGTTCGCGTGGGTGCTGTGCGGGCTGGGGCAGGAGCATGGCTTTCCCGTGCCGGAGGGCGGCGCCGGACGGCTGGTCGACGCGCTCGTGGCGCGGCTGCGCGCTCGTGGCGGGGAGCTCGTGTGCGGCGCGCCGGTGTCGCGCGTGATCGTGCGCGGAGGGCGGGCGGTGGGCGTGCGGCTGGGTGACGGCTCCGAGGTCTCGGCTGCTCGCGGCGTGCTCGCCTCGGTGGTCGCGCCGACGCTGTTCCGCTCGCTGGTGGGCGAGGAGCACCTGCCGCGCGACTTCGTCGAGGACCTCGCGCGCTTCCAGCTCGACAACGGGACGGTGAAGGTCGACTGGTCGTTGGACGCGCCGATCCCGTGGGTGGCGGAGGAGGCGCGCCGCGCGGGGACCCTGCACGTGGCGGACGGGATCGACGCTTTGACGCGCACGACCGCGCAGCTCTCGCGCGGCGTGGTCCCGGACGAGCCGTTCCTCGTGATGGGGCAGTACGCGTGCGTGGATCCGACACGCATGCCGGCCGGGCGCGAGGTCGCGTGGGCCTACACGCACGTGCCGCAGCGGGTGCGCGGGGATGCGGGGGATGACGACCTGCACGGCGTGTGGGACGCGTCGGAGGTGGAGCGGTTCGTGGCGCGGATGGAGGCGCAGATCGAGCGGCGGGCGCCCGGCTTCTCGTCATTGATCCGGCGGCGGCATGTGTTCGCGCCGCCCGGCTTGGAGGCGGCGAACGCGAACCTGCTGGGGGGCGCGATCAACGGGGGGACGGCGCAGATCCACCAGCAGGTGGTGTTCCGGCCGGTGCCGGGGCTGGCGCGGCCGGAGACGCCGTTGGGGGGGCTGTTCTTGGCGGGCGCGTCGGCGCACCCGGGCGGGGGTGTGCATGGGGCGGCGGGGTGGAATGCGGCGCGGGCGGCGCTTGTGGCGTGGCGAGTTCGGGCCCTGGCGGGGGCGGTTCGCCCGAGGTCGCGATCTCGCCCTGCCTGGCGATGAAACACTCGCCGCAGGGCGAGATCGCGCCTCGGGCGGTCGCGTCAGGCGCCGGTGGCCAGGGCGCGGTACGTCGCCTCGCCAGCGGCGGCGTAGACGGCGTGGTGCGCGGCGCTGATGGTCAGCTCGAGCGCGCCCCAGCGCCATGGCGGCGGGGCGGCGCCGGCGGCTGGGACGGCGATCAGCTCCGGCGTCCAGGCGATCGCGAAGAAGGCGGCGGGGGCGGCAGGTCCGCGGACGCCGGCGAGGTCGAGCAGGCCGCGGGTCGTGCCGAGCGCGACGCCGCTGGTGGCGTGGGCGACGGTCGCGAAGCGGTCGCCCGCGCTTCTGCGTGGTTTGACGCCGAGCAGCTTGCCGGCGACTTTGGCGGGGGCGGTGCTGGGCGGTCGTCTTCGCAGCTTCATCTCGGCGGTCGAGGCGACGGTCATCGCGGCGGTCGCGGCGGCGCCCGCGAGCAGGCCGCGGCCGAGCGCGATCGCGACGGCGTCGAGCGCCTCGACGGCGGCCGGCCGGCGCGGCGATCTGCCGCGCAGCAGGCGCCTGCCGGCGGCGCGGTGCGCGCGGCGCGAGGGGCTGATGCGGGCGAGCGCAGATGTGTGCCCGCGGCGCCGTCGCAGCGCGCGCGTCGCCGACGCGCTCACGAGCTGCCCACCCCGCCGGACGGCCGCGTGCCGCGCAGCTGCAGCGCCGCGAACAGGCTCGGGCGGCCGTGCAGGTGGCCGTCGAGCTCGCCTTCGCCGGACGGCTCCCACAGGCCGTTCGGCGCGTCGTCGGGCTTGGCGCGGGCGCGCGCGAGGCGGCCGGCGAGCGCGAGCGCGCGCTCCATCAGCGGCCGGGCGTGGCGCGGTCGGCGACGTCGGCCTGGAGGACCAGCGCCTGCCGCCCCTCCTCCTGCACGCGCGCGGCGACGCGTTTGAGGCCGGTCTCGCCGCGCGCGAGCAGCGCGACGT
>DASVFS010000038.1:0-3044 GCA_036379915.1 Conexibacter sp. | reverse complement strand
TCGAGGTGCCCGCCTGGCGCGCGACCCACGAGACGA
This sequence comes from Conexibacter sp., assembly GCA_036379915.1. GTDB lineage: Bacteria > Actinomycetota > Thermoleophilia > Solirubrobacterales > Solirubrobacteraceae > Conexibacter. The sequence goes on along the minus strand of DASVFS010000038.1, from coordinate 3,008 downwards.
AGTAGCCGCACCACGGGCCGACGCCGCTGCCCGCGGTGGCGGTGCGGTACTGCGCGATGCGCAGCGAGTCGTTCGAGCCGGGCGGCTGCTCCGCCTGGCCGACCTCCGCCGCAGCGATCGTCGTCATCGGCGAGCCGCCGGCGTTGCCGAGCAGCGAGGCGAAGGAGGCGCTCGCCACGGGTCCGGCCGCAGGCGGGGGGGCGACGGTGGTGGCGGCAGACGACGTCGCGGCCGGCTGGGGCACGAGCGCTCGCTCGATCTGGTCGACGCGGGCGAGTGCGAGCGGAAGCGACATCACTCCCGGTCATCGGCCGGAGCTGGCGCGACTTGACCGTTTGGACGAAAGGAGGATGGCGGGCGCCCAGGGAGAGCGCCCGCCGTCCAACTTGCGAAAGGAGCCGCGGACTTACCGGAGCAGGGACAGGACCTGCTGCGGCGCCTGCTGCGCCTGCGCGAGCATCGAGGTGCCCGCCTGAACCAGGATCTGGCTCTTGGTGAACTTGACCATCTCGGCAGCCATGTCCACGTCGCGGATGCGGCTCTCGGAAGCGGTCAGGTTCTCCTCGTACGTGGCGAGGTTGTTGAACGTGTGCTCGAGGCGGTTCTGCACCGCGCCGAACGTCGCGCGCTGCTGAGACACGGCGTCGATCGCCGCATCGACGTCCGCGAGGACCGTCGAGGAGGTGATGTCGATCGTGCCGACCGCCGACCCGAGGCTCACCGTCGAGACGGAGATGACCTCGCCGTCGTTGGCGCCGACCTGGAAGGTGATCGTCTGCGCCGAGTCGAGCAGGTGGATGTTGTTGAACTGCGCCGTCGTGCCGATCCGCTCGATCTCCTGCGTCAGCTGAGCGACCTCGGAGCCGATGGCGGATCTATCCGACGTCGAGAGCGTGCCGTTCTGGTACTGCACGGCCAGCTCGCGGACGCGCTGCAGCATCGAGTGGACCTCGGTCAGCGAGCCCTCAGCCGTCTGGACGAGCGAGATGCCGTCCTGGACGTTGCGGCCGGCCTGGCCGAGACCGCCGATCTGACCGCGCAGCTTCTCGCTGATCGCGAGGCCGGCGGCGTCGTCGGCAGCACGGTTGATGCGGAAGCCGGAGCTCAGACGCTCCATCGACTTCGCGACCTGGCTGCTGGTGTGCACCAGGTTGCGGTGCGCGTTGAACGCCTCGACGTTCGTGTTGATGCGAAGGGACATGTAGGCATCTCCTTGATGTCGTCCCAGGGCGACTCCATGTCACCCGACTTGCCCCGATCATCGGCATCCGGGCGGAAGACTTGAGGGGATGTCGTCCGAGGGGGAGTCGTCGCGGACACCGGGCCGCTGCTGGCGGCGCTCGAGGGCGGCGAGCACGAGGTCGCCCACCTCTCCACCGGCGTCTTCCGCCGCGCGACCGCACTCGATCGCCGCTTCGGCGCGCTCGACCTCGGGCTCGCGGACGCGACGGTGATGGCGCTCGCCGAGCGTCACGGACTGCCGATCCTCACCTTCGACTTCGCGCACTTCCGCGCGACGAAGCCGGCGCGCGGACACTGGCGGCTCGTCGTCGACGAGGCCCGCTACGCGGAGTCGACCGGACGGTAGCTACACCCCGTCGGCGCGCTGGCCGGCGGCGCGACGGGCGGCGACCTCGGCCGCGCGATGGCGACGCACGGCGCGCAGCTCGGCGATCACGAGGTGGCGCCAGACGGCGACCGCGCATGCCCACGCCGCCACGTACGCGACGACGCCGCCGAGCACGGCGCGCAGCAGCGCGTCGGCCGTCGGGACGCCGGCGCGCAACGACAGCACGGCGACGAGCGCGAAGCCGGCGAGGCCGCCCCACGCCTTCGCGCGCGCGACCTGCGCGCCCGCGCGGGGGTGGTTCGCGACGCTCGGCAGCACGTCGCCGCCGGCGCTCTTCTTCGCAGATCTCTGCTTGTCCGCCATGGCGATCCGCTACAGCTCCACGTCGCGCGTGCGCTGGCGCGCGATCCGCTCCTGCTCGAACACGAAGCGCACGAGCTGACTGCGGGAACCGCGGTCGATCTGCTCGATCGCGATCCCGCGCTGGCCGCCGTCGCCGATCCGCGCGACCCGGCCGCGGCCCTCGATCGGCGGCTCGCCCTCGATCGCGTGCAGGCGGAAGGCGATCACGGCTCCGACGTCGAGCGTCTCCGCCTCCGCGGCGAGCAGCCCGTTGCCGCTGACGTTGACCGTCAGCGTGTCGATCCAGTCGCCGGCCTGGTCGTCGCCGCCCACGCGCGCGAGCTGGAGCGGGCGCAGCGCGGCGACGCGCACGAAGTCGCGCCGCTGGACGACGTCGACCGCGCCCTCGTGGTGGAAGTGGACGAGGTCGTGGGCGACGACCGTCCCGTTGCCCTCCAGCCGCACGAGCCCGCGCGGAGCCGGGTACTCGACCCACATCGGCGACGCGTCGCCGAGCGCGAGCGCCCTGCGCGCGTCGAGCATCAGCACGACCGCGATCTCGCGCTCCGTGACCTTCGAGACGCGCCCGCGGTACTGCTGCAGGTCGGGCATCGTGATGACCACGTCCTGGCGCAGCTCCGGGAGCGGCGGCTTGGCCTGGGCGACCGTGCTCATCGCAGCAGGCGCTCCGCGAGGCTGGCGGGATCGGCGGGAGCGATGCCGGCGTCGCCTTGGACATAGCCGATCGGCAGACGGGATGCGCAGGCGAGCTCGATGGCCGCGCCGAGCTCGGCGGCTTGGGCATCGAGGGTGAGCGCGAGCGCCGTGGGGCTCAGCGGTTGCAGGCGGTCCAGCAGCGCCCGCGCCGTCGGCAGGTCGAGCACGGCGGGCAGCACGAGGACGACCTCGTCGAGCGCGAGCTGCTCGATCCGTCGGGCGAGCCCGTCGACCTCGGCGCGGTCGCTCGCGATCGGCGGAACGTCGACCGCGAGCACGGCGTCCGCGTCCGCGCGCTCCAGCAGCGCGCGCGCCTTGTCGAGCGAGGCGACGACGCGGGCGTCGCGGCCGGCGCGAGCGTAGGCGGTCGCCAGCGCGT
>DASVFS010000037.1:0-14172 GCA_036379915.1 Conexibacter sp. | reverse complement strand
GCGCGGCTCGCCGGCGCCGTCGCCGGGGGCCTCGCGGTGGCCGTCGGGCTCGTGGCGCTGCTGACGCTCGTGCGCTCCGGCGAGCTCCCGCGTCCCGGGCTGCTGACGGAGTTCCCCCACATCTACGCCGTCGACGGCTGGTTCATCAGCCCGATGACGCCGATCGGCCTGCACACCGCGCTGTACGTGACGTTCTCGGCGGCGCTCGTGACGGCGGTCGTGCGCGCGGCGCGCGACGGTCGCGATCCGGCGCTCACGGGCCTGCTCGCCTGGAGCGGCGCGTTCGGCCTGCTCGCCGGCTCGTACTACATCGGCGCCAGCAATCCGCTGACGCTCGCGACGCTCTTCTCCGCCTGGTGCTTCGCGCTCGCGCTGCTGGTCGTCGTCGTGGCGCGCGCGCTCGCGGAGCGGCGGCGGCTGCCGACGGCGCCGCAGCTGGCGGTGCTGTTCGGCTTCGCGCTCGCCGTCTGCTCGCTCGCGCAGCTGCCGGCGCCGTGGTCCCAGCTCGCGCGCCTGCGCGAGCGGGCCGACCCGATATACGAGCAGCGCTGGGCGGTGCAGTCGATCCGCGCGCGCGTCGAGCGCGGCGAGAAGGTGGCGATCCTGCTGCCGCTCGGACACCGCATCGCGTACGACATCGGCGTCGTCAACGTCGCCCCGTACTCGGGACCGGCGGCGATGCCGAAGAAGCGCCAGGTGCGCACGACGATCGCGGCGATGCGCCGCGAAGGAGCCCGCAGCGCATTCATAGACGTCGGCAACCACGCGCAGCTCGCGGCGGCCCTCCAGCGCGCGGGGTTCGCGGTGCGCGGCAACGCGAACCCGCTCGAGCTGGTCGACCGGCGCTGAGCCGCCGCTACGCCGCGCTGCCCCTCGCCACCGCCACGGCGATCGCGAGCGGCTCGCCCTCGACCTCGACCGGCGTCGGGACGGACGCCGCGGCGGCGGGCGAGCCGGCGTCGCCGTCCGCGCCGTCGTAGGCGACCAGCGTCGCGAGCGTCTCCGAGGCGAGGTAGCGCTCGTGCGCCCTCGCGGCGCCGAGCAGGTCGGGCGATCCGGCGAGCCGCAGCTCGATCCGGTCGGTGACGCCGACGCCGGCCTCTCTGCGCGCCGCCTGGACCACCCGGACGATCTCGCGCGCCAGCCCCTCGCGCCGCAGCCGCTCGTCGATCGTCGTGTCGACCGCGACCGTCACGGCGCCGCGCGTCGACAGCACGAGGCCGTGGCGCGGCTCGCGGCGCACGATCACGTCGTTCTCCGCGAGCGCGTACGTGTGCGTCGGGTCGAGCTCGTCGCCGGTCGCGACCGACACCGCCAGCACGCCGTGGTCGTGCAGCGCCTTGAGCGCCTCCTCGCCGTCGCGCGAGCGCAGCGCGGCCACCACCTGCGGCATGTCCCTGCCGCAGCGCGGCCCGAGTCTCTGCAGGTTCGGCAGCACGACGGGCCGCTCCAGCTCGCTCGCCGCCACGACCACCTCGACCGCCTTCACGTTCAGCTCGCTCAGCACGAGCTCGCGCAGCCGCGCGACGGCGTCGCCGACGCGCGCCTCCCCGCACACGATCACGCGCGGCAGCGGCTGGCGCACCTTCACCTTCGATCTCGCGCGCGCGTCGCGGCCCAGCTCGATGACCTCGCGCGCCAGCGCCATGTCCTCCTCCAGCTGCGGGTCGCGCAACGCCTCCACCGGCTCGGGGTAGTCGCACAGGTGCACCGAGTCGGGCTCCGCGCCGAAGTCCTCCGCGGCCCCGCCGACGAGGTTCGCGTAGATCTCCTCGGCGAGGAACGGGATCGGCGGCGCGAGCAGCTTCGCCGTCTCGATCAGGCACTCGCGCAGCGTCGCGAGCGCGGCGACGTCGCCGTCCCAGAAGCGCCGGCGCGAGAGGCGGATGTACCAGTTCGACAGGTCCTCGACCCACTCGGCCGCGAGCCGCACGGCCGTCGTCGCGTCGAAGTCGTCGATGCGCGCGCGCATCCGCTCGGTCAGCGTCTGCAGGCGCGAGAGCACCCAGCGGTCGAGCGCCGGGCGCTCGGACACCGGGGGCGCACCGCTCCCATCGAACGACTCGATGTTCGCGTAGAGGACGTAGAAGCCGTACGTCGTCCACAGCGGCAGCAGCAGCTCGCGCATCCCCTCGTGCACCGCGTCGGCCGAGAAGCGGTAGCCGGCCCACGGCTGCTGCGAGGCGAGGTAGTACCAGCGGAAGGCGTCGGCGCCGTGCGCGTTCAGCACGTCCCACGGGTCGACCGCGTTGCCGCGCGACTTCGACATCTTCTGGCCGTGCGCGTCGGTCACGTGCCCGACGCAGACCGCGTGTCTGAACGGGATGTCCCTGAAGATCAGCGTCGTCACCGCGAGCGACGTGTAGAACCAGCCGCGCGTCTGGTCGATCCCCTCGCATATGAACGTGGGCGGGAACTGCTCGGCGACCTCGCGCTTGCCCTCGAACGGGTAGTGGAACTGCGCGAACGGCATGCAGGCGCTGTCGTACCAGGTGTCGATCGTCGCCTTCACGCGGCGCATCGCGCCGCCGCAGCCGGCGGCGGTGCAGCCCCACGTGACCTCGTCGATGTAGGGCCGGTGGAGGTCTGGCGGCAGCGCGCCGGCCTGTTCGCGCAGCTCGGCCAAGGACCCGACGCAGTGGCGCGCCTCGCACGCGTCGCACTCCCAGATCGGCAGCGGCGTGCCCCAGTAGCGATCACGCGAGAGCGCCCAGTCGACGTTGCCCTGCAGCCAGTTGCCGAAGCGCCCGTCGCGCACGTGCTCGGGGCGCCAGTCGATCCGCTGGTTCTGCGCGAGCATGTCGTGGCGGCGGTCGCGCGTGGCGATGTACCACGACTCCTTCGCGTAGTAGAGGAGCTTCGAGTCGCAGCGCCAGCAGTGGGGATAGGAATGCACATACGGCTCGGTGTCCCACAGCTTGCCCGCGTCGTGGAGCTCGGCGACGACACGCTCGACCGCATCGCCGACGAAGACGCCCTCGTAGCCCGTGATGCGCTCGTCGTAGGTGCCGTCCTCGCGCACCGGGTTCACGAGCGGGATCCCGTGCCGCTCGCACAGCACGAAGTCCTCCTCGCCGAACGCCATCGCGGTGTGGACCAACCCCGTCCCCTTGTCGAGCACGACGTGCTCGGCCGCGAGGACCGTGTGACCCTTCGGTCCGTGGTCGGGCAGGCGGTCGAAGGGCGGCTCGTATCTCGTGTCGACGATCGCGCGACCGGAGAAGCGCTCCAGCACCTCGGCGGCGTCGCCGAGGATGTCGTCGACGCGCTCCTCGGCCACCACCACGACCTCGGACCCCACGCGCGCCCGCACGTACGTCAGCGACGGCGAGATCGCGACCGCGCAGTTCGCGAACAGCGTCCACGGCTGCGTCGTCCAGATCAGCAGCGCGTCGCCGGCCTGCAGCGGCCCGCGCGGCTCGACGACCGGCAGCCGCACCGTCGCCGTCACGTCCTCCGTGTCGGCGTAGCCCATCGCCGTCTCGTGCGAGGAGAGGCCGGTGCCGCAGCGCGGGCAGTACGGGACGACCTTGTGGCCCTTGTAGATGAGCCCTCTGTCCCACAGCTCGTGCAGCGACCACCAGACCGACTCGACGTACTCCGGGTCGCCCGTGCGGAACGCGCCGTCGAGGTCGATCCAGAAGCCGACGCGCTCGGTCATGCGCTCCCAGCTCTGGATGTAGAAGTCGTTGGACTGACGACAGCGCTCGTTGAACGCCGCGACGCCGTACTCCTCGATCTCGCGCTTCGAGTTCAGCCCGAGCTGCTTCTCGACCTCGAGCTCGACCGGCAGGCCGTGGCAGTCCCAGCCGGCCTTGCGCGGGGCGTGGAAGCCGCGCATCGTCTTGTAGCGCAGGTACGTGTCCTTGAACGAGCGCAGCAGGACGTGGTGCGAGCCGGGGTTGCCGTTCGCCGTCGGCGGGCCCTCCGAGAAGCTGAAGACCGGCCCGCCCGCGCGCGCGGCGAGCGAGCGTTCGAACGTGCGGCCCTCGCGCCAGCGCTCGAGGATGCGCTGCTCCATCGCCGGGAAGTCCGGGCGCTTGTCGACCGGCCGGTGCACGTCCCCCATCTCGCCATCCCCCTACTGCGGGTCGAGCGTCAACTCGATCCGCTTGTTGATTCTTCCCTTGCTCTTGTACGACGGCAGCGCGATGCGCCCCACCTCGATCGTGTCGGCGACGTGCGTGCCGCCGTCGGCCTGCAGGTCGAGCCCCTCGATCGCCACGACCCGCACGACGCGCATCGCGGGCGGCAGCAGGCTCACCTTGTTGCGGATCAGGTCCGGGTCCCGGTCGGCCTGCTCGCGCGGGAGGAAGTCGACGCGCGTCTGGCGCGCGGCCTCGACCTCCACGTTCACGCGCTCCTCCAGCTCGCGCACGAACTCGCCCGAGAGGTGCTCGAACTCGAAGTCCATGCGACCCCTCAGCGGCTCCATGTTCGCGCCGGTGACCTTCGCGCCCCAGTCGCGCCACACGACCGCGCAGAGGATGTGCAGCGCCGTGTGCGTGCGCATCAGCGCGTAGCGGCGCTCCCAGTCGAGCTCGCACTCGACCTCGGCGCCGACCGGGGGAGCCTCGCCGTCGAGCTCATACCAGACCTCCCCCGCGCCGGAGCGCGCACCGGTCACCGACCAGGTGCGCGCTCCATCGGTCACGGTCCCGCGGTCGTGCGGCTGACCGCCGCCCCCCGGATAGAAGGCGCTGCGATCGAGCTGCACGGCCTCCCCCAATGCGGCCGTGACCGTGGCGGGGAAGCGGCGGCAGTACGCGTCGACCTGGTAGAGCGGGGCGTCTGTCTGAGCGGTCAGGTCAGACAAGGCCCACGCTCACCTCCCCCAGGCGGTCGAACATGGCGTAGGCCGCCTGCCCGGCGGCGATCGGCACGGCCCGCGCCACCGAGCCCGGCAGCACGATGTCGCCCGGCTCGAGCCGCTCGCCGCTCTGCGCCAGGATGCCGGCGAGCCAGGCCACGGCCTCGGCCGGATGGCCGAGCACCGCGTCGCCGCGCCCCCTGACACACTCCGGCCCCAGCGCGAGGCTGACGCCGAGCTCCTCGACGCGGACGTCCTCCGCGTCGTGCCAGTCGCCGATCACCGCCATCCCGGAGGAGGCGTTGTCGGCGACCGTGTCGACGATCCCGATGCGCCACTGCGCGATCCGCGAGTCGATCAGCTCGAGCGCCGGGGCAAACGCCTGCGTCGCCTCGAGCACCTCTTCTCGCGTGACGCCGGGACCCTGCAGGCCTGACTTGAGCAGGAACGCTATCTCCGCCTCGACGCGCGGCTGGATGAAGCGCTCGGCGCGCAGTTGCGCGCCGGAGTTCACGACCATCGACTCGAGCAGGTAGCCGCCGTCCGGCTGGTCGACGCCCATCATCTCCTGCATCGCGGCGCTCGTGAGCCCGACCTTCCAGCCGCGCAGCTCCTCGCCGTCGGCGGTGCGCAGCCGGCGGCCGATCGCCTGCACGCAGTAGGCGTCCCACAGCCCCAGCTCGGGAAACGTGGCGGACAGCGGCTCGATCGGCTCGCGCCGCTGCTCGGCGTGCCACAGCAGCCGCGCGAGCGCCTCGTGGTGCGGCGTCATCGCGCTCGCCTCGAGCAGCGCCAGGGGCGGCGCCTGCACCCCGAGCGGCGGAAGCGGCGCGCCGCTCCGTATCGGATCCCCCGTGCTGCGCCCCACAGTGCGCATGCTCATCACGCCACCCCCTCGCGTATCTCCATCTGGACCTCGACCTGGACCTCGAGCGTCGCGCGCAGCTCGGCGGCGACCTCGAGTATCACGTCCTCCTGTCCTGCGATCACCTCGCGCTTGCCGAGCGCGAAGAACACGTCGCGCGGGTCGACCCCGAACTCCTGCGCGATCCGTCGTACCGGTCTCGAGTAGCCCGAGAAGACGCCCGCCAGCCCGCTGACGATCGTCACCGAGTCGGTCGTCGGAATCGTCTGCACGAGCTCGCGCTCGGCCAGGTCGGCCGCTTCGAGCAGCCGGTAGAGGTCGATCCCCGTCTCGTGCCCGAGCCGCTGCAGCACCGCCACGAGCACCTCGAGCTGCGTGTTGCCGGCGCCGGCGCCGAAGCCGCGCGCGGTGCCGTCGAGGATCGTCGCGCCCTCCTCGACCGCGGCCAGCGAGTTCGCGACGCCGAGCGAGACGTTCTCGTGGCCGTGGTAGCCGACCGCCATGCCGGTGCCATCGACGAGCGCGGCGACGCGGCGACGCACGTCGTCGATCAGCAGCGCGCCGGCGGAGTCCATCACGATCACGGCGCTCGCGCCGTAGCCCTCCATCTTGCGCGCCTGCTCGACGAGCCCCTCGACGCTCGTCATGTGGCACATCATCAGCACCCCGTGGACCGGCTTGCCGTGCCCGCGCAGGTACGTCATGTGGCGCTCGGTCAGATCGGCCTCGGTGCAGTGCGTGCCGACGCGGAACACGTCCGCGCCCTCCTCGAGCGCGCCGTCGAGGTCGGGGATCTTCGCGAAGCCCGGGATCCCGAACGCCTGCAGCCGCACGTCGGTGAGCTGCTCGCGCGCGATCCGCAGCATCTCGCGGTCGCTCAGCGCCGCCTGCCCGACCTGCAGCGAGGAGGCGCCGAGGCCGTTGCCGTGCCCGACCTCGACGACCGGCACGCGGGCCGCGTTGGCCGCCGCCGCGTAGGCGCGGATCTGCTGCGCGCCCAGCTGATGCTTGACCGCGTGGTTGCCGTCCCGCAACGTCGGGTCGCTGATCAGGATCTCTGCCATTCCCCTGGTTCCCCCGGTGCCCGCCGTCAGCCCGCCGCGGCGACCGCCTCGTCCTCGCTGTCGTCCTGCCAGTGCGCGCGCGCCCGCTCCTCCGCCGCCGCGACGGCGGCGCAGGTGATGATGTCGAGGTTGCCTGCGTACGCCGGCAGGTAGTCGCCGGCGCCGCGGATCTGGACCGTCATCGCGATCCGGCCGCCCTCGTACAGGGGCGGCACGACGAGCCGGTAGCCCGGCACGTAGCGCTGCACGCGCGCGACCATCTGCTCGACCGCCGCCGTCAGCGTGTCGAGGTCGGCCTCGTCGGTCGTCGCGAAGACGGTGTTCTGCATCGTGATCGGCGGGTTCGACGGGTTCACGACGAGGATCGTCTTCGCGCGCCCGACGCCCGTGAACTTCCTGACGGCGGCCTCGGTCGTCGCGAGGTACTCGTCTATGTTGATGCGCGTCGCCGGCCCGACCGAGCGCGAGGCGCTCGTCGAGACGATCTCGACGTACTCGACGTGCGCGTGCGTCGCCGCGACGCAGGCCGCCAGCGGCACGGCCGCCTGCCCGCCGCACGTGACCATGCAGAGGTTCGGCTCGCGCGCGCAGTCGGCGAGGTTGAGCGCCGGAATGCAGAGCTCGCCGAGCTTCGCCGGCGTCAAGTCGATCACCGGCACGCCCCGCGGCTCCAGCAGCTCCCAATGGCGGCGCGCGTCGAGCGCCGAGGTCGCGTCGAAGACGAGGTCGAGCTCGTCGGCGAGCTCCACGACCGCGTCGATCGAGCGGTCGCTGACCGGCACGGCGAGGTCGCGCGCGGTCCTCATGCCGGCGGAGGCGAGGTTGCGCCCGGCGAACAGCGCGCACTCCAGCCAGGAGGAGCGCTGGACCTTCAGCAGCAGATCGGTGCCGATGTTGCCCGTGCCGATGATCGCGACCCGCATGCGCGCTATGCCCTCGGCTCCAGCAGGATCCCCAGGAAGGGGCACGTGTCCGTCGCGACCTCGTGCACGACCAGCCGGTGGTGCGTGCCGGCCGGGATCATGATCGAGGCCGGCGAGCTCAGCTCGATCGCGTCGTCGGCCAGCTCGACGGTGAAGCGGCAGCCGGGCGTGACGCACAGGTACAGCTCGTCGTGATCGTCGTGCACGTGCAGGTCGGCGTGCGGCGCTCCGGTCAGCTGCGCCGCGTCGACCGCCGCGACCGAGAACGGCGCGTCCGGCAGCGTCTCCGGCGTGACGTACATCGGCGCCGGCGCGTGATGGCCGGCGAACTCCTGCATGACTGGCAGGCCCTCCGTGACGACCACGCCGGAGCGCGTTGCGACCTCGACCGGCATCAGTCCCCCTTGTCGTTCCGATACAGCAGCAGGATCGCCCCCGGCAGCCCCAGCTCGCGCACCTCGTGGCGCGACCACCCGGCTGCTGTGAAGGCCTCGTGCCAGCCGTCGGCGTCGAGCAGCTCCTGACGCATGATCGCGTGCAGCAGCGTGAACTCCGGGCGCCAGCGCTCGTCGGGTGCGCCGCTCGCGGGCTGCACCTCGGCGACGAGCATGTGCGCGCCCTGCGGCATCAGCTGCCCGAGCTTCGTCAGGTAGGCGATCAGCGCCGTGCGGCCGTGCTCGAAGATCTCGTGCAGCAGGAAGTGCGCGACGGCCAGGTCGGCGTCCCTCAGCTCCGGGATCGCGTCGAGGTCGCTGGCGTCGCCGCAGCGCACGGCGACCTTCCCGACGAGCCCGGCCTCCGCGATTCTGCGCTCGGCGTCCTCGCACGCCTCCGGGCTGAGGTCGACGCCGAGGCCGCTGACGCCGAAGCGCTCGGCCGTGCCGAGCAGGAAGCGCGCGTTGCCGCAGCCGAGGTCGACGACGTGCCTGAAGTCGATGCCGGAAAGGACCTCGACCGCGTACGGCGCGACGTCGTCGCGGCCGATCAGCGCGGAGCCCTCGGCGACCCAGCGGCCGGCGCGCTCGACGTCGGTGCCGTATCGGCGCGCGCCGGTGACGAAGTCGCCGAGGCCGGCGAGCACGTGCCCGTAGCCGCCCTGCAGCCACACGAGGTAGCCCTTGTCCTTGACGACCGCCTGGCCGCGCGGCGTGAGCGCGAAGGCGCCGTCGCGCTCCTCCGCCAGCTCGCGCTGGGCGAGGTAGCGCAGCGTCGCGGGCATCAGCCCGTCGGGATCGGCGACGTCGTCGGGCGCGGCGGAGACCGGCCCGGCCTCCAAGGCGGCCAGCAGGCCGGACTCGTCGAGCGACGCGAGCACGCTGGCGAGCGCGAAGCCCTCGAACAGTTCGAACACAGGCCGCTGCTCGACGGCGGCGTCCACGGCGGTCATCCGATCCGAATCCCCCTCGATCGTCCCCCGACGCCGCCCCCGCGGCGCCTCGCCAGTTATATGCCCGCCCCTCCGGTCGCGTCAAGCGCAGCCTTCGCCGCTGAATCGACGCGATGCCGAAGATCGTTATGGGGCGGGGCGCGCGGGCTTCACGCAAAGCCCGCTTAACGTCAGCTCAACAAACGCCGGCAAGCGACGGAGCGGTCGCTTCGCGCGGCGTCTGCAGCGCGTACTCGGCCGCGTCGAAGCGGCGCGTCGCGCGCCGGAACGTCCACGAGCTGCCGGGCCACAGCGTCGTGTTGCGGCCGTGCGCGTCGAGGTACCAGCTGGCGCAGCCGCCCTTCGTCCAGACGGTGCCGCGCAGGCGCCGCTGCAGCGTGGCGTTGAAGGCGTCCTGCGCGGCCGGCGTCGGCTCGCACGCGACGGCGCCGTGCGCGTCGAGCGTGCGCAGCGCGTCCATCACGTAGGCGATCTGCGACTCGATCATGAACACGACGGAGGTGTGGCCGAGGAGGGTGTTCGGTCCGACGAGCAGGAAGAGGTTCGGGAAGCCGGCGACCGTCGTGCCGCGCAGCGCCTGCATCCCGCGCTCGTCCCAGACGTCGCCCAGCGTGCGGCCGCCGCGGCCGCGCAGCCACGCGACGTACGGCAAGTCGGTGGTGTGGAATCCGGTCCCCCACACGATCGCGTCGGCGGGGTGCTCGACGCCGTCGGCCGTCACGACGCCGGTCGGCGTGACGCGCTCGATCGCGCTCGTGATCAGCGCGGCGTTCGGCTGCCGCAGCGCCGGGAAGTACTCGTCGCTCATCAGGATCCGCTTGCAGCCGATCTCGTAGCGCGGCGTGAGCTGCTCGCGCAGGATCGGATCGGCGACCTGACGCTCGAGGTGCCGGAGCGCCATCGCCTGCGGGATGCGGCTGAGGCGGTGGAAGCGGAACGGCAGCACATAGCACTCGCGCCCCCAGTAGATCGCGCCGCGCACGAGCTTCTGGACGAGCGGGAGCGCCTTGAACAGCGCGCGCTCGCGCGGCCGCGTCGGGCGGCCGGGGTGCGGCATGATCCACGGCGGCGTGCGCTGGAAGACGTCGAGCTGCGCGACCTGCGGCTGGATCCGCGGCACGACCTGCACGGCGCTCGCGCCCGTGCCGATGACCGCGACGCGCTTGCCGGTGAGGTCGACGTCGTGGTTCCAGCGCGCGGTGTGGAAGGCCGGTCCGGCGAAGTCGTCCGCCCCCGGGATCTCCGGGAGCGCCGGCTCGCTGAGTCCGCCCATGCCCGCCACGAGCACGCGCGCGGTGAGCGTGCCGCGGCTCGTCTCGACGCGCCAGCGCTGCGCCTGCTCGTCCCAGGCGGCGTCGTGCACGTCGGTGCCCGTGCGCACGTGCGGGCGCACGCCGAACTCGTCGGCGACGCGCTTGAGGTAGGCGCCGATCTCCGGCTGCAGCGGGAACGTCTGCGACCACGCGGCGTTCGGCGCGAACGAGAACGAGTAGAGGTTCGACGGCACGTCGCACTGGCAGCCGGGGTAGGTGTTCTGGTGCCAGGTGCCGCCGACGTCGTCGTCGCGCTCGAGCACCACGAAATCTGTCCGGCCGGCTCTGCGCAGCGCGATCGCCATGCCGACGCCGGCGAAGCCGCCGCCGACGATCGCGACGTCGACGTGCTCGGGAAGCGGATCCGCCTGCGCGTTCGCGACGTCGACGTGCTCGGCGAGCGCGTCCGCCTGCCCGCCCGCGTCCGTCGCCTCGCCCGCCGTCGCCGCCACCGCGTCCGCCTTTCTCGTAGAAGCGGCTACATCTTCGCCGCACCCGCGCAGTGTCGTCGCACAACACGGTGATAGCGCCACTGGTCGATTGATAGCGTCGGCGCTACCGTTGTCCGTGTGAAGCAGCTGATCTTGCGCGTCTCAGACGATCTCCACCGCCGCATCGCCGCCCGTGCCGCCCGCGAGGGCAAGAGCGTGAACGCGTGGGCCAACGGCCTGCTCGACGCGACGGTCGACGCCGACGTCGCAGAGGACCGGCAGGCGCGAGCGAACGCGAAAGCGGCGGAGCTTGGGATGTTGGTGATCTATGACGACATCCCGGAGTACGACGAGGAGACGCTGCGACGGGGCGAAGCGGCATGGCGCGAGCTCGGCCCGGAGGTCGTGCGGATCCTCAACGAGGATCGGTCGACCGGACTGTGATCGCGTACGTCGACTCCTCGGTGCTCGCCCGCGCTCTGCTCGCCGACGAGGACGGCTCCGCGGAAGCACGGCGTCTGCTCGACGATCGCACGATCGCCAAGGTCACCGGCCGTTGGACGCGCATCGAGGTCTCCGCGGCCGTCGCCCGGGCTGCGCGTGCTGGGCGGCCGATCCTGAAGTCCGACACGCTCGCGAGACTCGACGCCGAACTGCGACCCGGCGGTCGCATCGATGTCGTCACCGCCCCCGACGCGGAGGTCGAGGCGAAGGCGCTCGCGCTCGCCCGGGAGCACGGGCTGCGGGCGCTCGACGCGCTGCACGTCGCGCTCGCGGCGATCGCGATCCCGAGGCTCGCCGACAAAGGCGAGCCGATCGGGTTCGCGTCGCGCGACGGCGATCAGGCGACGGTCGCCGAGTCGCTCGGCTTCGCGGCCGTCTGATCGTCGTCCGGCGCGGGGGCCGGGTCGAGCGGCCCGGCGCCGGGCGTGGCGGGCGACCGGTCGCGCGCGGCGTCGCGCCGCTCGGCGATCACCGACGCGGCCGCCGCGACCGCCAGCGCCGCCACGATCACCGCGAGCGACAGCGCGATCGACGGATGCCACACGTCGACGAGCAGCAGCTTCGCGGCGACGAAGCCGAGGATCGCGGCGAGGCCGAGGTTGAGGTAACGGAAGCGGTCGAGCATCCCGTCGAGCAGGAAGTACAGCGACACCATCCCGAGCAGCGAGAACGCGTTCGCCGCGAACACGACGAACGTGTCGCGCGTGATCGCGAAGATCGCCGGGATCGAGTCGATCGCGAACATCACGTCGAACGCGGCGACCATCACGAGCGCCGCCAGCAGCGGCGTCGCGAGCCGCTTGCCCGGCTCCGCTCCCGCCTCACGCGCGATCGTCGTCATACGGTCGCCGTCGTAGTCATCCGCCAGCGGCAGCCAGCGCCGCAGCGCACGCATCACGAGCGTGTGGTCGGGGTCGATCTCCTCGTCCGTCTGCTTCGCGATTCTGATCGCCGTCACGAGCAGCAGCGCGCCGAGCACGTACGTCGTCGCGTGGAACGCGTCGAGGGCGGCCGCGCCGACGAGGATGAACGCCGTGCGCAGCACGATCGCCCCGCCGATCCCCCACACGAGCACTTTCAGGCGCAGCGTGTCCGGGACCTTGAAGAACGCGAACAGGATCGCGAACACGAACAGGTTGTCGAGCGACAGCGACTTCTCGATCAGGAAGCCGGCGAGGTACTCGCTCGCCGCCGTGCCGTCCTCGATCAGCAGCACGACGAGCGCGAACGCGACGCCGATCGCGGTCCACGCGAGCGACCAGAAGAGGGCCGTGCGCGTCGACATCCTGCGGCCGCCGTGGCCGCGCAGGTCGAGCATGAGCGCGGCCGCGACGAACACGGCGAGGGCGATCCAGGCGAGCGGCATGGGCGGTTCTCCTTCGAGCACGATCGGCGTCTCGAAGGTTTGACCCGCCCGGACCGATGAGGCCGGACCGGCGCGCCGGGCGCGGCCGCCGCGGCGACCGGGCCGTGCTGACGAACGCGCCGTTTCGCAGGGCTACTTCCCTTCCGAGGCGCGAACGATAGCGGACGCGCCGCGCGCGCTCAGAGCGTCGGCAGCGGCTCGATGCCGTGCGCGCGCATGCCCGTCTCGACCGCCTCGATCACCGCCTCGATCACCGCCACGCGCGCGAAGCCCTTCGACTCGGCGGCGATCAGGCGCCATGGCGCCGCCGGCTGGTCGGTGCGCGCGAGCATCGCCTCGACCGCGACCTCGTACTGCGCCCGCTGCTCGCGGTTGAGCCAGTCCTCGTCCGTCAGCTTCCAGCGCCGCAGCGGGTCCTGCGCGCGCCGCTCGAAGCGGCGCAGCTGCTCCTCGTCGGAGATCTCCAGCCACAGCTTCACGACCACCGTGCCGTCGCCGGCGAGCATCCGCTCGAACGCGACGATGTCGTCGTAGGCGCGCAGCCACTCCGCCTCGCTCGCCAGTCCGCGCACGCGCTCGACGAGCACGCGGCCGTACCACGAGCGGTCGAGCACGGCCATCCCGCCCCAGCCGGGCAGCGCCGGGAAGAAGCGCGCCAGGAAGTGGTGGCGCTTCTCCTCCTCGCTCGGCGCGGCGAACTGCGCCACGCGCACGTGGCGCGGGTCGAGCGGCGCGACGAGGCGCTTGATCGCGCCGCCCTTGCCGGAGGCGTCCCAGCCCTCGAGCAGCACGAGCAGCGGCGGTCCCAGCCGTCTGTCCCCCACGAGGCCGCCGAGCTGGAGGCGCAGCGTCAGCAGGCGGCGCTGTGCGTCGAGCAGGCGCGCCTCCGCCGCGTCGCCGCTCAGGCGCTGCGTCAGGTCGACGTCGCCGAGCCGTCCACCGTGCGCCATGGCGGCACGATAGCGCCGGCGCCCTCCACGACGAGCAGCGCGAGCGCGACCGGCACCGTCGCCGGCAGCCGGTCGGCGACGAGGAACACGAGTCCGGCGGCGAGCGCGAAGCACAGCGTCAGCAGCGCGACCCAGTGACGCGTGCGCGCACGCGTGGCGAGCAGCGCGCCGACGAGCGCCGGCAGGAACAGGTCCGCGTAGCCCATCGTCAGGGGGCCGAGCTCGACGCGCTGGAACTGCGGCAGCGAGTCGGCCACGCCGGCGCTGTTGAGCGCGAGCGTCGCCGGTGCGAGGAAGCCGCTGGCGACGAGCACGAGGTCGACGGTGGCGGTCGCGGCGATGCCGAGCCCGAGCCAGCGCGCCGGCGTCACCTCCACGAGCGCCGCCCCGAGCACCGTGCAGCTGGCGGCGATCAGCCCGAGCGCGGCGATCTGCCCGGCGATCGAGTGGTGGTCGCGCACGGTCACGACGACCATCGCGACGACGAGCGCGAACGCGAGCGTCCCGGTGCGCGCCGCGGCGATCAGCGCGAGCACCGGCACCGCGAGCAGCGCGACGT
>DASVFS010000036.1:0-6169 GCA_036379915.1 Conexibacter sp. | reverse complement strand
ACGCTCTACGGCTCCGACCTCGCGCGCGTGCACGACCTCGGCTTCGGCTATTGGGCGCGCGGGGCGGCGCCGTTCGTGCTGCGGCGCCTGCGCGAGGAGGGGATCGCCGAAGGGCTCGTGGTCGACCTCGGCTGCGGCAGCGGCATCTGGGCGGCCGAGCTGCTCGAGGCGGGCTACGAGGTGCGCGGGGTCGACGCGTCGGCGGAGATGCTCGCGATCGCCCGCCGGCGGGCGCCCACGGCGGAGCTCGTGCACGGCTCGCTGCACGCGCTCGAGCTGCCGCCGTGCGCGGCGATCACGGCCCTCGGCGAGTGCGTCAACTACGGCGGTCCGCCGAGTCTCGAGCCGTTGTTCCGGCGCGCCTGGACGGCGCTCGAGCCCGGCGGCCTGCTCGTGCTCGACGTCGCCGCGCCCGGTCGCGAGCCGGAGGGTCGCCGCCGCGCACGCCACGAGGGGGACGGCTGGGTGATGCGCGTCGAGTCGGCCGAGGACCCGGCGGCGGGCACGCTCACGCGCCGGATCGCGCTCGTGCGCGACGGCCGCAGCAGCGAGGAGCTGCACGTGCTGCGCCTGTACGGGCGCGAGGCGGTCCTCGAGTGGCTGGAGGCGGCCGGCTTTGACGTCGTCTGCCACGCGTCGTACGGCGCGGCGAGAGCGCTCCCCGGGCTGTGGGTCTACGTCGCGACGCGCAGGGCGCGGTAGAACGGCTTGATGCGGCGGTTCACGTAGACGCCGTGCGACTCGGCGCGCAGCAGCAGCTCGTAGGCGCGCTGCGGCACGCCGACGTAGCGGTACACGCCGCCGCCCGCGTACTCGATCTCCAGGATGCGCGAGCGGGCGTCGTAGCCGACGCTCTCGATCGCGCTCGATTCCACCGAACGGCGACGCATAGCTGACGTGATACCCACTTGCAGGGGTGAGCGTTATGGCGTACAATTGTCTGTAATGACGAACACGGCTGACACGTGCGAGTGGGACGCCGACGCGTACGCGACGGTCAACGCGCCGATGAACGCGCGCGGCAACGACGCGGTCGCGCGGCTCGAGCTGCACGGCGGCGAGACGGTGCTCGACGCCGGCTGCGGGACGGGGCAGGTGACCGCGACGCTGCTCGAGCGGCTCCCGCACGGCCGCGCAATCGCGCTCGACGGCTCCACCGCGATGCTGGCGGCGGCACGCGAGCGCTTCGCCGGGGAGTCGCGCGTGTCGTTCGTCCGCGCCGACCTCGACGCGCCGCTCGTGCCCGCGGTGGCGGCCGGATCGCTCGACGCGATCGTGTCGACCTCGACGTTCCACTGGGTCCGCGACCACGGCGCGCTGTTCCGCCACCTCGCCGCGCTGCTGCGGCCCGGCGGGCAGCTCGTCGTCGACTGCGGCGGCGCCGGCAACATCGCGGCGGTGCTGGACGCGCTGCGCGCGCTCGGTCACACCGAGCATCCGTGGACGTACGCGGGCGTGGAGGAGACCGAGGCGCGGCTGCGCGCCGCCGGCTTCGCGACGTTCGACGTGCGGCTCGTGCCGCGTGTCTCCCACCACGACCCGGACGAGCTGGAGCGCTTCCTCACGAGCGTCGTGCTGCGCACGTTCGTGACCGAGCTCGGCCCGGAGGCGGGCGCGCGGCTCGTGCGCGACGTCGCGGCGCGGCTGCCCGACGGCGCGCTGCACTGGGTGCGGCTGGAGATCGTCGCGCGGCGCTAGCGGCGGGGCCGGGCGCTCGTGAGCTCGAGCGTCGCGCGCTCCTCGTAGCGCACGCCGCCGACGATCGTGTCGGTCGTGCTCGCGTTCGCGATCGTGCGACGCACGACCAGTCGCGTGCGCGGGAGGAGCCAGCTGAAGGTGGCGCCCACGCCGACGGTGTCGCCGTGCACGCGCGTGCTCGTGCGCAACAGGATCGTGCGCGTGCGCCGGCCGTCGAGCGTGAGCGTGCGCGGGCCGAGGACGATGCCGTCGTCGATCGTCGTCGTGCCCTCGATCGCGCAGCTGCCGTGCCACGTGGCGCCGCTCGTCAGGCGCGCCGGCCCGGCCGCCGACGCCGGCGTGCAGACGTACGTGCGCCGGTCGACGTGGCCGGCGAACCGGTGCTCCTCGCTCTGGGCGATCAGGCGGGGCGCGGCGTCCCCGCGCGGGCAGACCAGCGTTGCGTCGTGGCGCGTGGCGAGCGCGTCCCAGCGCGTGCGCAGGCAGCCGCGCGGCGTGGCGCTGATCGTGATCGTCGTGCGTCGCGGATACGGGTGCCGGCGGGTGCCGAGCACGTGCGAGAGCTCGAAGCCGCGCGTGGCGTAGACGTAGACGCCCGGTTGCGGCGCGCGACCGCGCAGCGCCGGTGTGAGCGTGCGGGCTTGGCGTGGCAGCGCGCGGAAGCGGGCGAGCGCCGCCGTCACCGAGGCCGGCTCGGACGACTCGCGCGTCGCGATCCGGAAGGCGGCGTAGCCGGCGAGCGCCAGCGCGACGAGCGCGACGCCGGCGAGGAGCGCCTGCGAGCGGCGAGCGCGAGGGAAGCGCGTGCGCACGGGGCGACCGTAGCGCGACGGTCGGAAGGCGCGTCCGTCACAGCTGCCGCACCCGCTCGCCAGGCAGCGTCGCGGCGCGGGTCACGAGCTCCGCCGTCAGCAGCGCGCTCAGCAGCTGCACGAGCAGCAGCGTCAGCAGGACGGTCAGCTGCACGCGCGCGGCCGTCTCGGGCGAGGCGCCGCCGAGGACGAGGCCGACGAACGTGCCCGGCAGCGTCACCAGGCCGGCGCTGCGCGTCTGGTCGACCAGCGGCACCATCGCGCCGGCGATCGCGCGGCGCGTGAGCGGGGCGAGCGCGTCGCGCGCGCGGTCGCCGAGCGCGAGCCGCGCCTCGATCTCGTCGATCGCGCCGGTCAGGTCCTCGACGAGCCGCCGGCCGGTCAGCGTCGTCGCGAGCAGCGCCCCGCCGATCAGGATCCCCGCGGTCGGGATCGTCGCGCGCGGCGTCGCGTCGAACGCGCCGACGAGCAGCAGCAGGCCGGTCGCGCCGAGCGCCGGCAGCGCGATCGCGCCGATCGCGATCCGCCGCGAGCCGGGCAGCGCGCGCATCCGCGAGCCGGCGGTGAGCGAGGCGGTCGTCACCATGATCGCCACGAACGCGACCGCCAAGGCAGGCAGCTCGAACACGAGCGCGATCAGCGCGCCGACGACCGCGAGCTGCAGCGCCGCCCGCAGCGCCGCCGTGAGCAGCGCGCGCGACAGGCCGAGCCGCTGGCGGTGCGCGAGCCAGGCGGCGGCGAGCACGAACGCCACGCTCGCGGCGATCTGCGCGACGGGCTGGCTCATGCGGGCGGCTCCGCGGCGGGGGCGGGCCTGCTCGCGACGGCCAGCAGCTCGGCGGGCGCACCAACGACGGCCGTCCCCTGGCGCAGCGCGACGACGCGATCGGCGACGTCGGCCGCGAACGGCAGATCGTGCGTCGCGACGACGACGCCGAGGCCGTCGCGCGCGAGCGTGCGCAGCGTGGTGCCGACATGACGGGCGGCGTCCGCGTCGAGCGCGGCGGTCGGCTCGTCGAGCAGCAGCAGCTCGGGGTTGCGCGTGAGCGCCCGCGCGAGCGCGACGCGCGCCCGCTCGCCGCCCGACAGCTCGCCGGCCGGTCGCGCGAGGAAGCTCGGATCGAGTCCGGCGGCGCGCAGCGCGCGTGCGAGCGCGTCGTCGCCGGCCGCCGATGGAGCGAGCCCGTACGCGAGGTTCTCCCGCACGCTCCCCGGCAGCATCACCGGTACCTGGCCGACGAGCCCGACGCGCCGTCGCAGCGCGCACGGCTCCAGCTCCGCCGTGCTGACGCCGTCGAGCAGGATCGAGCCGTCGTGCGGCACGAGCAGCCGGTTGAGGCAGCGCAGCAGCGTGCTCTTGCCTGCGCCCGACGGCCCCACCAGCGCAGTCACCGAGCCCTTGCGCGCCGCGAACGAGACGTCGCGCAGCACGGCGCGATCGCCGTGCCCGACCGCGAGGCCGCGCACCGCGAGGCCGTCCACGCGTTCCTCCAGGTCGCCGGTCACCCGGCGAACGCTAGCCTCGGATGCGGATGCATCTTGATGCATACTTGATATGCTTTGATGCATGCGTACGACGATCAGCATCGATGACGATGTGATCCACACGGCCAAGCAGCGGGCGGCGGCGGAAGGCAAGACGCTCGGCGAGCTGGTGACGGAGGCGCTGCGCGAGCGAATCGCTCGCCGGCCGCGACGCGGGCGCGCACGCTATGAGCCGATCACCTTCGGACAGGGCGGGACCCTGCCGGGCGTCGACCTCACGAGCAACGCGGCCGTTCGCGACCTGATGGACGAGACGTGATCCTGCCGGACGTGAACGTCCTGGTCGGAGCCCACCGCACGGACCAGGAAAGTCACGACGGTATGCGCGACTGGCTCGTCGAGGAGGTCAGCTCCGAGCGGCCGTTCGCGCTGGCGGACCTCGCCATGGCGGGCTTCCTCCGCGTTGTCACCAACCCGCGCATCTTCGCCACGCCGAGTCCGTTGCGCGATGCACTGCGCTTCCTCGACGGACTGTTCGAACAGCCGACGTGCGTGCCGGTCGCTGCCGGACCGCGTCATTGGGGGATCGTACGTCGGGTCATCGTCGACGCCGACGCGCGAGGCAACCTCGTGCCCGACGCCCATCTGGCGGCGATCGCGATCGAGCACGGCGCCACGGTCGCCACACGCGACCGCGGCTTCGCGCGCTTTGCAGGCGTGCGCTGGATCGACCCGCTCGCCTGAGCGCGTCTCAGCCGTCGACCAGCAGGCCGCGCAGCGGGCCGATCAGGCGCTTCGTGCGGCGCGAGACGGCGGGCAGCTCGACCAGCCGATGCGTGCGCGGCAGGTCGGCGCGGTGCAGGCGCAGCTGCTCCTGCGCGATCGGGCGCCACAGCTCGTCCACGACGCGCGCCGGATCGCCGCTCACCCGCTCGACCGGCAGCTCGAGGTGCTCCGCCCACAGCTCGTGCCGCGTCCTGCGCGCGAGCTCCTCGTCGCACGTGAGCACGTTCATCTCGGTGTCGTTGAAGAGCGAGTGCTCGTTGAGGTTCGCGGAGCCGATCGTCAGCCAGCGGTCGTCGACGATCCCGACCTTCGCGTGCACGTAGAGCGAGTGGACCTGCGTGCCGCTGCGGCAGCTGACCGTCGCCGCCAGCAGGCGGTCGGAGCCGTCGGCCGCCTCGATCAGGCGGCCGAGCTGGCCGCGCGTCGTGTCGGCGCCGTTGTTCGGCCGCGCCGGCAGCAGCAACACGAGGCGGAAGTCGGGGTGCGGCGGATCGGTCAGCTTCCCGGCGAGGATCTCCGCGATCTCGGTCGACCACAGGAACTGGTTCTCCAGGTAGATCAGCCGCTGCGCGGAGCGGAGCGCGCGCACGTACGCGTCGAGGATGCGGAAGTCGCCGCGGGGGACGAAGGCGTACGTTCCGTCGGGGACGGTGCGCAGCACCTGCACCGTCGTCGCGCCGGCCCCCGGCTGGAGTCGCGGCAGCGGCAGCGGCTCGCCCGCGACCTCCTGCCAGCGCTGGCGGAAGTGCTCGGCGACGTCCGCGACGGCGGGGCCGCGCAGGCGCGTCGCGACGTCGTGCCAGCCGAGGCGGCCGCGCGCCGGGTGGTCGTCGTGGTCCCAGCGGTCGCCGGACAGCGACGTGAGGTCGATCCCGCCGACGAACGCGACCTCGTCGTCGACGATCACGAGCTTCTCGTGGTGGCAGTGCATCGTGCGCTCGCGCGCGTCGAGCACGCAGCGGATCTGCGTGCCGTGCGTCAGCTCGTCGCGGATCCGTTTGACGTCGGCGCGCTTCGGCTCGAACACGGGCGCCGGCGGTCCGGCCCACACGAGCACGCGCACGTCGACGCGCTCCGCCAGCTCGGCGAGCAGGTCACGCAGCGTCCTCGGACTGCCGCCGTCGCGCTCGATCTCGAACGCCGGCGTGACGTGCCAGCCGGCGAGGTGCACGTGCGATCTCGCCCGCTCGAGCGCGGCGCAGATCTCGCCGATCGCGCGCTCGCCGTCGATCAGCACCCGGAGCTCGTTGCCGGGGCGCGGCGGCGGGTCGCCGGCGGCCCAGAGGCCATCGTCCGGCGGGTCGACCTGCCTCGCGTGGCCGAGGTTGCGCAGGCGGCGCCGATGGTGCGCGGCCATAGCGCGGTCGAGGAGCCCGCCCGCGAAGCGG
>DASVFS010000035.1:0-7599 GCA_036379915.1 Conexibacter sp. | reverse complement strand
CCGCCCCGCCGGCGCCAGGTAGCCGTCGAGCATCCGCCGCAGCTCGTCCAGCTCCTGCTCGCGCTCACGCTCCGCGCCGGGCGCGAGCATCTGGAAGGCGAAGCCGCGCAGCGCCAGCTCGATCGTGCGCGCGGTCGCGTCGGCGTCGCCGGTCGCGATCGAGCCCTCGGCGACGCCCTCGGCGAGGCGCGCGGCGAACGTCTCGACGGCCGCGCGCTGGAAGGCGCCGCGACGCGTCGTGAGATACGGCAGCAGCAGCTCCGGGTCGACGTCCACGATGCGCAGGAACAGCGGGTGGCGCGTGAGCCGGTCGACGCCCTCGACCGCGGCCGTGACGAGCCGCTCGCGCACCGTCGAGCCCCCGGCCGAGCGCTGAACCTCCTCGAGGATCTGCGTGAACTCGCGCGTCATCAGCGCCTGCATCAGCGACGTCACGTCGGCGTAGCGGCGGTAGAGCGTCATGCGGCTGACGCCCGCGCGGCGCGCGACGTCCGTCATCGTCGTGCGGCGCACGCCGACGGCCAGCACGCACGCCTGGGTGGCGTCGAGCAGCGCCTCGTCCTCGACCGTTCGCTGTGACACTCTGAGGCAGTTTGTATCAGCTACTCGCCCGGCCAGCGCCCGCTTCGCTCGAACTGCTCGCGCGCCTGCTCCTCCCGCTCGCGCTCTCTGTTGCTCACGAGGCTGAGGCGGAACAGCACGTTGATCAGCAGCACGATCCCCGCCGAGCCGATCAACACGACGCCGGAGCCGGCCGCGTCGCCCCCGGCGATCAGGCAGACGATCCCGGCGACCGTCATCGCGAGTGGGATGCCGTAGCGGACGAGCGGCAGGCCAGCCCGTCGCATCACGCGAGCACGCGTTCGAGCCGGTAGGCGAGCGTCTCCAGCGCCAGCTCCTCCGTCACGTTGCTGCGCAGGCGCCGGCGCGCGTCCTCGACCAGCTCGACGCCCGCGCGCAGCCGCTGCGGGTCGCGCCCCTCGGCGTCCGCGGCCAGGGCGGCGGCGCGGTCGACGTGGTGGACGAGGTCGTCCGCGCCCCACGCGACGCACGCGACGTCGCGCAGCCACAGGCTGGACAGCTGCAGGCCGAGGTCGAGCGCATCCGTCTCCACACGCCGTCTCGTGCGCCGGATGCGCTGCTCGTACTCGTTCTCGACGCGCTTGCGCTCTCTCTTGGGGACCAGCTCCAGCTCCTCCTCCAGGCGCGCCCGCACCTCCGCGACGGCCGCCTCCCCGCGTGTGCCGCGCACCGCGAGCAGCTCGCGCCACGGCGCGTCGGCGCCGACCCGGCCGGCGAGCGCCGCGCGCGCGAACGCCTCGCCGCCGGCGCGCAGCGCCGGCCCGTCGCCGAGCGCCAGCTCGAGCGCGCGCTCGCCGTCGCCGAGCGCGAGCCGCGCGCACGCGGCCGCCTGCTCGGGCGGCACGCCGCGGCGGCCGACGCGCTCCGCCAGCTCGGCCGGCGGCAGCGCGTCGAAGCGCACGAGCTGGCAGCGCGAGCGGATCGTCGGCAGCACCTCGCCGAGGCGGTCCGTCAGCAGGATCAGGTGGACGAAGGAGGCCGGCTCCTCGAGCGTCTTCAGCAGCTTGTTGGCGGCCTGCTCGATCAGCGTGTCGGCGCGCTCGAGCACGAACACGCGCCGCGCCGCCTCGAACGGCGTCATCGCCGCCGCCGCGACGACCGGCTCGTCGACGTCGCCGACGAGCATCTCGTGCGCGCCGCTGGGGACGACCCACGTGAGGTCGGGGTGCGTGCCGTGCTCGACGCGCGTGCGCACGCCCGCCGGATCGGCCGCGCCGTCCGCCAGCAGCGCCGCCGCGAACGCGCGCGCGGCGGTGCGCTTGCCGCTGCCGGCCGGGCCGTGGAAGAGGTAGGCGTGGGAGGGGGCCGGCCCAGGCCCGGGCCCCGCCATCCCGGCGAGCGCCGGGCCGAGCGTCGCGCGCGCGTGCGGGTGGTGCTCGGTGCCGGGCAGGTCGGGCATGCGCGGCGAGGGTATCGCCCGCGCTCGCCGGTATCGTCGCCGCCCGTGGAGCGCGGCCGGCTGATCACGATCGAGGGGCTCGACGGGGCCGGCAAGACGACGCTCGCACAGGGCCTGCGCGACGCGCTGCGCACCCGCGGCGTCGACGCCGAACTGCTGCGCGAGCCGGGCGGCGTCGCCGCCGCCGAGCGCATCCGCACGCTCGTGAAGGACCCGCAGCTGCACGTCGGCGCGCGCGCCGAGGCGCTCCTGTACGCGGCCGCGCGCGCACAGCTCGTCGAGCAGGCGCTCGCCCCCGCGCTGGCCGCCGGGCGCTGGGTGCTGCTCGACCGCTTCGTCGACTCCTCGCTCGCCTACCAGGGCGCCGGCCGCGCGCTCGGGATCGAGCCGGTGCGCGCGATCAACGCGTTCGCGACCGGCGACGTGCGGCCCGACCGCACGCTGCTGCTGCGGATCGACCCGGCGCTCGGCCGCGCGCGCCAGGACGGCCGCGGCGAGGCGCCCGACCGCCTGGAGCAGGAGGCCGACGACTTCTTCGCGCGGATCGCCGCCGCCTACGACGCGCTCGCCGCCGCCGAGCCGCAGCGCATCCGCGCGCTCGACGCGAGCGCCGACGCGCCCGACGTGCTCGCCCAGGCGCTGGCGGCACTCGCGGACCTGCTCACGGGGTAGCGTCAACGTATGCCCGCCTCCACACGCCCCATCTCAGGCCAGGTCGTCTTCGTCACCGGCGCGGCGCGCGGCATCGGCGCCGCCGCCGCCAAGCAGCTCGCCGCCCAGGGTGCCAAGGTCGCGCTCGTCGGCCTGGAGCCGGAGGAGCTCGCGCGCGTCGCGGGCGAGTGCGGCCCGGACGCCGCCTGGTTCGCGGCCGACGTCACCGACACCGCCGCGCTCGAGGCGGCGGTGCAGGGGACCGTCGAGCGCTTCGGCGGGATCGATGTCGTGATCGCGAACGCCGGCATCGGTACCGGCGGCCCCGTCCGCTCGATCGACCCGGCGACGTGGGAGCGCGTCGTCGAGGTCAACCTGCTCGGCAGCTGGCGCACCGTGCGCGCGGCGCTGCCGCACGTGATCGAGCGACGCGGCTACGTGCTGCAGGTCGCGTCCGTCGCGGCGATCGCGCATGCGCCGTTCATGTCGGCCTACTGCGCCAGCAAGGCGGGCGTGGAGGCGTTCGCCGACTGCCTGCGCACGGAGGTCGTGCATCTGGGCGTCGACGTGGGCGTGGCCTACTTCTCGTGGATCGACACCGACATGGTGCGCGGCGTCGACGAGCGCGCCGGGACCGTCGGTCTGCGCAGCCGGCTCGGCCGCGGCCCGATGCGCAAGACCTATCCGCTGTCCGAGGCCGCGACCGCGGTCGCACGGGGCGTCGAGCGCCGGTCGCGGCATGTGACGGTCCCCAATTGGATCCGCGCGGCGCTGCTGCTGCGCGGCCCGCTCGCGATCGTGACCGACCGCCAGACCCGCGGAGAGGTGCCGGCGATGGAGGCGCAGCTGCAGGCGGCGATCGCCCGCGAGGGAGCAGCCGCCGCGACCGCGCCGGTCGGCGCCGGCGGCGCCGCCGACAGCGCGGCGCGCGGCGCCGGCGAGCCGGCGCCGCGCTGACCGCTCAGCCTTCCGCCGTGCCGCCGGCGATCAGCTCCTCGACGGCTTCGCTCGTCGACGTGACGGGCACCTGGATTCTGCCTCTCTGGATCTGCCCGCCGGCCGCGACCGCGGCTTCGTAGGCGTCGACCGGCGTGCGGCCGGTCGTGAAGATCCACACGCCGTGGTTGGCGAGCGTCAGCTCGTAGGGGTGCTGCGCGAACGTGCCTCTTCTGAGGTCGTGCAGCGCCTGTTCGAACACGGGTCTCGTGTCGAACATGACGGATCCGAGCGAGTACGCGTCCCTGTCGAGCCGGGCCTTGTCGCCTATCACGCCGTAGAACTGGTTCTCCCCCGAGACCTCTTCGACGGCTCTCAGCGCGCCGGACGTCGATGCGCCGCCGAGCGCGAAGATGATCTGCGCCCTGTGCCTCCGCTGCATCCGCAGCGCCGCGTCGTAGACCTCCTGCGGCGTGGCGTCGCCGTCCTGGCCGACCTGCTCGAAATATATCCTCGTCCTCGGTTCGATGCTGCGCGCGCCGGCGACGTAGCCGCCGGCGATTCTGTTCCAGGTCGCCGTCTCCCAGGCGGTCCCGTCGGCGATCACGATGATCCCGAGTCTTCTCGTGCCGGCCGCCTTCGTGGAGACGATGCCGGCCATGTAGCCGGCCTCCTTGTCCTGCACGGTGATCTGGCCGACGAGGCCCTCGGGCGCGTTGCTGCGTTCGCCCCACACGAGCGTCGGGACCCTCGTCCTGCGCGCGACCGCTTCGGCGTCGTCGGCGTAGCTGCTGTCGTGCGCGATCACGAGCTGGTTGCCTTCGTGCGCGACCTGTTCGAGCGCGGCCCTGACGTCGCCGGTCTGCGAGGCGTCGACCTTGTCGACGCCGACGTGGAGCCTTCTCGGCCATTCTTCGAGGACTTCCTGCGCCTGCTTCGTCCAGTCCGGTTCGTTGTCGCTGTAGGGCGCCACGAACACGACCTTTCTCACGTCCGTGCCCTTCTCGCCGCCGCTGCTGCCGCAGCCCGCCGCGCCCGTCACGAGCGCCGCGAGCACGGCGAGCGCCGTCCATCGTGCCCTGACCACCGTTGCTCCTCTCCCCGAGCAGGTCGTTCCCCCAAGCGACGGGATTCTCTCCGATGCGGCAGGTCACGTGCGCCGCTTGGGCGACCGGGCGGTCAGCTGCGCGGAGCCGCGGGCGCGCCCGCGTAACCGCGCGGACGCTTCTGCGCGAACGCCCATGCGTCGCCGACCATGTCGGCGAGCGCCGGCTTGCGCGGCTCCCAGCCCAGCTCGGCGCGGATGCGTCCGCTCGCGGCGACGAGCTGCGGCGGGTCGCCCGGGCGGCGCGGCGCCTCCTCGACCGGGATCTCCAGGCCGGTCACCGCGCGCGCCGCGTCGATCACCTCGCGGACCGAGAAGCCGTTCCCGTTGCCGAGGTTGAAGATGCGGTGCTCGCCGGCGCGCGCGCCCTCGAGCGCGAGCAGGTGCGCGCTCGCCAGGTCCTCGATGTGGATGTAGTCGCGCACGGCCGTGCCGTCGGGCGTCGGGTAGTCGGTGCCGAAGATCTGCACGCACGCCTGCAGTCCCTGCGCCGCGCGCAGCACGTTCGGGATGATGTGCGTCTCCGGCTCGTGGTCCTCGCCGAGGCAGCCGCTCGCGCCGGCGACGTTGAAGTAGCGCAGGCTGACGGCGCCGAGCCCGTGCGCGCGGCACTCGTCGGAGATCATCCGGTCGACGGCGAGCTTCGAGGCGCCGTAGGCGTTGACCGGCCGCGTCGGCGTCGTCTCGTCCATCGGGACGACCTCGGGCTCGCCGTAGACGGCGCAGGTGGAGGAGAAGACGAGCCGCTTCACCTGCGCGGCGCGCAGCGCGTCGAGCAGGTTGAGCGAGCCGACGACGTTGTTGCGGTAGTACAGCTCGGGGTTCGAGACCGACTCCGCCACGAGCGCGAAGGCGGCGAAGTGGAGCGCGCCGTCGAAGCCCTCGGCGACCGTCGCGTCGAGGCGCTCGGCGTCGAGCAGGTCGACCTCGGCGAGGCGCGCGCCGGCGGGCACGGCCTCGCGGTGGCCGCGGCTGAGGTTGTCGAGCACGACGACCTCGTGGCCCGCGTCGAGCAGCTGCTGGGCGACGATCGAGCCGATGTAGCCGGCGCCGCCGGTGACGAGGAGCTTCACGGGCGCGCAGTAAAGCAGACGCCCGCGCCGGCCTTGCGGACTCGCCCCGGCCGCGCGGTCAGCGGCCGAGCCGCAGCCAGTCGGTGAACTCCGACCAGGTGCTCGTCGTGCGGTAGCCGGCCTCGCCCCACGCGTGCCGCGTGCGCGCCGCCCACGCCGGGTCCCACCCGCGCATGCGCGCCAGGCCCCACGCGACCAGCGCGAGCAGCACGAGCGCGCCGAGCGCGATCAGCGCGATCAGGAGCGGCGTGCGGTCGCGCTCGGCCGGGGCGGCCGGGGCCGTCTCGGTCGTGACGGCGGGCGCAGCCGTCGTCGGCGTGGTCGGGGTCGTCGCCGTCGGGACCGCGGGCGCCGTCTGCGTGGGCGCGGGCGGCGTCGTGACGGGCGGCGTCGTGGTCGTCGGCACGTTCCCCGTCGTGGCGCCGCCGGTCGTGCCTTCTTCGGGCTCGACGCCTCTGCAGTCGCCGCGCTCGTGCGCGGCGATGCCCGCGAGCATTGCCGCGCGCAGGGCGGGCACGACGTTGCGGATGTTCGGCGGGATCCCTCTCGCCGCCGCCTTCAGCTCCTGCTCGGTGAACGCGCACGGATCGAGGTGGCCGCCCGCGCGCGCGTACGCCTCGGCGACCCTGTCGTAGGCCTGGTCGGCGCGCGCGGGCACCGCGAGCGGCAGCGCCGCCGCGAGCGCGACCGCGGTCGGCGCGAGCAGGGTCCGGGGGCGGATCGCCATCACGCGCGATCGTAACGGGCGCGCTTCCGCGCCGGGCGACGGTACGGTTGTTCCGTGGTCGTCGCAGCAGGCTTCCCGCATCGGTTCCGTCCGACCCGTGGACGATGATTCGCTGTTACCCCCTGAGCACGGTCAGAGGCACGGAAAACAGCGGTAAATAGCGGGAAGACAAGGAGCAGGAAGGCATGAACGACAGCTCGCAGACCCCCACCACGATCGACGCCCAGGCCGGCGAGGCGCTGCGCCTGAAGCGGTTCTTCACGGAGCCCGGCGTCCATCCGTTCGACACCGTCGAGTGGGAGCTGCGAGATGCGCGGATCGGCCACGGCGACAAGGTCTCCTTCGAGCAGACGGACGTCGAGTTCCCGACCACGTGGTCGCAGAACGCGACGAACATCGTCGCGCAGAAATACTTCCGCGGGCAGCTCGACTCGCCGACGCGCGAGCGCTCCGTCAGACAGATGGTCGGCCGCGTCGCCGGCACGATCGCAGACTGGGGCCGTCAGCGCGGTTACTTCTCCTCCTCGGAGGACGGCGACACGTTCGAGGCCGAGCTGACGCACATCCTGCTCAACCAGGTCGCGGCGTTCAACTCGCCCGTGTGGTTCAACGTGGGCTTCGAGGAGCAGCCGCAGTGCAGCGCCTGCTTCATCTTGTCCGTGCAGGACACGATGGACTCCATCCTGGACTGGAACACCAAGGAGGGCCGCATCTTCCGCGGCGGCTCCGGGTCGGGCATCAACCTGTCCAACATCCGCGGGTCCAACGAGCCGCTGACCAAGGGCGGGACGGCCTCGGGCCCGGTCTCGTTCATGCGCGGCGCGGATTCGTGGGCGGGCACGATCAAGTCGGGCGGCAAGACGCGCCGGGCGGCCAAGATGGTCGTGCTGGACGTCGACCACCCCGACATCCAGGACTTCATCTGGTGCAAGGCCAAGGAGGAGGAGAAGGCGGCCGCGCTGCGCGACGCCGGCTTCGACATGTCGATCGACGGCGACGGCTTCCAGTCGATCCAGTACCAGAACGCCAACAACTCGGTCCGGGTGACGGACGAGTTCATGCACGCGGTCGAGAACGACGAGGACTGGCACCTGATCTCGCGCGTGACGGGCGAGCCGATCGGCGA
>DASVFS010000034.1:0-11330 GCA_036379915.1 Conexibacter sp. | reverse complement strand
CTCGTCGATCGTCGAGCCGTCCTCGGAGAACAGCTGCGCGGCGTGCCGCACGCGGATGAAGTCGACGAACGCCGCATAGGCGCCTTCCGCACCCGGCTCGTACAGCGTCGCGATCTCGATCTCGCCGCGGCGCAGGCACGTCGTGATCTCCAGCGGCGCGAGGTCGAGGCCGGACCGCTCGGCGACGACGAGCGTCTCGGCGATCTCCGACTCGGGGATCCCCATCAGCCGCAGGATCGCCTGCTCGTAGGCGGTCGCGCCGGCGGTCGCGGCGCGAAACGCGTCGGTCGCCCGCGCCGCCGCCCACATCGGCTGCAGCTCGCGCGGCGGGCCGGGCAGCACGACCACCGTCGGGGCGACCGCCCCGTCGTGCGGCGGCACCACCACCCCCGGCGCGGTGCCGACCGGCTCCAGCACCGTCGCGCCCTCCGGCACGTGCGCCTGCTTGCGCGTGCCGCGCGCCATCGCGGCGCGGTCGACGTTCGGCCAGCGTTCGGCGATCGGCGCGACGATCGCGGCGATCCGCTGCTCCAGCGCCTCGTCGAGCACCATCGGCCGCCCCGCGAACTGCGCCACGACGTCCGTCGTGAGGTCGTCGGCGGTCGGTCCCAGGCCGCCGCTCGTGACGATCAGCTGCACCTGCTCGGCGGCGAGGAAGCGCAGCGCCGCCGCCATGTCCTCGCGCCGGTCGCCGACGATCAGCGTGTGGGCGTGCTCGACGCCGAGCTCGCGCAGCCGCTCCGACAGCCACGGGCCGTTGCGGTCGGCGATGATCCCGCTCAGGACCTCCGTGCCGGTGATGACGATGCCGGCGCGCGCGCTCACGTGCAGGTCGGCGCCTCGTCGAGCGGCAGCGAGCGGGTCGCGGACGGGGTGATCTCGTAGGCGATCGCGGTCGA
This sequence comes from Conexibacter sp., assembly GCA_036379915.1. GTDB lineage: Bacteria > Actinomycetota > Thermoleophilia > Solirubrobacterales > Solirubrobacteraceae > Conexibacter. The sequence goes on along the minus strand of DASVFS010000034.1, from coordinate 10,431 downwards.
GGACGCCGGAACCGCCATCGGTCTGCCGTTCACGCGCAGCTGCACGGCGTTGTTGCCGAGCGTGATGCGCAGCTTGCGCGCTCTGTGCACCGGCACCTGCTGGCCGGCCTCGAACTGGCTGCCGGGGATCAGGACGCGGCCGGCGCCGTCCACGAGGCACACGTAGACGGTGCCGGTCGGGACGATCCGCACGCTCGCCTGCGCCGGCGTCACGGGCGTCGTCGGTCTGCGCGACCGGCGCTGCGTCGTGGTCGTCGTCGAGCCGTCGGTCGCGGCGGCCGTCGACCCCGACCCGCCGGCGCCGTTCTGGTCGCCGCCGTCGAACACCGTGCCGACGACCCACAGCAGCGCGAGAATCAGCACGAGCGCGCCGCCGACGATCAGCCAGCGCGGCGCCGTGCGCGGCGTGCCGAACGCCGGGCCGCCTCCGCCCCGCCGTTCGCGCCCGAGTCTCGGGGACAGCGGCGTCAGCTCGTGCTCGCTCGGGCGGTCGTAGCGCAGCTTGTACTCCTCCACGAGCGTGCGCGCGTCGAGCCCGAGGTACTCGGCGTACTCGCGCAGGAAGCTCTTGATGAAGGTGGAGCCCGGCAGCAGGTTCCATTCCTCGTTCTCGAGCGCGCGCAGGTACTTCGCGCGGATCTTCGTCGCCTGCTCGACCTCGGTGATGTCGATCCTGGCGCGCATGCGCGCCTCGCGGAGGGTGGACCCGATCTCCGGCATGGCGACGCGAAGGCTATCGCGGCCTTACAGCGGCGCTTCGTCGCCGCCGGCGGGCGGATCGGTCGGCAGCTCAGCAGCCGGCTCAGGCGCCGGCGCGACGGCGGCGGGGGAGCCGCTCGCTCTCTCGTTCAGCGCCACGAGGATGCGCGGCACGTCGGCCTCGGTGATGAGCACCTGGCGCGGCTTGGAGCCCTCGTAGCCGGAGATGATCCCGCGGCGCTCGAGCATGTCGATCAGGCGGCCGGCGCGCGTGTAGCCGAGGCGCAGACGGCGCTGCAGCATCGACGTCGAGGCGGTCCCCATCTGCGCGACGAGGCCGATCGCCTCCTCCAGCAACGGGTCCTCGTCGGGGTCGAAGCCGTCCTCGTCCGCGCCCGCGGCGTCGGACTCGTCGACGACCTCCTCCAGCAGCTCCTCGTGGAACTCCGGCTCGCCCTGCTTGCGCCACGCCTCGGTCAGCTCGGCGATCTGCTTCTCGTCGATGTAGGCGCCCTGGATGCGCTGCAGCTTCGAGGAGCCGACGGGGCTGAACAGCATGTCGCCCTGGCCGAGCAGCGACTCCGCGCCGTTCTGGTCGAGGATGACGCGCGAGTCGGTCTGCGAGGAGACCGCGAAGGCGATCCGCGACGGCACGTTCGCCTTGATCATGCCGGTGATCACGTCGACGCGCGGGGACTGCGTCGCGAGCACGAGGTGGATGCCGACCGCGCGCGCCTTCTGCGCCAGGCGGATGATCGAGTCCTCGACGTCGGCGGGCGCGACCATCATCAGGTCGGCCAGCTCGTCGATCACGCACAGGATGTACGGGAGGGCGGGCTCGCCGCGCGCGGCGCGCGCTCTGTTGAGCTCCGGCAGCGAGCGCGTGCGCGCGAGCGACATGATCCCGTAGCGCTCCTCCATCTCCTTGACGAGGTTCTGGAGCGCGTTGGCCGCCATCCGCGGGCTCGTGATGACGGGCGTCAAGAGGTGCGGGATCGACTCGTAGTGGTTGAGCTCGACCTGCTTGGGGTCGACGAGCACGAGCCGCAGCTCGTGCGGGTCGGCGTGCAGCAGCAGCGACGAGAGCATCGCGTTGATGCAGCCCGACTTGCCGGCGCCGGTGGTGCCGGCGACGAGCAGGTGCGGCATCTTCGCGAGGTCGACGCCGATCGCGCGGCCGGCGACGTCCTTGCCGAGCCAGACGGTCAGCGGGGACCAGTCCTTGGGGGGATCCTGGAAGACGTCGCCGAGGTGGACGATCCGCCGCCTCGCGTTCGGCACCTCGACGCCGACCGCCTGCTTGCCGGGGATCGGCGCGAGGATGCGGATCTCGGTCGCGGCGAGCGCGTACGCGAGGTCGTCCTTCAGCTGCGCGACCTTGCCGACCTTGATGCCGGGCGCGAGGCGGATCTCGAAGCGCGTGATGTGCGGGCCGGCCGTCATCCCGACGACCTTCGCCTCGATCCCGAAGTGGCCGAGCGCCTCGATCAGCTGCGCGGCGATTCTCTCCTGTCCGGCCGTGTCGGGGCGCGACTGGTCGGCGGTGGAGCGCTTGAGGAAGGTGCCGGCCGGAATGCTCCAGACGAACGCGGGATCGTCGGTGATCGACGCGCGGTAGCGGCCCTGCGGGGTGAGGTCGGCCGGGTCGACGTCGGGCTGCGCGCCCGCGGCGGCGTCGCCGGTCGTCACCCCCGGCTCCTGCGGCTCCTCCAGCTCGAGCTGCTCGATCGCCTGCGGCTCCGGCTCGGGCTCCGGCGGCAACGGGTCGTCGTCCACGTCTCCGCCGAATGCGTCCTCCGTCGCCGGCGCCGCCTCGCCGTACAGATCGGGATAGCGCTCGCGTCCGTCGAGTGACGGCGCCTCCACGTGCGTCGCGCGCACGACGAGCCGCTCGTCCTCGGGCTCGGGCGGGATCACGGGCTCCGCTCTCGTCGCGCGTCTGCGCGCGGAGGGCGTCGGCGCGGACTCGCGTCGCGGGGCGAGCGTGGCGGCGCCGTCCGCCGCGCGCTGCAGCAGGCTCGCGACCGTCACGCCGCTCAGCAGCAGCAGGCCGGCGAGGAACAAGAAGACCGCGACGATGTGCGAGCCGACGTCGGAGAACAGGTGCGACGTCGTCCAGTAGAGGCCGGCGCCGAGCGCGCCGCCGTTGGCGGCGAGCGACGCCTGCGACCACAGCCCCTCGCCCGCGTGGCTGCCGAGTCCGAGCGTCCCGGCGGCGAGCATCAGCGCGACCGCGGCGAACAGGCACAGCGCACCGGCGCGCACCGGGCGCATGGACGGCACCAGCGTGCGCGCGACGAGCAGCAGCCCGCCGGCGACGAGCGCGATCGGGGCGGCGTAGGCGACCCGGCCGAGCAGCAGCTCGAGCCCGTCGCTGAGCGCGCCTCCGGCCGAGCCGCCGGCGGCGCCGAGGTAGAGCACGAACGCGAGGAAGACGCCGAGCGCCGCCAGCCCGAGCCCGAGCAAATCGAGCTGGTGCGGCGAGAGCTCCGGGAGCGCCGGCCGCCACAGGGAGGCGCCCGCGGCGCGCTTGGCGCGCGGTCTCGCGGCCGCACGCGTGCGCGGCCGTCTGGCGGCGGGGGCACCGCCGGCGGTCCGGCGAGCTCTCGTCTTCGTGGGCATCCGTGCGCTTCTTCGACGCGCCCGCAGCGGCCCCTGCTGCGTAAGAAGTGGCTAAAAAGCAGCCAAACCGCGGCCGCGGGCGTTTAGCATCGTCCGCATGACCGACGTCTCGCGCCCGCCGCGCGTGCTGGTCGTCGAGGACGACGACGAAATCGCGCAGACGCTTCAGCGCTCGCTGCGGATGGAGGGCTACGAGGTGCGGATCGCCAGCGACGGCGTCAGCGCGCTCGACGACGCGCACGCCTTCCTGCCCGACCTGGTGGTGCTCGACCTCGGCCTCCCCCGCCTCGACGGGATCGACGTCGCGAAGACGCTGCGCGAGGGCGACGACGTGCCGATCCTGATGCTGACCGCGCGCGACGCGCTCGAAGCGCGCGTCGAGGGGCTCGACGCGGGCGCCGACGACTACCGCGTCAAGCCGTTCGAGCGCCAGGAGCTGCTCGCCCGCCTGCGCGCGCTGCTGCGCCGGCGGCCGCCGCGCGGCGCCGCCCCGCTCGTCGTGAGCGACCTGCGCCTGAACCCCGACACGCACGAGGTCGAACGCGGGGAGCGCGCGATCGAGCTGACGCAGCGCGAGTTCGAGCTGCTCGAGTACCTGATGCGCAACGAGCGGATCGTGATCTCGCGCCAGCGCCTGCTCGACGAGGTGTGGGGCTACGACCCGTTCTCGACGACGAACACGATCGAGGTGTTCGTCTCCAACCTGCGGCGAAAGCTGGAGGCCGGTGGAGAGGCGCGGCTCCTCCACACGATCCGCGGCGCGGGCTACGTCCTCCGCGCTTAGCGCCGCCCCGGGCGCGGTCGGCCGCGTCTACCGGCGGATCCCGACGCGCTGGCGGCTCGCCGGCGGCTCGGCCGCGCTCACGTTCGTGATCCTGTGCGGCTTCGCGATCATCGTCGGGCTGCTGACGACGCGCCAGATCCGCATCCAGTTCGACGACTCCGTGCGCGAGACGGCCGACTACATCCAAGGCCGCGCGCACATCAGCTTCGACCTGCAGACCGGCACGCCGCATTGCGGCCGCCTCGGCGACCTGGCGAGCGGCGAGGGCGCCAAGCTGCAGGTCTACTACGAATCGGCCACGGCGCGGATCTGCGCCTACGGCGGCGCGCATCCGCTCACGCCCCATTTCCTGCCGCAGGGCCGCTTCCCGCGCGAGGAGGGCGGCTACCGCGTCGAGGCGCGACTGGTGTCGGTCGATCCGATCGGCCGCGCGCTGATCATCTACGCCCGGCCGCTGTCGGCGATCGACCGCACCGCCGCGAAGGTGCGCTTCTTCCTGATCCTCGGCGTGCTCGGCGGCAGCGGCCTCGCGCTGCTGGCCGGCCTGATGGTCGCGCGCCGCGCGATGGCGCCGATCGCGCAGCTGACCGCCAGCGCGCGCGAGATCGAGCGCACGCGCGACCCCGGCCGCCACGTGCCGCAGCCGGAGGCCGACGACGAGGTCGCCGAGCTGGCGCGCACGCTGGAGGACATGCTGCAGGCGCTCGACACCGCGCGCGCGGAGACGGAGGCGACGCTGCAGCGCCAGCGCGAGTTCGTCGCCGACGCCTCGCACGAGCTGCGCACGCCGCTGACGAGCGTGCTCGCGAACCTCGAGCTGCTGGCCGAGCAGGTCGAGGACGACGACGCGCAGGCGGCCGCCGCCTCGGCCCTGCGCTCCTCCCAGCGCATGCGCCGGCTCGTCGCCGACCTGCTGCTGCTCGCACGCGCCGACGCCGGCCGCTCGGTCCCCCACCGTCCGGTCGACGTCACGCAGGTGCTCGTCGAGGTCGCGGCCGAGCTGGAGCCGCTCGCCGAGCGCGGCGGGCACCACCTGACGATCGCCGCGCACGAGCCGCTCGTCGTCGACGGCGCGCGCGACGAGCTGCACCGCCTCGCGCTCAACCTGATCGAGAACGCGCTGCGCCACACGCCGTCCGGCACGCACGTCCACGCGGCGCTCGCGCGGCGCGGCGACGAGGTCGTGCTGACCGTCGAGGACGACGGGCCGGGCATACCGGCGGAGCTGCGCCCGCGCCTGTTCGAGCGCTTCGTGCGCGGTCGCGGGGACGGCGGCGGGGGCTCGGGCCTCGGCCTCTCGATCGTGCGCGCGGTCGCGACCTCGCACGGCGGCGGCGTCGCGATCGAACGCGGCGACCTCGGCGGCGCGCGCTTCGTGGTGACGCTGCCTCAGACCTCGACGACGACCGGCAGCACCATCGGTCGGCGCTTGAGCTTGTCGTAGACGAACGCGGCGAGGTCGTCGTGCAGCTCCTGCTGCACGAGCCCCGGCTCGCGGATCCCGTCGTCGGCGGCGCGCGCGAGCGAGTCCTCGACGGCGGCGCGGATCTCCTCGATCAGCTCGTCCGCCTGCTCGACGAACGGCACGCCGCGGAAGATCACCTCGGGCGGAGCGACGGACTGGCCGTCCTGCTCGGAGATCGTCGCGACGACGATGAAGATGCCGTCGGCCGACAGCATGCGGCGGTCGCGCAGCGCGACGTCGGCGGGATCGCCGATGTCGACGCCGTCGACGAAGATCATCCCCGACTGCTCGCGCTCGCCGAAGTGCGCACCGCGGGCGTCGAGCTCCAGCGGCAGCCCGTTCTCCCCCTGGAAGATCGCGTCCGGGTCGATCCCGACGGCCTCGGCCAGCTGCGCGTGCAGCCGCAGGCGCTTGAAGTCGCCGTGCATCGGCAGGACGTACCGCGGCCGCGTGAGGTTGAGCATCAACTTCAGCTCCTCGACGTAGCCGTGGCCCGAGGCGTGGATCGGCGCGTCGGCGGTCGTGATCACGTCGCAGCCGATGTGGTAGAGCCGGTCGATCGTGTCGTTGACGGCGCGCTCGTTGCCGGGGATCGGCGTCGCGCTGAAGACGACCGTGTCGCCGTCGTGCAGCTTGATGTGGCGGTGGTCGTTGTGCGCCATCCGCCGCAGCGCCGACAGCGGCTCGCCCTGCGAGCCGGTCGAGACGATCACGAGCTTGTGGTCGGGGAAGTCGTCGATCTCGCGCGGCTGGACGAGCATCCCCTCCGGGACGTCGATGTGCCCCAGCATGCGGCCGATGTTCACGTTCTTGCGCATCGACCGCCCCACGAGCGCGACCTTGCGCCCGAGCGCCGCGGCCGCGTCGACGACCTGCTGCACGCGGTGGATGTTCGACGCGAAGCTGGTCACGACGATGCGTCCCTCGCAGCGCGAGAAGGCCTCCTCCAGGTGCGGGCCGACGCCCGCCTCGGAGGGCGAGAAGCCCGCCCGGTCCGCGTTCGTCGAGTCCCCGCACAGCAGCAGCAGGCCCTCCCTGCCCAGCTCCGCGAGCCGCGACACGTCGGCCGGCCGGCCGTCGACGGGCGTCTGGTCGAACTTGTAGTCGCCGCTGATGAGAATCGTGCCGAGCTCGGTCGTGAGCGCAACCGCGTTCGAGTCGGGGATCGAGTGCGTCATGTGGACCAGCTCGATGTCGAACGGTCCTGCTTCGATCGTCTCGCCGTCGGCCACGTCCTCCAGCTCGATCTCTCTCATGCGGTGCTCGTCGAGCTTCGAGCGCGCCATCGCCATCGGCAGCGGGCCGCCGTAGATCGGCGGCGGATCGGCCTTCAGGCCCAACTCGCGCAGCACCCACGGGAGCGCGCCGAGGTGGTCCTCGTGGCCGTGCGTGATGACGATCGCCTCGATGTCCTCCGCGCGTTCGCGCAGGTACGAGAAGTCCGGCAGCACGAGGTCGATCCCGAGCATGTCGGCGGTCGGGAAGCGCAGGCCGGTGTCGACGACGACGATGCGGTCGTCGTACTCGACCACCGTCATGTTCTTGCCGATCTCGCCCAGCCCGCCGAGCGGGAGGACGCGCAGTGTCCCGTTCGCCACTACGAGACCGTCGTCAGCAAGCCGTACCGCTCCAGCGCGGCGCGAATGGCCCCCAACTCCCGCTCGTCGGCCTCGACCATCGGCAGACGCAGCCCGCCGACGCGGTGGCCGAGCAGATTCAACGCGGCCTTGATCCCGATCGGGTTCGGCGCGACCGCGAGCGCGGCGAACAGGTCGCCCAGCTCGTCGTGGATCGCGCGGCGCCGCTCCGGCTCGTCGACCATCTGGCGGAAGCGGTCGCCGACGATATGGCTCGCGACCAGCACGCCGCCCGCGCCGCCCATCTCCAGCACGTCGCAGAACGTCTCGTTGTCGCCGGCGTAGAGGTCGAGTCCGTCGATCGGCGCGAGGCTGTCGGGGTTCGACTGCTTGACCGCGACGACGCCGTCGATCTCCTGCGCGAGGCGCGCGAGGAAGTCGTTCGACATGTCCCGCCCGGTGCGCAGCGGGATGTTGTAGAGCATGATCGGCTTGTCGGTGGCCTCCGCGCACGCCTTGAAGTGCGCCGCGATCCCGCGCTCGTTCGGGCGGTTGTAGTACGGCGTCACGTGCAGCAGCGCGTCGGCGCCGAGCGCCGTCGCGCGCTCGGTCAGGTGGACGGCATGCCGCGTGTCGTTCGAGCCGACGCCGGCGACGATCGTCGCCTTCCCGCTCAGCTCCTGGACGGCCAGTTCGATCATCCGCAGGTGCTCGTCGTCGGTGAGCGTCGCCGCCTCGCCGGTGGTGCCGCAGATCACCAGCCCGTCGGAGCCGTGCGCGACGCAGTGCTCCATCAGCCGTACGGCCGCCTCCTCGTCGACGCGCAGCTGCGCGTCGAAGGGCGTGACGAGCGCGGTCAGGATCGTTCCGAGCTGCGGCATCGGGCCATTATCGCAGGGCGTCGGTGAAGCGACGCGGGACACGGGGCGTGCCGACGCGGCCCGCTTCCCACAGCGAGATCACGACCAGCTCGCCGTGCTCGCGCCGGCACACGAACAGCAGGTCGCGGTCGACGAGGTCGCGCACGTAGACCGACCCGCGCGCCGCGTTCGCGCCCTCCGGCGCCTGCTCGCTCCAGCGCCCGGCCTCCCACGCGCGCCGCACGCGCCCGGCGATCTCCGGTCTGGGATCGAGCAGGCCGGCGCGCGAGCCGACGCGCTGGCGGAAGCGCTCGACCGCGTGGTCGGTGACGGCGACGAGCACTACAGCAGGTGCTCGAGCCCGATCACCGGCGACTCGCTCAGCTCGCCGACTCTGCGCACGGCGAGCAGCACGCCCGGCATGAACGAGACACGGTCGACCGTGTCGTGGCGGATCGTGAGCGTCTGCCCCACGTCGCCGAGGATCACCTCTTGGTTGGCGACCATCCCGGGCAGCCGCACCGAGTGGATCGGCGGCGCGGGCTTGCCGCTCTCCGCCGCCATCAGCTCGGCGGTGCGCGCGGCGGTGCCGCTCGGCTTGTCGAGCTTTCTGTCGTGGTGCAGCTCGATGATCTCCGCCTTCGCCATGTGCTTGGCGGCCTCGGCGGCGAAGCGCATCATCAGGACCGCGCCGATCGCGAAGTTCGGCGCGATGAAGACGTTCGCCCCGCCGGCGGCGCGCAGCGGCTCGACGTCGAAGCCCGTGGTGCCGATGACGACGTGCACGCCCGCCGCGACGCACTCCAGCGCGTTCGCCAGCGCAGTGTCCGGCCGCGTGAAGTCGACGACGACGTCGGCGTGCGGCAGCACCTCGGCGAGCGTCGTGCCGAGCGCGGGATCGGCACGGCCCGTCAGCTCCATGTCGTCGGCGCCGTTCACCGCGTCGCAGACGGTCGCGCCCATCTTGCCGGCGGCGCCGGCGACCGCCACGCGGATCACGCGGCCACCGCCTGAGCGCCGGGCTCGAGCGGCGCGATCGCCGCGGTGAAGGCGTCCTCGTCGGGACCGATGCCGGCGGCCGACAGGCGCTCGGGCGCGAACAGCTGCTCGGCGAGCGCGAGCAGGTCCTCGCGCGTGACGGCATCGATCCCCGCGATCACCTCGTCGACGGACAGCAGCGGCACGCCGCCGAGGATATGCGAGCCGAGCCGATTCATGCGCGCGCCGGTCGACTCGAGCGACAGCACGACGCGGCCCTTCAGGTTCTCCTTCGCGCGCGCCAGCTCCGCGTCGCTCGCCGGGTCGCGCCGCAGCCGCTCGAGCTCGCGCGCGATCACCTCCAGCGCCGGCGCGAGGTTGTCCGGCCGCGTGCCGACGTACAGCCCGACCTGGCCGGTGTCGGCGTACTGGCCGGTGAACGAGGAGACGGCGTAGGCGAGCCCGCGCTGCTCGCGTACCTCCTGGAACAGGCGCGAGGACGAGGTCCCGCCGAAGATCGTGTCGAGCACGCGCAGCGCGAAGCGGCGCTCGTCGTCGCGCGCCAGCCCGAGCCCACCGACGCACACGTGGTACTGCTCGGTGTCCTTGCGCTCGAAGCGCACGGCGTGGGCGCGCTCGCTCGTGCCGGCGAGCGGTCGCGGCGGCTCTGCGAGCGCGGCTGCGGCGTCCGGCACGCGCTCCGCCGCCAGCTCCACGAGCGCGTCGTGGTCGACCGCGCCGGCAGCCGCGATCACGACGTTGCGCGGAACGTAGCGGGCGGCGTGGAAGGCGCGGATCGCGTCGACCGGCGTGTCGGCGACGACGTCCGCGCGACCGATGATCGCCCGCCCGAGCGGGTGCCGGCCGAAGACCGCCTCGCCGAGCACGTCGAAGACCTTGTCCTGCGGGTCGTCCTCGTACATCGCGATCTCCTCGAGGATCACCTCCCGCTCGCTGTCGACCTCGTTGCCGCGGAACGCGGGCTTCCACACCATGTCGCTCATCACGTCGAACGCGTCGGCGAGGTGCGCGTCGATCACGCGTGCGTAGAGCGAGGTGCTCTCCTTGCCCGTGCCGGCGTTCAGCTCGGCGCCCATCGCGTCGAAGACCTGGTCGATCTCGACCGAGGCATATCTGTCCGAGCCCTTGAACAGCAAATGCTCGATCAGGTGCGAGAGGCCCGCCTCGGGGTCACCCTCGTGGCGGGAGCCCGTGCCGATCCAGAGGCCGAGCGAGACGGACCGGACGGAGGGCATCGCCTCCGTCACGATCCGCACGCCCGAGCTCAGCTCGGTGATCCGGTGGTCGGTGTCGGGCACCGTTGCGAGCGATCGCGTCGTGCGATCAGCCGCGATCCGGATCGCGGTCGCGCCGCGGGCCCCGGTCGCGATCGCCGCCGCCCCGGCCGTTGCGGTCCCCGCCACGCCCGCGGCCGCGGCCGCGCTC
>DASVFS010000033.1:0-22620 GCA_036379915.1 Conexibacter sp. | reverse complement strand
CGCCGTCGCACGCGTGCTGCTAGAAACGAGCCCCGCATGCCGCGCGCGCTCGAGCCCGATCGCTACCGCACGGTCTTCGGCCACTTCGCGACGGGCGTGGCGGTCATCACGGTCGCCGGCCCGGCGGGCGAGGGCGGCCTGACGGCGAACGCGGTCTGCTCCGTCTCGCTCGATCCGCTGCTCGCGCTCGTCTGCTTCGAGCAGTCGGCGCGCACGCTGCCGCTCGTGCGCGACACCGGGCGCTTCGCGGTCAACGTGCTGCGCGCCGGCAGCGAGGACGTCGCGCGCGTGTTCGCCTCGAAGGTCCCGGAGGGCGAGAAGCTGCGGGTGGTCCCGCACCGCCAGGAGGTCGGCATGCCGATCCTCGACGCCGCGCTCGCGTGGATCGTCTGCGACGTGCGCGAGCTGATCCCCGCCGGCGATCACGAGATCGCGATCGGCGAGGTCGTGGCGATGGACGTCGCCGAGGGCGAGCCGCTGCTGTGGTACCGCGGGGACTACCGCGCGCTGGGCGCCGGTCGCGGCGCCTGAAACGCGTCCGTTTTCTCAAGCGCGACGGGGCTCGTGCCGATAGTGGCGAGCATGAGCGGCAACCCGCCCACGGAGCTCCGTCGCCTCGGCGAGCAGCTGCAGCTGCGCAGCGGCGACGTCGTGCGCGACATGGTGCGGCGCTCGGTCGAGTCCGGCGGCATGCTGGACGCGATCGTCGAGGAGAGCTTCGAGCGCGTCGGCGCGGTCTCGACCGTCGCCGTCGCCCGCTGGATGGCGGGCGAGGGAGCGGAGGTGGCGCGCGACCTCGGCCAGGAGTCGTGGAGCATCTTCGGGCAGCTCGCGGCGCAGCGCGCCGCGCCGCTCAACGAGGTCACGAAGCGCTGCCTGCGCTGGCGCGACGCCGCGACCGACGTCGCGGCGACGTGCGTGGGCGAGCTCGGCTTGGCGCCGGAGACGCTCGCCGCGGCGCGCGACATGCTCCAGCGCAGCCTCGACGTGACGCTCGTGCGGATGTGCGAGTCGTTCGAGGGGGAGCGCCAGAAGGCTCACGAGGAGCTCTCGCGCCGTCAGGAGGAGCTCGCCTTCCTCGCGACGCACGACAGCCTCACCGGGCTCCCGAACCGCACGCTGATCCGCGACCGCATCGACCAGATGCTCGTGCGCGCGAACGTCTCCAACACGCCCGTCGCCGCGCTCTTCATCGACGTCGACAACTTCAAGTCGATCAACGACTCGCTCGGGCATGGCGTCGGCGACGAGCTGCTGTGCGCGGTCGCCGCGCGGCTCGACGGCGTCGTGCGCGGAACCGACACGCTGGGACGGCTCGGCGGCGACGAGTTCGTCGTCGTCGCCGAGGGCATCTCGCTCGGGGCCGGCCCGGAGCTGATCGCCGAGCGCCTGCTGGAGGCGCTGACGGAGCCGTTCAGACTCGACGGCGCCGAGACGCCCGTGTTCGTGAAGGCGAGCATCGGCGTGGCGACCGGGCATCGCACCTCGGCCGACGAGCTGCTGCGCGACGCCGACATCGCGATGTACCACGCCAAGTGGGAGGGCAAGAACCGCTACGCCGTCTTCGAGGCCGGCATGGAGGACGCCGTCCAGCTGCGCATGGAGCTGGAGATGGACCTTCAGCAGGCGATCCAGAACGAGGAGTTCTTCCTCGTCTACCAGCCGACGTTCGACCTCGTGAACATGCGGCCGACCGGCGTGGAGTGCCTGCTGCGCTGGCGCAGCCCGTCGCGCGGCGTCGTCCAGCCCGACGACTTCATCCCGCTGCTGGAGGAGTCCGGAGCGATCGCGACCGTCGGCGCTTGGGTGCTCGCCGAGGCGTGCAAGCAGGGAGCGGCGTGGCACCGCGCCGGCCATCGCATCGGGATCGCGGCGAACGTGTCGGCGCGCCAGCTCGACGACGACGCCCTCGTCGGGCACGTCGAGGAGGCGCTCGCGTCCAGCGGGCTGGACGCGACGGCGCTGACGATCGAGATCACCGAGACGACGCTGATGCGCAACGCCGAGGAGACCGCGCGCCGGCTGCTCGCGATCAAGCGGCTCGGCGTGCGCGTGGCGATCGACGACTTCGGCACCGGCTACTCCTCGCTCGCGCATCTCCAGCGCTTCCCCGTCGACGCGCTGAAGATCGACCGTTCCTTCATCGCGCGCCTGAGCGACGGCGCCGAGAACGGCGTCTTCCTGCGCAGCCTCGTGCAGCTCGGCAAGGCGCTCTCGATCGAGACGCTCGCGGAGGGGATCGAGCGCCCCGACGAGCTGTCGGTGATCCGCGAGGAGCACTGCGACAGCGGCCAGGGCTTCCTGTTCGCGCGGCCGCTCGAGGCCGGCGACGTCGTGTCGTTCCTGAGCGAGTGGGGTCAGAGCCCGCCGGAGGTCGTCGCCGCCCGCAGCGCGAGCGCGACGACGACGAAGCAGGAGACCGTCATCACGCCCATCTCGCGGCGCACGATCGACAGCACGACGACGCGCTGCTCCTCGGCCGGCAGCGCGCCGACGTCGGCCGCCGAGTCGTAGTCGCGCGCGGCGAGGATCGCGTCGGCCGAGCCGATCCGCAGCTGCTCGGCCACGAACGAGACGACGAGCGGCAGCGCCCCGTAGAGGATGTGCAGGTCGTCGCCGGGCTCGTGCCCGAGCGCCAGCAGCAGCCCGCCGAGCACCACCTGCACGACGATCGCCGCCTGCCCGGCGCGCAGCAGCTGCCAGAAGCGCGGGCTCGGCTCGACGCGATACCAGCACCACGCGCCGACGAGCCCGGCGGCGAGGTTCAGGACCAGCAGCGCGACGCCGGTGACGAGGTGGACCGTGACCATCGCGCGCGCACGCTAGCCGACCGGTCCCCGGAGGGGCGCGAAGTCGAGTGTCCATGCGCGTTTACGCACGATCAGATCGAGCGTTTTCGCACTAAGTGACAGGTTGTTACAAACTGCCCGCACTCGGTGCTATAACCGTCCACGCTTTGCTGACCAGCTACGGACCCGCGATCGTCTTCCTCGCGATCGGACTCGTCGTCGCCACCGCCTTCGGCATGGCTCCGCGGCTGCTCGGTCCCAGGCGCGCGGCGGCCTCCCGCCAGTCGCAGCTCACCCCCTACGAGTGCGGCCTCCCGAGCGAGGTCTCCAGGAGCTTCCGCTTCGGGATCAGCTTCTACCTGATCGCGATGCTGTTCATCCTGTTCGACATCGAGGTGATCTTCCTCTACCCGATCGCGGTGCAGCTGCGCGCGTTCGGGACGTTCGCGCTGGTCGAGACGGGCGTCTTCATCACGCTGCTGATGATCGGCTTCGCGTACGTGTGGCGGCGGGGGGCGCTCGAATGGAAGTGACGCGCGCGAGACTCGACGGCGCGAGCGACTTCCGCATCCGCCAGCTGCGCGCGCGCGACATGCTGCGCGGCGACATCCCCGACGAGGAGCTGGAGCAGTACGTCGAGGAGCGCGTCCTGACGACCACGCTCGACAAGGCGGTCGCGTGGGCGCGCGGCAACTCGCTCTTCCCCGCGACGTTCGGGCTCGCCTGCTGCGCGATCGAGATGATGTCGCTGCCGGGCGCGCGCCTCGACATCGCGCGCTTCGGCTTCGAGGCGTTCCGCGCCTCGCCGCGCCAGGCCGACCTGCTGATCCTGTCGGGCCGCGTGTCGATCAAGATGGCGCCGGTCGTGCGCCGCATCTACGACCAGATGCTCGAGCCGCGCTGGGCGATCGCGATGGGCGCCTGCTGCTCCTCGATGGGCGTCTTCAACAACTACGCGATCGTGCCGGCCGACAAGTTCATGCCGATCGACGTGCACGTGCCCGGCTGTCCGCCGCGGCCGGAGGCGCTGATGCACGGCATCCTCAAGCTGCGCGACAGAATCCAGGGCCACGCGCCCGCCGGCTGGCGCGAGCGCTACGGCGCCGAGGGCACCGAGGAGGTCTCGGGGGACGCCGACCGACCAGGCGTGAACGCGGTCAACGTCTTCCAATCCGGAGAGACCCGACGTGCCTGACGCGACCGGTCTCGAGCTGATCGCTCAGGACCTGCGCGCCGCCGACTCCGACGCCGTCCTGGGCACGAGCTTCTTCCGCGAGGAGGCGACTGTCGAGGTCGCGCCGACGTTCCTGCGCACGGCCGCCGAGCTGCTCGTCGCGAAGGGCTACGCGTTCATGGCGTCCTGTCACGGCGTCGACTACTACCCCGAGGAGCCGCGCCTCGGCGTGCACTACCAGCTGCTCGACATGCCGAACGTCGACCGCATCTGCCTCAAGACGCGCGTGACGATCGAGGACCCGCACGTGCCGTCGCTGTGCGACCTGTGGGCGGGCGCGAACCACCCCGAGCGCGAGGTCTTCGACATGTTCGGCGTCGTCTTCGACGGCCACCCGGACCTGCGCCGCATCCTCATGCCGGAGGACTACGAGGGCCACCCGCAGCGGCGCGACTTCCCGATCGGCGGCGAGCCGGTGCTGTTCACCTACAACGAGGACAAGGTCCCGGGGTGGACGCAGTGACCGTCTCGGACTACCGCAAGCAGGAGGAGTCGGTCACGCTCAGCTCGGCGCCCGCAGGCGAGGGCCTCGAGCAGGAGCTGATGACGATCAACATGGGGCCGCACCACCCCTCGACGCACGGGGTGCTGCGCCTGATCGTCACGCTCGAGGGCGAGACCGTCCGCGACATCAAGCCGGTGATCGGCTACGTCCACACCGGCATCGAGAAGACGGCCGAGGACAAGCCCTACTGGAAGGTCATCCCCGTCGTCGAGCGGATGGACTACCTGTCCTACTACTTCAACGCGATGGCGTTCTGCGGCGCCGTCGAGAAGCTGTTGGAGGTCGAGGTCCCCGCGCGCGCCCAGTACCTGCGCGTGATCCACCTCGAGCTCAACCGCATCATGTCCCACCTCGTGTGGCTCGGGACGAGCTGCATCGACCTCGGCGCGATCTCCGTGTGGTGGTACTGCTTCCGCGAGCGCGAGGCGGTGCTCGACCTGTTCGAGATGTCCTCCGGCCAGCGCATGCACACGCGCTACTTCCAGGTCGGCGGCGTGATCGAGGACATCCCGCGCGGCTGGGCCGAGCGGGTGCGCAGATTCACCAAGACGATGCGCACGCGCGCCGACCAGTACGCCGCGCTGCTCGACAAGAACGAGATCGTGCTGCAGCGCCTGCGCCACACCGGGATCGTCGACGAGGCGACGCTGCTCGGCCTCGGCGTGACCGGCCCGCTGCTGCGCGCGGCCGGCAACCCGTGGGACCTGCGCAAGGCCGCGCCGTACTGCTCCTACGACCACTTCGACTTCAAGATCCCGGTCGGCACGATCGGCGACAACTACGACCGCTACCGCGTCCGCCACGCCGAGATCTACGAGTCCTGCGACATCATCGACCAGGCATTGGACGGCCTTCCCGAGGGGCCGTTCATCACCGAGGACCGCAAGGTCGCGCTGCCGCCGCGCCACGAGCTGGCGACCTCGATGGAGGCGCTGATCCACCACTTCAAGCTCGTGACCGAGGGCTTCCGCGTGCCGCCGGGCGAGGTCTACAACGCGATCGAGTCGCCGCGCGGCGAGCTCGGCTGCTACGTGCGCTCGGACGGCTCGTCGAGACCGGCGCGCGTGCACATGCGCGACCCCTCGTTCGTGAACCTGCAGGCGACCGCGCCGGCGACGCGCAACTCGTACATCGCGGACCTCGTGGCGACGCTCGCGATGCTGGATCCGGTGCTGGGCGGGGTGGACCGGTGAACGGCGACCCGGCCGCCGTGGCCCGCTACGGCCACGGCTCCCGCATCCCCGGCTGGGACGACGCGGTCGACCTGACCAAGGACCCGGCGCAGGTCCCCGACCCGGCGGCCACGCCGGTGCCGGCGGAGCTGCGCGAGCGGATCGAGGCCGCGATGGCTCGGTACCCCGACTTCCGCTCGGCCGCGATCCCCGCGCTGCACGCCGCGCAGGAGCTGCACGGCTGGTGCTCGCCCGAGGCGATCGAGCAGGTCGCGTGCGTGATGCGGCTGACGCCGGCGTACCTGACGGCGGTCGCGACCTTCTACGACATGCTCGAGACGAAGCCGGTCGGGCGCGAGGCGATCTACGTGTGCACGAACATCTCGTGCTCGCTGCGCGGCGCCGACGAGCTCTACGCCGCGATGCAGGAGGCGGCCGGCGACGACCCCGACCTCAACGTGCGCGCGTTCGAGTGCCTCGGCGCCTGCGACATCGCGCCGATGGCGTCGGTCAACGGCGCCTACGTCGGCCCGTTGGAGCTGGGCGATGCGGAGACGATCGTCGCGCAGCTGCGCGCCGGCGAGGAGGTGCTGCCGGACAAGCAGCTGCTGCGCCGCAAGGTCGCCGACCCGCGCGCGGCGAGCGACGCGTCCGAGGCCGCTCCCAAGCTGTTCGAGGACGGGGACGCATGACCGAGCTGCTGCTGTTCAAGGACATCGACGAGCCGGGGCTCGCGTCGATCGACGTCTACAAGCGCCGCGGCGGCTACCAGTCGCTCGAGCGCGCACTGACAATGCCGCGCGAGGAGGTCCTCCAGCAGCTGCTCGACTCCGGTCTCCGCGGCCGCGGCGGCGCCGGCTTCGCGATGGGCAGAAAGGCCTCGTTCCTGCCGAGAGGGACGATGGACAAGTACCTCGTCTGCAACGCCGACGAGTCCGAGCCCGGCACCTTCAAGGACCGCGAGCTGATGCAGAAGTCCCCGCACATGCTCGTGGAGGGGATGATCATCGGCGCCTACGCCGCGGACGCGAACCGCTCGTTCGTCTACATCCGCGGCGAGTACGAGCAGCAGGCCGAGATCCTCGAGCGCGCCATCGAGGAGGCGCGCCAGGCCGGCTACCTCGGGGAGCGCATCCTCGGCTCCGACCACTCGCTCACGCTCGTGCTGCACCGCGGCGCCGGCGCGTACATCTGCGGCGAGGAGACCGGCCTGCTCGACTCGCTCGAGGGCAAGCGCGGCAACCCGCGGCTGAAGCCGCCGTTCCCCGCCAACCAGGGCCTCTACCAGGGCCCGACGCTGATCAACAACGTCGAGACGCTCGCGACCGTTCCGCACATCATCCGCATGGGCGGGCAGGAGTACGCGAAGCTCGGCACCGAGACGTCGACCGGCACGAAGCTCGTGTCCGTCTCCGGCAACGTCCAGCGGCCCGGCAACTACGAGATCGAGCTGGGCATCCCGTCGCGCGAGATCGTCTACGGGCTGGCAGGCGGACCCGAGCGCGGCCGCACGGTGAAGTTCTGGTTCCCCGGCGGCTCCTCCTCGCCGATCCTGCTGCCGGAGGACCTCGACCTGCCGTACGACTTCGACGCGATGGCGAAGGCCGGCTCGATGCTCGGGTCCGGCGCGATCATCGTCGTCGACGACAGCGTGTCCGCCGTGGACGTCGCGCTGAAGCTCGCGAAGTTCTACAGACACGAGTCGTGCGGCAAGTGCACGCCGTGCCGCGAGGGGACGAACTGGACCGTGAAGATGCTGCAGCGCGTCGAGTCGGGCGAGGCGACGCCGATGGACCTCGACATCATCGCCTCCGTCCAGGAGCAGATCATGGGCAACTGCCTGTGCGTGCTCGGCGACGCGATGGCGATGCCGCTGTCCTCGATGGTCGCGAAGCTGCGCGGCGAGTTCGAGGCGCACATCGAGGCGCGCCGCGCGGCGAACGGGCTGGGCGCGCCGACCTTCGACGCGCCGGCCGACGCCGCGCTGCACGGCGCGCCCGCGGGGGTGCTCGCCTGATGCCGCGCCCCGAGGTCCGCATGGTCACGTTCTCGATCGACGGACGCGAGGTGCAGGCGCCCGAGGGCGCGATGCTGGTCGACGGCGCGAAGTACGGCGACGTCGAGATCCCCGTCTTCTGCTACGAGCCGAAGCTCGGCCAGCCGGTCGGCGCGTGCCGCATGTGCCTCGTCGAGATCGAGGGGATCCCGAAGCTGCAGACCGCCTGCTCGACGCCGGTCAAGGACGGCATGGTCGTCCACACCCAGACGGCTCGCGTCAGAGAGGCGCAGAACTCCGTCGTCGAGTTCCTGCTCGTCAACCACCCGCTCGACTGCCCCGTCTGCGACAAGGGCGGCGAGTGCCCGCTGCAGGACATCACGTTCGGCTGGGGCCGCGGCATCTCACGCATGGTCGAGCCCAAGCGCCACTTCAAGAAGCCGCTCGAGCTGTCGCCGCTGATCGCGATCGACCGCGAGCGCTGCATCCTCTGCTACCGCTGCGTGCGCTTCTCGCAGGAGGTCAGCGAGGACTACCAGCTGATCCTGCACGAGCGCGGCGCGCACTCGTACGTCGGCACGTTCGACGCGCATCCGTACGTCGCGCCGTTCAGCGGCAACATCATCGAGCTGTGCCCGGTGGGCGCCCTGACGTCGCGCCCGTACCGCTTCCGCGCGCGGCCCTGGGACATCGAGGGCGCCGGCACGGTCTGCACCCTGTGCCCGTCGCAGTGCAACGTCGAGCTGACGGTCCGCGACGAGCGCGTGCTGCGCGTGCTCGCCCGCGATCACTCGGAGGTCGACGACGGCTGGCTGTGCGACAAGGGCCGCTTCGCCTACCAGGCGGTCCACAGCGAGGAGCGCGTGGTGGAGCCGCTCGTGCGCGACGGCGACGCGCTGCGGCCGGCGTCATGGGAGCGCGCGCTGAGCGCCGCGGCGGGCGCCCTCGGCAAGGCGCGCGGGTCGGTCGGCGCCGTCGCCGGCGGCACGACGACGAACGAGGAGGGCTTCCTGCTCCAGCGCCTCGTGCGCGAGGGCCTGGGGAGCGCCGACGTCGACTCCCGCATCGACGGCAGCCCGTTGCCGCTCGAGCTGCAACGCGCGCTTGCCGCGCCGGCGCTGCAGGCGACCGTTCCCGACATCGAGTTCGCTCACACGGTCTTCGTGCTCGGGACCGAGCCGGTCGACGAGATCGCGAACGTCGAGCTGCGCATTCGCAAGGGCGTGCGCCGGCGCGGCGTGCAGCTCGCGGTCGCGACGCCGCGCCCGAGCGCGCTCGACCCCAGCGCGAAGCTGTGGCTGCGCTATGCGCCCGGCGCGGAGCACGCGTTCGTGGCGGCGTTGGAGGCGGCTTTGGGCGCCGCCGGCGACGTCGATGCGCTGTGCGCCGCCGCCGATGCCGACCCGAAGGCGGTCCGCGCCCTGGCGGATCTGCTCAGCGAGGACGGCCGGGGTGACGTGGTGATCGTGTGGGGCGAGCGGCTCGGTGCCGCGGCGGTGCCCGCGCTCTTGAACGTGGCCGGTCGGCTCGGGCTGGCTGACCGCGCGGGCGCCGGCCTGCTTGGCGTTCCGTCGTCGGCCAACGGCCGCGGGCTGCGCGAGGCGGGCGTGCTGCCGAACGCCGGGCCGGGCCTGTCTGCGCTCGGCTCGGGCGCTGCTGCGGGCGCGGGCGCGGCCGGTTCGGCTGCGAGGGGGGAGGGTGCGGATGTGGATGGCGCGCCTTCCGGCCGCTCCGCACGTGAGATCGCCGCTGCCGCGGCCGACGGCGAGCTTGCCGCGCTCTACCTGCTGCACGTCGACCCGATTCGCGACGGCGCCGACGCGCCGCTGTGGCGCCGCGCGATGGCGCGGGCGTCGACGGTCATCGCCCACGCCTCGTTCCTGACCGACGAGCTGCGTGAGCACGCGACGGTCGTGTTCCCCGCCGAGTCCTACGCCGAGAAGGAAGGGACGGTCACGCACCCCGACGGCCGCCTCCAGCGCCTGCGCCCCGGCATCGGCCACCCCGGCTCCGTGCGCGCGGAGTGGTCGATCCTGGCCGAGCTGGAGCGAGCTGTGTCGGATAGGGGGTCGTATGGACCCCCGGAGCGACACAGCTCACCGCTCACCGGGCCGATGGCGAGCCAGCAGCTGTTCGAGGCGGTGCCGTTCTATGCCGGCCTCACGCTCGAGGAGATCGGCGGGCGCGGCGTGCGCTGGCAGGAGCGGGCGGCGGCCGAGGCCGTGCCCGAAGGACCGACGACGTTCGAGACCGGCGCCCCGGTCGCGGCGCCGACCCCCAACGGCGCCCTGCGCCTCGGCAGCTTCCGCTCGATCTGGGCGTCGCCGGAGGTCGAGCACGCGCCCGCGCTGAAGTTCCTCGCGCGCCGAGCGACCCTGGAGGTCAGCCCGGCCGACGCGGACAAGCTCGGCATCGAGAACGGCGACCGCGTGACCGTGTCGGCCGACGACCGCACCGTCAGCGCGACCGTCGCCCTCCGCGGCAACACCCCGGCCGGGTCCGTCTTCCTCGATGCCGGCCTGCCCGAGAACGGGGCGAGCGAGCTCACGAACGGCGCGCCGCAGACGGTGACGGTCGACCGCACGCGCGCCGAGGTGCCGGCATGACCACCGTGCTCGCCACCGTCGGCTACGCCGAGTCCTGGTGGATCCAGATCCTGAAGTCGCTGATCATCTTCATCGTCGGCTTCTCGATGGTCCCCCTCGCGCTGATGATGGACCGCAAGCTGATGGGCCGCTTCCAGAACCGCTACGGCCCCAACCGCGTCGGCCCGTTCGGCGCGCTGCAGCCGATGGCGGACATCTTCAAGCTGCTCGTGAAGGAGCAGTTCCGCCCGCGCACGTCGGTCGGCTTCCTGTTCGCGATCGCGCCCGCGATCTCGATCCTGACCGCGTGCGTGTCGTTCGCGATCGTGCCGTTCGGCAACACGGTCGACATCTTCGGCACGCAGGTCGGCCTGTACGGCATCGACCCGAGCATCGGCGTGCTGTTCGCGTTCGCCTTCAGCGCGATCGCCGTCTACGGCCTGATGCTCGGCGGCTGGGCCTCCGGCTCCAAGTACAGCTTCCTCGGCGCGATGCGCTCCGCCGCGCAGCTGATCTCCTACGAGGTCTCGATGGGGCTCTCGCTCGTCGGCGTGATCATCACGTGCGGGACGCTCTCGCTGACGGGCATCGTGCTGCACCAGGAGAGCGCCGGGATGTGGCTGTTCATCCCGCAGTTCGTCGGCTTCATCGTCTTCATGGTCGCCGCGTTCGCGGAGACGAGCCGCCCGCCGTTCGACCTCCCCGAGGCCGACGCCGAGCTCGTCGCCGGCTACAACACCGAGTACGGCGGCGGCCGCTTCGCCTCCTACTACGCGGCCGAGTACTTCCACATGGTGATCGCCTCCGGCATCGCCGTGACGATGTTCTTCGGCGGCTGGCTGCTGCCGTTCGGGATCGACCCGCCGACGTGGGTCGACCCGCTCGTCGTGCTGCTGAAGATCACGCTCGTGATCGCGATCTTCGTGTGGGTGCGCGCGACGCTGCCACGCCTGCGCTACGACCAGCTGATGTCGCTCGGCTGGAAGGTCCTGCTGCCCCTGGCCACGGCCAACGCGCTCGTGACCGCGATCCTCGTGACGGTGCTCGACTGATGACCCCTCCGCTCGAAGTCAGACGCTGGGCGCCCAAGGGCGACACCGTCATCGCCGTGCAGCGCGGGCCCGAGCCCGGCGGCGCCGGCGGCCTCTACCGCGCCTTCGGCGAGACGCTGCGGGGCTTGAAGACGACCTTCGGCCGCTTGGTCGAGGGCACGGTCGTCTATCAGTACCCAGAGGAGAAGATCCCCGTCTACCCGCGCTTCCGCGGGCGCCACAAGCTGCACCGCTTCGAGGACACGGGGCTGGAGAAGTGCGTCGGCTGCTCGCTGTGCGCGGCCGCCTGCCCGGCCGACTGCATCCGCGTCGTCGCGGCCGAGAACACGCCCGAGCAGCGCGTCTCCGCCGGCGAGCGCTACGCGGCCGTCTACGAGATCAACATGTCGCGCTGCATCTTCTGCGGCTACTGCGAGGTCGCGTGCCCGTTCGACGCGATCACGATGGGGCACGACTTCGAGCTGTCCGACTACAACCGCGACGACCTCATCTTCACGAAGGAGATGCTGCTCGCCGAGCCGCTGGAGCGCACGCCGCTCCGCACCGAGGACGAGTAGCCGAGCCGCCATGTCCTCAGTCGTCTTCTTCATCGCCGCCATCGGCGCGATCGCGGGCGCGATCGGGGTGGTCGCCCTGCGCAACCCCTTCTACAGCGTGCTCGCGCTGGTGGGGCACCTGCTGTCGCTGGCCGCGCTGTTCCTGCTGCTGCGGGCGGAGTTCATCGCCGCCGCGCAGGTCGTCGTCTACGCCGGCGCGGTGATGGTGCTCTACCTGTTCGTCGTCTCCTACATCGGCGGCGGCGCCCGGCCGCTGACGCCCGGCGGCGCGCAGCTGCGCGTGGTCGCGGGCGCGGCCGTGCTGGCGCTGTTCGCCGAGCTGGCGATCGCGGTGCTGGGCTCGGGCCTGCAGGCGATCGACTCCGACGGCGCGCCGTACGTGTCCGGCTTCGGCTCGCCGGCGCAGATCGGCGAGGCGCTGTTGACGAAGTTCCTGTTCCCGTTCGAGGTCGCCTCGCTGCTGCTGCTCGTGGCTGCGGTCGGCGCGGTCGTGCTCGCGCGGCGGCGGAAGGGCACCACGCTCGACGACTTCAACGTCGACCCGGCGCACTACATCACCCCGCGCGACCTGTTCAGCGGGACGATGGCGGAGGCGGTCGGCGCACTGCGCCCGCCGCACGAGGACGCACCCGGCGAAGCGGCGACCGACGCGACCGAGCGCGGCCGCCCGGTCGCGACGCCCGGAGGCGACCGCTGATGAGCATCGCCTGGTACCTCGTCGTGTCCGCGCTGATCTTCTGCATCGGCGCCGGCGGCGTGCTCGTGCGGCGCAACCCGCTCGTGATCCTGCTGTGCCTCGAGCTGATGCTGAACGCGGCGAACCTCGCGCTGATCGCCTTCTCGCGCATGCACGGGAACAGCGACGGCCAGATCTTCGCGCTGATCGTGATGGTCGTCGCCGCCTGCGAGGTGACCGTCGGGCTCGGCCTGATCGTGGCGATCTTCCGCCGCCGCCTGCCGATCGACGTGGATGAACTCCGGGAGCTTCAAGGATGAGCACGACCACCTGGGCCTGGCTGGTCCTCCTGTTCCCGCTGCTGGGCGCGCTGATCAACGGGCTCGGCTACAAGCAGCTCGGCCGTGGCGCGGCCGGCGCGGTCGGCACGCTCGCGATCGGCCTCGCGTTCGTCTGCGCGCTCGGCGCGCTGTTCAGCCTGCAGGGCCACGACGCCGAGCACCGCGCGCTCGTCAGCTCGCTGTGGGACTACGCCGTCACCGGCGACGTCGACGCGAAGCTGTCGATCCTCGTCGACCCGCTGTCCGTCTACATGATGCTCGTGGTGACGGGCGTCTCGACGCTGATCCACCTCTACAGCGTCAGCTACATGCGCGGCGACCACGGGTACGCGCGCTACTTCGCGTACCTCAACTTCTTCGTCTTCTCGATGCTCGTGCTGGTGCTCGGCGGCAACTTCCTGGTGCTGATCGTCGGGTGGGCGTTCGTCGGCACGGCCTCGTATCTGCTGATCTCGTTCTGGTACCGCCGTGGCACCGCGACGCAGGCCGGCATCAAGGCGTTCGTGATCAACGTCGTCGGCGACGTCGGGCTCGTGCTCGGCACCTTCTTCATCCTGCGCCACAGCGGCACGCTCGACTTCCTCGGCACGTTCAGAGCGGTCGAGGGCGGGGCCTTCGACGGCCACCACGGCGCGTTGGTCGCCGGCTGCCTGCTGATCCTCGTCGGCGCGTTTGCCAAGAGCGCCCAGATCCCGCTGCACACATGGCTCCCGGACGCGATGGAGGGCCCGACGCCCGTCTCCTCGCTGATCCACGCCGCCACGATGGTGACGGCCGGCGTCTACCTGATCGCACGCCTGCACCCGCTGTTCGAGGCCGCACCCGCAGCCGCCGACACGGCCGCGGTCGTCGGCTGCGTGACGCTGCTGATCGCCGGCACGATCGCGCTCACGCAGACCGACATCAAGCGCGTGATCGCGTACTCGACGATGTCGCAGATCGGCTACATGATCATGGCCGTCGGCGCCGGCGGGTACGTCGCGGGGCTGTTCCACCTGATGACGCACGCCTTCTTCAAGGCGCTGCTGTTCATGGCGGCCGGCTCGATCATCGGGGCGATGGCGGGCGCGCAGTCGCTCGACAAGATGAGCGGCTTCCGCAAGGCGATGCCGTTCACGTTCGGCTGCTTCGTCGTGGGCGGCCTCGCCCTGTCCGGCGTGCCGCCCTTCTCCGGCTTCTTTTCGAAGGACGAGATCCTCGCGTTCGTCGGCAACCGCGGCGGCGGGTTCGTCGTGCTCTACGTCGTCGGCTACGTCGGCGCGTTCCTGACCGCCGTCTACACGTGGCGGATGATCTTCCGCGCCTTCTGGGGCGAGCCGTGCGCGGAGGCGAAGGAGCTCGAGCACGGGCACCTCGCGCACGCCGAGGTCCACACGAACCCCGCCAACGGCGAGGTCGAGGACACCGACGTCGGATTCCCGGGTCCGGAGCACACGATCGCCGAGCGCGCGCTGCCGATGAAGGTCGCGATGACGCTGCTGGCGATCGGCGCGACCGTCGCCGGGCTCGTGCAGATTCCGAACGTCGACCACGTGATCACGAACTTCCTCGAGCCGACGTTCGCGGACTCGAAGTACATCCACGACGAGCCGGGCAACGGGCTGGTGTTCTTCGGGATGGCGCTCGGCACCGTGCTGGCACTGCTCGGGATCGCGCTCGCGCACCGCATCTGGGTCGCGCGGCCCGGCTCGGCCGCCGTCTGGCGTGAGCGCTTCCGGCCGGCGTACACGCTGTTCGTCAACAAGTGGTGGTTCGACGAGCTGATCGACCTCGTGGTCGTGCGCCCGTTCGCCGCGTTCGGGAACTTCTCGCGCCGCACGTTCGAGCGCGTCGTCGTCGAGGGGACGCTGGTCGACGGCACCACGTCGGTTGTGCGCGCCGGCTCCGCTGCGGTGCGCGCGATCCAGACCGGGTTCTTGCGCTACTACGCCGCGCTGCTGCTGCTCGGCGGCGCCGCGGTCGTCCTCTACTTCCTGATCTCCGCGAGCTGACGCATGACCCTGTCGATCCTCATCTGGCTGCCGCTCGTCGTCGCGATCCTCTGTGCGATCTGGGGCAACCGCGCCGCTCCCCGCATCGCGCTCGTCGGCGCGCTCGCGACGCTCGCGATCGCGATCTCGTTCGTCGTCCGCTTCGACAGCGGCGAGGGCATGCAGTTCGTCACCGACCGCACGTGGATCTCCGCGCTGGGCATCTCGTACTCGCTCGGCCTCGACGGGCTGAACCTCGTGCTCGTGCTGCTGACGACGGTGCTGTTCGCGGGCGCGACGCTGATGGCGAACCTGCGCGCCGACTGGGAGCGCCCGTCGCAGTTCTACCTGTGGCTGCTGGCCGGGGAGACGGCCGTGCTCGGCGCCTTCTGCGCGCAGGATCTGATCCTGTTCGTCGCGTTCTTCGACCTGATGTTGATCCCGTTCTACTTCCTGACCGGGATCTGGGGCGCGGGCGAGCGGCCGGAGCGCGTGCGCGCGACGACGAAGCTCGTGATCTACACGCTCGTCGGCTCGCTGCTGATGCTGGCGGCGGCGGTCGCGACCGGTGTGCTGACGGCCGAGCAGCACAACAGCGACCTCACCTTCTCGCTCGCGGCGCTCGCGAGAGCGCCGCTCTCGACGGGCTCGCAGGAGTGGATCTTCCTCTGCTTCGCGGCCGCGTTCCTCGTAAAGATGCCGGCCTTCCCGCTGCACGGCTGGCTGCCCGACGGCTACCGCACGATGCCGCTGCCGGCCCTGGCCGCCTTCTCCGGCGTCGTCTCGAAGGTCGCGGCGTACGGCTTCCTGCGGATCGTGCTGCCGGTCTTCCCGGACGCCTCCGTGCACTTCCAGGAGCTGCTCTTGCTGATCGCGGTCGCCTCGATCCTGTACGGCTCGGCGATGGCGTTCAGCACCACGAACGCCCGCCTCGTCGTCGGCTTCAGCTCCGTCGCGCAGATGGGCTTCATCACGCTCGGGATCTTCGCCCTCAACCAGGACGGGGTGCAGGGCGCGCTGCTGCAGATGGTCAACCACGGCCTCGTGACGCTGCCGCTGTTCTTCATCGTCGGGCTGCTGGCGGCACGTGCAGGCGGAAGCGAAGACCTGCGCGACATGGGCGGGATCGCCTTCCGCGCGCCGGTGCTCGCGTCGCTGTTCCTGATCGTCGGGCTCGCGACGCTCGCGATGCCGGGCAGCGCGAACTTCGTCGGCGAGTTCCTGATCCTGCTCGGCGTCTTCAAGACGAAGGTCGTGTTCGCGTTCGTCGCGTCCGTCGGCGTCGCGTTGGCGAGCGTGTACGTGCTGCGCCTGTTCATCCGCGCGATGCACAACCGCGTCGGCCCCGGCGTCGACCCCGACGCCCGCGAGATCGGCTTCGGCGACCTCGCCGTCCTCGCACCGCTCGTGCTCGCGATCCTCGCGCTCGCGCTGTACCCGCAATTCGGGTTGAAGCGCAGCGAGTCGGCCGCGAAGGCGAGCGTCGCCGCGGTGAGCGCGCCGACGACCGCGGTCGCCGAGCGCGGCGGGCATATCGTCCGCGTCACCGTGGGGAAGGACAGGCCATGAGTGCCCTCGCCATCGCCGCCGCCCACGCCAAGGCGCCGCACATCGACTACGCCGGGCTGTCGCCCTTCATCGCGCTCACCGCGGGCGCGATCCTGACGCTGCTGCTCGGGCTCGCGCACGGGCGCTGGGTGCGCCACGCGACGCCGCTGCTGACGATCGCCACGCTGGCCGCCACCATCGGCCTCGGGATCTGGCAGTTCGGCGAGACGACGTCGCTGATCTCCGGCGCGATGGTCTCCGACGACCTCACGCTCGTGCTGCTGTTCGCGTTCTGCGGCGCCGGCGTCGGCGCGACGCTGCTCGCCTGGCGCTCGCACGCCGCCGAAGAGGCGAGCCCCGGCGAGTTCTTCAGCCTGCTGCTGTTCTCGATCCTCGGGATGGCGATCCTCGTCGCCGCGACGAACCTCGTAACGCTGTTCCTCGGCTTCGAGCTGCTGTCGATCCCGCTGTACGTGCTGTGCGCGACCGAGCTGCGCCGCGAGCGCTCGCTCGAGTCGGGCCTCAAGTACCTGATCGTCGGCTCGGTCGGCTCGGCGACGCTGCTGTACGGGCTCGCGCTCGTCTACGGCGCGACCGGCTCGACCGACTACGCCGGGATCGACAGAGCGCTCGCCGGCGGCGTGAGCGGCGACGTGCTGCTGCTGTCCGGCATCGGGCTGACGCTCGTCGGGCTCGCGTTCAAGGCGTCCGTCGCGCCGTTCCACCAGTGGACCCCCGACGTCTACGAGGGCGCGCCGACGCCGGTGACCGGCTTCATGGCGGTCGCGACGAAGGCGGCCGCGCTCGGCGTGCTGCTGCGCCTGTTCGACAGCGCGCTGATCGGTGCGCAGCTCGACTGGGCGCCGATGCTGGCCGCGCTCGCGGCGATCACGATCGTCGTCGGCAACGTCGGCGCGCTCGGGCAGACGTCGCTCAAGCGCATGCTCGCCTACTCGGGCGTCGCGCAGGCCGGCTACCTGCTGGCGGGCGTGATCGTCGGCTCGCAGCTGGGCGCGAAGGCGACCGTCTTCTACCTCGTCGTCTACCTCGCGATGAACCTCGCCGCGTTCGCGGTGATCGTCGCCCGCGAGCGCGTCGCGGGCGAGAGCGACGACCTCGCCTCGTTCGCCGGCCTCGGCCGCACGCAGCCGGGACTCGCCTGGCCGCTGACGATCGCGATGCTCGCGTTGGCCGGCGTGCCCGCGACGGCCGGCTTCATCGGCAAGGTCTTCCTGATCGACGCGCTCGTCAGCGGCGACTACGCCTGGCTAGCGATCGTGCTCGTCGTCGGCTCGATGATCTCGCTCGGCTACTACCTGCGCGTGGTGGCGACGATGTGGATGCGCGAGGCGCCCGAGCCCGTGGCCGTCGGCGCGAGCGGCCTGCCGGCGATCGCCGGCGGCTCCCAGGAGGCCGACGCGCTGCTCGGCGGGGCGGGCGGGCCAGGCTCCGACGTCGCGATCGGCATCGCGCCGGTCCGCCCGCAGCCAGAGGTGCTCGCGGTCGCGTGGATCGCCGCCGCCGCGACGATCGTGCTCGGGATCGTGCCGCAGCCGCTGTTCGAGCTGGCGGCGGACGCCGGGCGCGCGCTGACGGGGATCTTCTAGCCCCCCGGCGGCGGCGGCGCCGGCCGGCGCTGCTACGTTCGAGCGATGGACGAGGCACGGGCACGCCGCCGCGAGACGACGCTGCTCGTGCTCGCGATCGTGCTCGTCTCGCTCAACCTGCGCTCGGCGCTGACGGTCATCGGGCCGCTGATCCGCGACCTCAGAGTCGACGAGGGCTTGTCGGCGACGGCGGTCGGGCTGTTGGCCGCGGCGCCGCTGCTCGCGTTCGGCCTGATCTCGCCGCTCGGCCCGCGCATCGCGGCGCGCTTCGGGATCGAGCGCACGCTCGTCGCGTGCATGCTCGTGCTGACGGCGAGCCTCGCGCTGCGTCCGCTGCCGTCGGTCGTGCTGCTGTTCGCCGGCACGCTCGCCGCCGGCGCGGCGATCGCGGTCGCGAACGTGCTGCTGCCCGCGCTCGTGAAGCGCCGCTTCGGCGCGCGCGCGACGTTCGTGACCGGTCTCTACTCGGTCGCGCTCGGCGTCGGCGCGACGCTCGCCGCCGGCCTCGCGGTGCCGACCGAGGCGTGGCTGGGCGACTCGTGGCGTGCGGCGCTCGCGGTGTGGGCGGTCCCCGCGCTGCTGGCGGCGCTGGTGTGGCTGCCGCTGCTCGGGAGACCGGCCAGCCGGGGCGGAGCCGACACGGGCATGCGCGTGAACCTGTGGCGCGACCGCGTCGCCTGGAGCGTCACCGGCTACATGGCGCTGATGGCGGTGCAGTTCTACTCGCAGGTCGCGTGGCTGCCGGAGATCTATCGACACGAAGGGATGAGCAAGGGGGCCGCCGGCGCGCTGCTGTCGCTGTCGCTGGTCTTCGGCATCCCGATGGGCTTCGTGGTCGGCGCGCTCGCCGGTCGCCTGCGCGACCAGCGGCCGATCGTGTGGGGCGGAAGCCTGCTGGCGATCGGCGGCTGGACCGGCGTCCTGCTCGCGCCCGGCGCCGCTCCGTCGCTGTGGGCGATCATGCTCGGCGTCGCCTTCGGCGCCGGCTTCACGCTCGTGCTCGCGCTGTTCGTGCTGCGCGCGCACGACACGCCGCACGCGGTGGCGCTGTCCGGGATGGCGCAGTCGGTCGGCTACACGCTGGCGGCGGTCGGCCCGATCGCCGTCGGCGCGCTGCACGACGCGACCGGCGGTTGGCACGCGCCGCTCGTCGTCCTGGTCGGCGTGGCGGCGGTCGACCTCGCGCTCGGCCTCGCCGCCGGCAGCGCCCGCTTCGTGCGCGGCCGCGCGATCGGCGAGCCGGAGCCGCCGCTGCGCGAGCCGGCCGCGGCGACAGCCGGCGCGCCGCGCTGAGTCGACGCCGCGCGGCACACTGTCCGCCATGCCCGCCCGCCTGCCCGACGGCGATCCCGCGCCGCGCGACGGCGCGCTTCCCGACGCCGCGCTCGCGGAGCTCGGCGCGCGCCCATTCGGGATCTACGTGCATGTGCCGTTCTGCGCGACGCGCTGCGGCTACTGCGACTTCAACACGTACACCGCGGCGGAGCTGGAGGACGGCAGCGGCTCGCGCCGCGCCGGCCCGGGGAGCGCCGGCCCGCGCGACGCCGGCCGTACGCGCGCCGGCTACCTGGCGGCGGCGCGCGCCGAGCTGGCGCTCGCGCGCCGCGTGCTCGGCGACGCCGCGCCGCCGGTCGAGACGGTCTTCTTCGGCGGCGGCACGCCGACGCTGCTGGCGCCCGGCGAGCTGGCGGAGCTGCTGGGGGCGATCGAGGAGACGTTCGGGTTGGCGCCAGGCGCCGAGGTGACGACCGAGGCGAATCCCGAGAGCGTCGACCCGGCCGCGCTCGCCGCGTTGCGCGCGGCCGGCTTCACGCGCATCTCGCTGGGGATGCAGAGCGCCGCGCCGCACGTGCTGGCGACGCTCGACCGCGTCCACACGCCCGGTCGCCCGGCGCAGGCCGCACGCGAGGCGCGTGCGGCGGGGTTCGCGCACGTCAGCCTCGACCTCATCTACGGCACGCCCGGCGAGTCCGACGACGACTGGCGGGCATCGCTCGACGCGGCGCTCGCCGCCGAGCCCGACCACGTCTCGGCGTACGCGTTGATCGTCGAGCCGGGCACGCGGCTGGCGGCGCAGATCGCGCGCGGCGCGCTGCCGGCGCCCGACGACGACGTGCTCGCCGACCGCTACGAGCTCGCCGACGCGACGCTCGCCGCCGCCGGCCTCGACTGGTACGAGGTCTCGAACTGGGCGAGAACGCCGGGCGACGCCTGCCGCCACAACCTCGGCTACTGGCGCGGCGGCGACTGGTGGGGGATCGGCCCCGGCGCGCACAGCCACGTCGGCGGCATGCGCTGGTGGAACGTCCTGCACCCGTCGGCGTACGCGACCCGCATCGCCGACGGCGCCTCGCCGGCCGCCGGCCGCGAGCTGCTGAACGCCGCGACGCGCCGCGTCGAGCGCGTGATGCTCGAGCTGCGGCTCGCCGACGGCCTCCCGCTCGCCACGCTCGACGCCGCCGGCCGCGCCGCCGCCGCGCAGGCGGTCGACGACGGCCTCGCAACGCTCGCCGACGACCGCCTCCGCCTCACCTTCCGCGGCCGCCTGCTCGCCGACGCGGTCGTGCGGTCGCTCACGGCGTAGCGGGGTCCCCACCCGCTCTGCCGGCGTGCCGTGTCCGATCCCGAACGCCCGCCGCCCGAGCAGACGCGACGGCGCTCTAGCGTCCCGCCGTCGATCCAACGGGACCGGGGGAGTCGGGATGAAGCTTGCGGGAGTGGTCTTGGGCGTGCTTGTCCTCGCCGTCGGCGCTGCGCCGGCGATGGCGGAATCCGACCCGGGCTGGTTCGAACGGCACAGCAGCGAAGAGCGGCAGGCGCTCGTCGACTACGCATACGTTCGGACGGCGCAGGCGACGGTGCCGTACTCCGGCGAAGCGGCGACGCTCGGACAAGCGCTCGCGGACGACGTCGCGGCGGCGGGTGCCGAGGAGCTGCCGCTCGCCGCCGAGCTGGGCGCCGAGGAGTTCGCGACGCTGGAGAGCGCCGGGCTCATGGCCGAGGTGAGCGCCCTCGCCCCCGCGCTCGCCCTTGGGGCGGGGATCCTGGTCGCCGGCGTGGCGATCGACGTCGGCGTTCACACCCTGTTCGTGAAGCTGGCGGCGCCGGACGACGCCGACGAAGGCGGCAGCGGCGCGTTCAGCTGGAACACCCTCGTCTGGAAGCCGTACGGCTACGAGCTCTACTCCGGCGGCAGGGTGCAGCAATCGCCAGGCGCCTACGTCTATCGCAGCAGCAGCACCTGGGTCCTGTGGGATGAGAGACCCTGTCCCTACACCGGCTTCACCGCGCCCGCCGGCGCCTCCCTGCAGACGGGCGTCGCCACCTCGGCCACCTGCTGGGTTTGGGCCAACGAAAGATGGACGCAATACCCGGACGTGATCGACTATCCCTACGTGCCTCCCGCCGAGGTGCGCGCCGTGGCGCCGCTGCGTCCCTACGACGCGGAAACCGACCACCCGGACTACTACCGGACGGCGCCGACGGCGCCAGGCGCGACCGCGGTCGAAAGAGGCCTCGCCACACTCGATGCTGAAGGCAACGAACTGCTGCGCGGGGAGGCCGACTGGGCGCTCACCCCCGGCGCGCAACCGGAGGAGGAGCCGGTGCGGCCGGGTGTCGACCTGACGGAGAACGACAGAGCGTGCAAGTCTTACTTCGGCGAAAGTGGGCAAGGCGATCCGGGCAGACGCTCGCCCGACGCCGATCCGCTTGCACCTGACTGGGACTACGACGTGGACGAATTTGAAGGCGTGTACAACCCGCTCACAAGATCGACGCAGACAGTGCAGCTGCGGTGGGGTGACAGCATCGACGGCTGGGGCTACCGTCATATCAAGTACTGGCATGGCTGGAATGCGGCGGCGCGGCTGCGAACGGCGCTCGCACTGGCCGACCCCGCTCCCACGGTTGACAGGCTGCCAACGTCGTTCCGGTACGTCGTGAACCTTGCGAACGGTCCCGCCGGCGTGTTGTGTCAGCAGCGGGTGATAGTCAGCTATCGAGAGGACAACAAGGTTCCGGTGGGACGCCACATCATCACCTCGTTCGTGGATGGTGTCGGGTGATCGATCCCCGCATCCTCGATGCCCTGGACATCCCGCATGAAGCGGACGACGCGGAGGTGGGCCGCTGCTTTCGCCGGCTGATGGGGCTGGCGCCGGAAGAGTCGCCGAACCCTGAGCTGTGGGTTCGCCTCCTCGGGGAGATCGATGCGACCTTGAGGTTCCCAGGCGGAGACGACGGCGACCGCGCGCAGCTTGCGAACAACGTGGTGATGGGCGCAGTGGCATCTCCCGGCGATCCGGACGAACAACGCTTCGGCATCGAGGCGTGGGACCGGGAGCTCGGCGTCGGCTTTACTGAGTCCGACACGCCGATGTGGGATCTGGTCGGCGGCAAGGTCGCGCCGCGCCTGGCCAGCGCCGGGCTCTACCGCTTGCACTAGCTAGCTGTAGTTCCTGAGCAGGTTGTTCATCCGGGCCTCCTTGGAGGCTGGGAGCTGCCAAGCGACCCAGTCCCAAGGAGGACACCGGATGAGACTGCACGCTAACGCGCGGCTCAGCTTGATTCGTCGGCGTGAGTTGGT
>DASVFS010000032.1:0-11522 GCA_036379915.1 Conexibacter sp. | reverse complement strand
CGCATCGCCGGCGACCTCGCGCGCAACGCGACGCCGCCCGAGCCGGCTCCGCCACCCGACCCGGCCACCAACTCGAACGAACGGAGTCCCAATGCTGCTTGAGGACTACGGACTGATCGGCGACACGCAGACCACGGCGCTGGTCGGCCGCAACGGATCGGTCGACTGGCTGTGCCTGCCGCGCTTCGACTCCGCCTCGTGCTTCACCGCCTTGCTGGGCGACGAGCGCCACGGTCGCTGGCTGCTCGCGCCGGCCGGCGAGGTGCGCGCGACGCGGCGCCGCTACCGCCCCGGGACGCTCGTGCTGGAGACCGAGCTGGAAACCGCCGAGGGCGCCGTCCGCGTGATCGACTTCATGCCGCGGCGCGGCGACGGACCGCCGCGCGTGATGCGCATCGTGGAGGGCCTGCGCGGGCGCGTGCCGATGCGGATGGAGCTGTCGTTGCGGCCCGACTACGCGTCGATCAAGCCGTGGATCGAGCCCGCCTCCGACGGCGTCGTCGCGACCGCCGGCCCGGACGCGTTCCGCCTCAGCACGCCGCTGCCGCTGCACGTCGAGGACGGGATCGTCGGCGCCGACTTCGTCGCGGTCGAGGGCGCGCGCGAGCGGCTGACGCTCACGTGGCACCTCTCCTACGAGCCGACGCCGGCGGTTGAGGACGCCGACTCCGCGCTCGCCCGCACCGAGGCGTGGTGGCGCGAGTGGAGCGGCCGCTGCCGCTACGAGGGCGCCTACCGCGACGAGGTGCTGACCTCGCTGATCGCGCTCAAGGCGATGACCTCCGAGACGACCGGCGCACTGATCGCCGCGCCGACCACGTCGCTGCCCGAGGACCTCGGCGGCGTGCGCAACTGGGACTACCGCTACTGCTGGCTGCGCGACTCCGTGCTCGCGCTCGAGGCGCTGCTCGACGCCGGCTACACGGGTGAGGCGCTCGCCTTCCGCGACTACCTGCTGCGCGTCGGCACCGGCGACCCGAGCGCACTGCAGATCATGTACGGGATCGGCGGCGAGCGGCGCCTGACCGAGTTCGAGCTGCCGGACCTGCCCGGCTACGAGGGCTCGAGACCCGTACGGATCGGGAACGCCGCCTCCGAGCAGTTCCAGCTCGACGTCTACGGCGAGGTCGCGAGCGTGATGTACGTCGGCTCCGAGGTCGTCGGCCGCATCGAGCGGCGGCTGTGGCCGCGCTGGGGCGCGATCGTCGAGCACGTCGCGACGATCTGGCGCGCACCCGACGACGGCATCTGGGAGTCGCGCGGCGAGCGGCGCCACTACACGTACTCGAAGGTGATGGCGTGGGTCGTGTTCGACCGCGCCGTGCGGATCGCCGAGCGCTTCGAGCTGGAGGCGCCGCTCGAGCGCTGGAAGGCGATCCGCGACGAGATCCACCTGGAGGTCTGCGAGCAGGGCTACGACGCCGAGCGCCGCACGTTCACGCAGTACTACGGCTCGCGCGAGCTCGACGCGAGCGTCCTCAACATCCCGCTCGTCGGCTTCCTGCCGGGCGACGACGAGCGCGTCACCGGCACGATCGACGCGATCCAGCGGGAGCTCGGCCGCGACGGCTTCGTCTCGCGCTACTCGACCGCGGCGACCGACGACGGCCTGCCGGGCGACGAGGGCCAGTTCCTCGCCTGCTCGTTCTGGCTCGTCAGCGCGCTCGCGCTCAACGGCCGCGTCGACGAGGCGCGCGCGCTGTTCGAGCGCCTGATCGGGCTCGCGAACGACCTCGGCCTGCTCGCGGAGGAGTACGACGTCAGACGCCGCCGCCAGGTCGGCAACTTCCCGCAGGCGTTCAGCCACCTGACGCTGATCCTCGCCGCGCGCGCGATCTCCCGGGCGACGGCGTGACCGACGCGCGCAGACTGCTCGCGCCGCTGGCGCTCGCGCAGTTCATCTGCAGCTTCGCCGGCTCGAACATGAACGTGATGATCAACGACATCAGCCAGGACCTGGACACGACGGTGAAAGGCGTCCAGACGACGATCACGCTGTTCCTGCTGATCATGGCGATCCTGATGATCCCCGGCAGCAAGCTGACTGACCGCTGGGGCCGCAAGCGCTGCTTCATGGCCGGCCTCATCCTGTACGGAGTCGGCGCGCTGCTGAGCGCGGCCTCGCCCGGCCTGGGGGTGCTGATCCTCGGCAACTCGGTGTTCGAGGGCGTCGGAACCGCGCTGCTGATCCCGCCCGTCTACATCCTCACGACGATGGTGTTCCTCGACATCACCTCGCGCGCCCGCGCGTTCGGGATCATCAGCGGCGCCGGCGGCGTCGGCGCGGCGGCCGGGCCGTTGATCGGCGGCGTGATCACCAGCGCCATCAGCTGGCGCGCCGCGTTCGTGTTCCAGGCCATGATCATCGTCGCGATCGTGCTGCTGAGCCGCCGGCTCAGAGATCCCGTGGCGGCCGACCCGACGCGCACGTTCGACGTGACCGGCGCCGTGCTGTCGGGTGCCGGCATGTTCTTCCTCGTGCTGGGGATCCTGCAGGCGGACGTGAACGTCCCGCTGCTGGTCGTCTTCATGGCGCTCGGAGCCGGCTTCCTGCTGTGGTTCTTCCTGCACGTGCGCGCGTGGGAGCACGCCGGCAAGGAGCCGCTGCTGTCGCGCGCGCTGTTCCGCAACCGCATGTCCAACCTCGGGCTGGTGACGCAGAACGTCCAGTGGCTGCTGCTGATGGGGATCTCGTTCACCGTCTCCGTCTTCCTGCAGACGGTGCGGGACTTCAACGCGATCAAGACGGGCGTCATCTTCACCGCCACGACGGCGGGCATCCTCGTCTCGTCGCTCGCGGCCGAGCGGCTCGCCAGACGCTACGCGCAGCGCACGCTGATCCGCACCGGCTTCGTCGTCACGATCGCGGGCATCGGCCTGCTGCTCGGGTTCGTCTCGCAGTCGCACAACGGCTTCGCGTTCGTGCCCGGGCTGCTGACGATCGGCCTCGGCGTCGGCGTGATGCTCACGCCGTCGGTCAACGTCGTGCAGTCGGCCTTCCCCGAGTCGCAGCAGGGCGAGATCTCCGGCCTGTCGCGCAGCGTCTCCAACCTCGGCTCGTCGCTCGGCACCGCGATCGCCGGCACGATCCTCGTGTCCGATCTCGCCTCGGGCAACCGCACCTACGTGATCGCGATGTGCGCGCTCACGGTGTTCGCGCTCGCCGGCCTCGCCGCCGCCTGGCGCCTGCCCGGCTCCGCGACGATCCCCGCCGGAGCCGCGGCCGAGGCGAGCGCCTGATGCGCCGGCGCGCGGCCGCAGCCGGCGCGCTCGCGCTCGGGATCGGCGGACTCGTGCTCGCGCTGGTCGTCGCGGTCGGCGCGTTCCCGCGCGGGCTGGTCGCGCTCGCATGCGTGGCCGTGGCGGCGGCCGCCGCCTGGCACGGGCTGCTGCGCACGGGCGCGGTCCGCTGGGCCGGTCTGGCGCTCGGCGCGCTCGGGCTCGGCGCCGCGGTCGCGCTGATGCTGCAGGACCGGCTCGTCGAGGAGGCGCTCGTCGTCGCGGCGCTCGTGCTGAGCGGCGCGCTCGCGCATGCGGCGTTCGCGCGGCATCGCGCGCTGCCGCAGCGCCCGCCGCCGCGGCGTCCCGTGCTGTTCTTCAACCCCCGGTCCGGCGGCGGCAAGGCGGAGCGCTTCGCGCTCGCGGCGCAGGCGCGGGCGCGCGGGATCGAGCCGCTCGAGCTGGGCCCCGGCAGCGACCTCGAGCAGCTTGTGCGCGGCGCCGTCGCGGCCGGCGCCGACGGCCTCGCGATGGCCGGCGGCGACGGCTCGCAGGCGATCGTCGCCGCGGTCGCGGCCGAGCACGACCTGCCGTACGCGTGCGTCCCGGCCGGTACGCGCAACCACTTCGCGCTCGACCTCGGCGTCGACCGCGACGACGTCGTCGGCGCGCTCGACGCGTTCGTGGAGGGCGGCGAGCGCCGCGTCGACCTCGCCGACGTCAACGGGCGCGTGTTCGTCAACAACGTCTCGCTCGGCGTCTACGCGGCGGCGGTCCAGCGCGCCGGCTATCGCGACGCGAAGCTGCGCACGCTGGCCGACACGCTGCCGGACGTGCTCGGGCCGGACGGCGGCGGGCTCGACCTGCGCTGGAGCGGTCCCGGCGGTCGCGAGCACCAGGCCGGCGCGGCGATCCTCGTCTCGAACAACCGCTACCGGCTCGGCCGCGCGATCGGCTCCGGCACGCGCCCGCGGATCGACGACGGCCTGCTCGGCGTCACGGTGCTGGGGCGCGCGCTCGGCGGCCGCGGCCGCCGCCCCCAGCGGCCGTGGCGCGCGTGGACGGCGTCCGCGTTCGAGGTCGAGGCCGACCACCCCGTGCCCGCCGGCATCGACGGCGAGGCCGTCCTGCTGGAGCCGCCGCTGCACTTCCACATCCGGCCGGGCGCGCTGCGCGTGCGCGTCGCGCGGCGGCATCCCGGCGCCTCCCCGTCGGCGTCGCTGCCGGAGGGGCTCGGCGAGAGCGTGAGCGCGCTCGCCCGCATCGCGTTCGGTCGCCGCGCAGACCCGCACCAACCCACGACGCAGGAGGACCGATGGACATCTTCGAGGTGGAGACGAAGGAACGCATGAGCCGCGAGCAGGCGGCCGCGCGCCTGCGCGAGCTCGCCGACATGCTCGCGCGCCACAACGACGTCGAGTTCGAGCGCGGCGGCATGCGCTTCACCGTGCACGTGCCGGACGAGGTCGAGCTGAAGCTCGAGCTGGAGATCGACAGCGACGAGCGCGAGCTGGAGATCGAGCTGCGCTGGTGAGACGCGACGGGCGGGCGGCGGCGGGGGGCGTTCCGTCGCCCGCGCGCGTCAGATGCCGAGCAGCTGGCGCTTCTTCGCGTCGAACTCGTCCGCGCTGATCACGCCCTGGTCGCGCAGGCGCGAGAGCTGCTCGAGCTCCGCGAGGTACGCCGGCTGCTCGGGCTCGGCCGCGGGCGCCGTCTGCTGCGACGCGTCCGCGCCGGGCTCGTCGGCGGGCGCGAAGTCCTGCCGCTGCCCCATGCGCGCCTCGCCCCAGCTGCGGCGGCGCTGCATGCGCGAGGCGGTCCGATACATCTGCCGCGTCTGCATGCGCGTCGCGGCGCGGTTGGCCATCAGTCCCATCTCACGCCTCCTCGTCGGCCTCGGCCTGCAGCGCTTCCAGCTCGGCGGCCATCGCCACGATCTCGACGGCGACCTCGGCGACCGCCTCCGGCGTCAGGAAGCCCTCGCCGATCGGGACGCCGCCGGCGTCGCGGATCGCCGCCTTCAGGTCGCGCGCCCACACGTGCTCGAACAACATGAACGCCGCCGCCTCGCCCTGGTCGAGCTGGGCGGCGAGCGCGAGGACCTGCTCGCGGCCGAGCCCGAACGGCTCGTCCGCGCGCAGCGGCTCGCCGTCGAGCTCCGGCGCCTCCTCGACGCCGTCGAAGTCGAAGCCGAGCAGCGCGCCGACGATCCCGCCGAGGCTCTCGCCCTGGTAGCCGAGCGCCACCAGCTCGCCCTGCTCGGCGTCGCGCCCGACGAACAGCAGGTCGAGCAGACGGATCGTCTGCGTCTGCTCGAGCCGCTCCAGCTCCTCCAGCACGCGGCCCTCGAACTGCGCGTCCGGCCCGAAGCGGATCGCGACGAGCTGGACGGGCCCGATCCGCGTGGTCGTGGTCTCGTTCATTCGTGACTCTCCGTTCCGCTGGCTGGTGCACGTCCACGGTCGCGCGCCGACAGCCGGCCGGCAAGCCGGCGCACCGGCCTCCGGTGGTGGGGTGTGCATCACCGCGGCCTAGTGCTCGGCGAGGTAGATCAGCGCCGCCTTCACGCGGCGGCTGACGTCGGTCGCCGCAGTCAGGCCGAGCTTGAGGAAGATCGCGTTGATGTGCTTCTCGACGGCCCGCTTCGTCAGCACGAGCTCGTCGGCGACCGCCTGGTTGCTGTGCCCACGGGCGACGTAGGCGAGGATCTCGACCTCGCGCGGCGTCAGCTCCGCGAGCGGCGAGCGCTCGATCCGGCGCCGCTCGGCGATCAGGCCGTCGATCACCTTCGCGTCGATCACCGAGCCGCCGGCCGAGACCGCCTCGATCGCCGCGACGAGCTGCCGCCCGCTCTGGACGCGCTCCTTCAGCAGGTACGCGCGCCCGTCCGAGCCGTCCTCGAGCAGCGCCAGGCCGTAGCGCGGCTCGGCGAACTGGCTCAGCACGACCACGCCGACGCTCGGATGGGTGCGGCGCAGCGCCGCGGCGATCTGCAGGCCCTCGTCCGTGCCGGTCGGCGGCATGCGGATGTCCGTGACGACCACGTCGGGCCGTTCGTCGTCGACGCTGCGCAGCACGGCGTCGCGGTCGCCGCAGGCCGCCACGAGCTCGATCCCGTCCGCGTCCTCGAGCACGTGGGCGACCGCCTGGCGCAGCAGGAAGCTGTCGTCCGCGAGCACCACGCGGATCGTCGCGGGCGTCAAGCCGCCTCCGTGCGGTCCCCGGTCGGGACCCAGCCGCGCACGAGCGTCCCCGCGCCCGGCACGGACGTCAGCTCCACCTCCCCGCCCAGCGCGCCGAGCCGGTCGCGCATGTTCGCGATGCCGGTCCCGCGCGCGCGTCCGCCGTCCGCGAGCCCAGGCCCGTGGTCGCGCACGCGCAGGCGCAGCTCGCCGCGCGCGCGGCCGTCGAGCTCGACGTCGGCGTACGTGCCGCGCGCGTGCTTGAGCACGTTCTGCAACGCCTCCAGCACGCAGTAGTAGACGGCGCTCTCGACCTCCGGCGGATAGCGGCCGACGCCGCGGGCGGTCAGCGTCACGGGCACCGCGGCGCGATCGGCGACCGCCCGCAGCGCGTCCGGCAGCCCGCGGTCCGCCAGCAGCGGCGGGTAGACCCCGTGCGCGAGCGCGCGCAGCTCCTCCAGCGCCTCGTCGACCTCCTGCTCGAGCCGATGCAGGCGCTCGGCGCCCCGCGCCGGATCGCGCCGCACCAGCTCCTCGGCGAGCTCGAGCTCGATCCGCAGCGCCACGAGACGCTGCTGGGCGCCGTCGTGCAGGTCGCGCTCGATCCGCCGCCGCTCGCGTTCGCCGCTGGCGGCGATCCGCGCGCGCGACGCCTGCAGCTCGCGCATCGCGGCCTGCGCCTCGGCGGCGAGCCGCTGGTTCTCGAGCGCGAGCTGGCACAGCGCCTCGATCCAGAGCGCCCCGCCGGCGTCCCGCCGCCGGCGCACCCGCGCCAGCGCTCTGGAGACGAGCGTCGTACGCCGCCCGTCCCGGGCAGGCACAGCCCCAGTCGCAACCGGAACCCCGGCGGCCATGCATGCACCGTAGAGCGCTCAGGAGGCGCTGCGGCGTTCGGTCGCGAACCCGGCGCGCACGCGCTCGGACGCCTGTCGCGCGCGCGCAGCGCTCACCTGCCCGCCAGCTCGACGCGCCGGCCCGTGCGCGCCGACTCGAGCAGCGCGTCGGCCAGCTCGTTCGCGCGCACGCCGTCGTGGAAGGTCGCCTGCAGCGGGTCGGGCTCGCCGGCGAGCACCGCACGCAGGAACGCGCGCCACTGGTTGACGAACGTGCTCTCCCAGCCGACGACGTGCCCAGGCTCCCACCAGTCCTTCAGGAACGGGTGCTCGGGCTCGGTCACGAGCACGTCGCGGAAGCCGCCGAGGCCGTCGCGCTGATCGGCGACGAGCATCACGTGGAGCTTGTTGAACTCCTCCATGTCCCACCACACCGAGCCCTCGGTGCAGTTGAGCTCGACGCGGTGGCGCCCCTTCCAGCCGGTCGCGCACGAGGATCCCTCCAGCGCCGCGCTCGCGCCGCCGGGCAGCTCGTAGGCGCCGACGAACGCGTCGTCGACCTCGGTCAGGATCGACTGCGCGGAGCCGACCACCGACGTCGGCTCGCCGACGAGGTGGCGCAGCATGTCGAACAGGTGCGCGTAGTGGCGCGTCGTCGAGCTGAGCGTGCCCGGCCAGTCGGGGTTGTTGGAGAGCCAGTCCTGCAGGTAGACGCCGCGGTAGTGGCGCACCGTGCCGAGGCGGCCCTCGTCGAGCAGCCGCTTCACAAGCGCGAGCGCCGGCGCGAAGCGGTAGTTGAAGCCGCACGCCGTGATCACGTCGGCGCCCGCGACGGCCCGCTCCATCGTGCGCGCGTCCTCGGTGCTCGCCGCGAGCGGCTTCTCGCACAGCACGTGCTTGCCGGCGGCGATCGCCGCGAGCGTCACGGGCGCGTGCAGCGGGTCGGCGCCGGCGTTCGCGACCACGTCGACCTCGGGGTCCTCGACGATCTCGCGCCAGTCGGTGGTCGAGCGCTCGACGTCGAGCTCGGCCGCGAGCGCCGTCATCTTCTCCGCTCTGCGGCCGTGGATCCACTTCACGCGCACGCGCGCGGGCAGCGGCCCGAGGTGGTTGAGCGTGTGCAGCGCGTGGACGTGCGGGCGCACGATCCAGCCCGAGCCGATGACGCCCACGACCAGCTCCCGGCGTGCGCTCATGCGACCTCCGCGCGCACCCGCTCGCGCACGCCGGATTCCCCGGACAGCTGCACGTCGCCTATGGGGAGGCCATCGCTACGGTCGTGTCCTCCTCGTCGGCCTCGGAGGCGGACGTCGGACCGCGCTCGGCGATCGTGTCGGAGAGCCGCTTCGCCGCGGTCGTCACGTGGCCGGCCAGCTCCTCGATGCGGCTGTCGCTGATGCGCACCAACGGCCCGTCGATCCCGACGCAGCCGATCGCCTCGCCCAGCGCGTTGAAGACCGGCGCCGAGATGCAGCGCACGCCGGGGTCGTTCTCCTCGTCGTCGAGCGCATAGCCGCGCGCGACGATCTCGGCGAGGTGCAGACGCAGCATGTCCGGGTTCGTGATCGTGCGCGACGTGCGGCCGGTCAGCTCGTGCGGCATCGACGCGAGTCCGTACGCGAGCAGGCACTTGCCCGCCGACGTGCAGTGCAGCGGCACGCGCCGGCCGCGGCCGGCGACGACGCGCAGCGGCTGGTTCGTCTCGACGTCGTCGATCACGAGCGCCCACGCGCCAGAGGCGACGGCGGCGTGCGCGCACTCCCCGGTCGCCAGCACGAGCTGCTCGAGGAACGGGTGCGCCAGCTCGCGCAGGCTGCGCTCGTCCATCGTGAGGCTCTGGTGGACCCGCACGGCCGGCCCGAGGCGAAAGCCGCGCGAGCCGGCGTTGGGGACCGCGAAGCCCTGCGCGACGAGCGAGCGCATCAGGCGCGAGGCCGTGCTCTTGTGCACGCCGAGCTCGTTGGCGACCTGCTGGATCGCCACGCCGCGCGTGCGGCGCACGACGTCGCCCTCGACCTCGATCAGGAGATTGAGGATCTGCAGGCCGCGTTCGAGCGAGGTGACCCCGTTCACGGGCGCATCTCTACCAAGCAACAGTCTCTCCATCCACGACGTGCTAGGTGATCTGGCTTGATCACCGTAGCTCATACCGCAACTCTTGTCGATGGTTGATGCATGTAGCGCGTCGAAGTGCTGAAAGTGAGGCGCTAGCCCGCCCCGTCCTGGCTGCCGCCCGTCAGCCGCGAGAGCACCAGCGAGATCAGGATCACCGCGCCGAAGCAGGCGTTGATCCAGAACGCCTGCACCTGCGAGAGCGTCAGCAGGTTCTGGATGATCCCCAGCAGCAGCACGCCGCTGAGCGCGCCGGCCATGCGCCCGCGCCCGCCGTCGAGGCTGACGCCGCCGATCACCGCCGCGGCGAACACGTCGAAGATCAGGTTCTGCCCCTGGTCGCCGGTGACGGCCGAGATCCGTGCGGTCTCCAGCAGACCCGCAAACGCGGCGAGCAGGCCCGCCACGACGAAGACGCCGATGATCACCCGGTCGACGCGGATGCCGGCCGCGCGCGCCGCCGCGACGTTCCCGCCGATCGCGTAGATCGCGCGCCCGATGCGGTGGTAGCGCAGGAACGCCCCGGTGATCGCGAACATCGCCGCGACGACCCACACCGACGCCGAGACGCCGAGCCACTTCGCGGTGCCCAGATACAGGTAGGCCGAAGGCAGGTCGTAGAACGTCTGGCCCTTCGAGATGCCCAGGTCGATCCCGCGCAGCAGGATCAGCATCGCCAGCGTCACGATGAACGCGTTGAGCCGCAGCTTGACGATCAGCACGCCGTTGAGCAGGCCG
Source organism: Conexibacter sp. (assembly GCA_036379915.1). Lineage (GTDB taxonomy): Bacteria > Actinomycetota > Thermoleophilia > Solirubrobacterales > Solirubrobacteraceae > Conexibacter. The sequence goes on along the minus strand of DASVFS010000032.1, from coordinate 1,438 downwards.
ACGACGCCGCCGACGAGCATCGTCAGCGTCAGCGCGATCGCCGGCGGCAGGTGGACGCCCAGCCCGCCGAGCGCGTCGGAGGTGATCATCCAGGCCGACACCATCGGCGCCAGCCCGACGATCGACTCGAGCGACAGGTCGAAGCGCCCGACGATCAGGATCAACGTCTCGGCGATCACGACGACGCCCAGCACCGTCGACTGGTCCAGCATGTTCGTGAGGTTCGCGCTCGTCAGGAACGCGTCGTTGAGCAGCGCCCCGACGATCAGCGCCAGCACGATCGCGGGCAGCAGCGCCAGCTCGCGGATCGCGCTGCGCGACGACGCCACGACGCGCCGACGCGCACGGCCCTGCCACGGCAGCGCGACGCCGCCGTCCGCCTGCTCCGTCACGACCGGACCGTTCACGTTCACCGCTCCACTCCCTCCATCGCGGCGACGAGCTCGTGCTCGTCCCAGGTCTCGAACTCGTTCGTCAGGCGCCCGTCGAACATGACGAGCACGCGGTCGCAATGGCCGAGCTCGTCGAGCTCGTCGGAGACGACCAGCACGCCGACGTCGGGCAGCGACGTGAGCGTCCCGAACAGCGCCTCCTTGGAGGCGACGTCGACGCCGGCCGTCGGGCTCACTACGACCATCACCTTCGGCTGCGTCGTGAGCGCCCGTCCGACCACCACCTTCTGCTGGTTGCCGCCGCTGAGCTCCGCGACCAGCTGGCGCGGGCCGGCGGCGACGACCTCGAGCGAGCCCATCAGCTCGCGCGCGGCACGCTCGCGACGCGCCGGTGACACGAGGCCGAAGCGGCCGAGGCGGTCCATCACCGTCAGCGTCATGTTCTCCTCGATGCTGAGGTTCGGCGCGAAGCCCTCGGCGCGGCGGTCCTGCGGCACGAAGCCGACGCCGTGATCGATCGCGACCTTTGGATCGCCCATCGGCACCGCGCGGTCGCCGACCAGCACGCGGCCGGCCTGCGGCTTGCAGAGCCCGGCGATCGCCTCGGCCACCTGCTGCTTGCCGGAGCCCGCGAGGCCGGCGAGCCCGACGAGCTCGCCGGGCCGCACCGCGAACGAGACGTCCTCGCACCAGCCATCGATCGCCAGCCGTTCCACGCGAAGCGCCTCGCCCTCCGCCGGCGCCGGCCGCCCGTTCGCCCGCGGCGCGGCTGTGCGCGCCGGCGTACCGGCCGCTTCGCGCCCCTCGCCCACCATCGACTCGATCAGCTGCGCCTTCGGCAGCTCGGCGACGGCCGCGTCGCCCACGAGGCGGCCGTCGCGCAGGACGGTCACGGTGTCGCACACCTCGTAGATCTCGTCGAGGTGGTGCGAGATGTAGAGCAGCGAGACGCCGCGCTCCCGCAGCTCGTCGAGCCGGCCGAACAGGCGGCGGATCGCCGCGCCCTCCAGGCGCGCCGTCGGCTCGTCGAGAATCAGGAAGCGCGA
>DASVFS010000031.1:0-6337 GCA_036379915.1 Conexibacter sp. | reverse complement strand
GAAGAGGCCGGCCCACGCGAGCGCCGCCGTGAGCGGCGCCTCCGCGGGCTCGCAGCCGGCGGCGATCCGCACCACCGCGACGACGATCGCGGCGACGAACGTGACGTAGACCACGAGGTGGAGGCCGAGCGACGGCATCGGCAGCAGCCCGAAGCCTTCGGCGCCGTAGATGCTCGGGAAGGTCGTGAGCATCCGCGGATGCGGCAGCGAGCCGGCGACGGCGAGCGTCAGCGCCGAGACGATCGCGACCGCGATCGCGAGGCCGGTCGCCGCCGCCGCGCCGAGCCGCGCCAGCGCTCGCGGCGAGCGGTCCTCCGCCGCGGCGACGAGCGCGAGCAGCGAGGCGCCGAGCGCCGCCAGCCCGAACTCGAGGTTGTTGATCGCCACGAGCCCGGCCAGCGCGAACAGTGCGATCGGCGGGCGCGCCGTGCCGCGCCGCACGCGGCGCACGACGAGCCACAGCAGCGCGTACGGGCCGGCGTAGCGGATCGGGAAGAGGCTGAACAGGTTGGCCGGCCCGTAGCGGTTCTCGAGCGGCCCGACCGCCATGTAGAAGCTCGTGGCCGTGAACGGCAGGAACAGCGCGAGCGCGCCGACCCAGCTCCCCGCCACATGGCGGAACGTCGCGAACACGGCGGCGAGCGCGCCCGCGGTGCCGGCGAGCATCACGGCCGCGTAGACGGCGAGCGAGGCGCCGAACAGCGTCATGCCGCCGGCGGCGACGTACGCCCACAGGTGGCCGTACTGGGCGTGGAAGTCGACCAGCGGCGCGTGCCCGCCGAGCAGCGAGAACGCCTCGTCGCTCCAGAACGCGATGTTGTCGGTGACCGACTGGTTCGCGAGCTCGATCGTGCCGTCCGTGTTGAAGGCCGTCAGCAGCCACAGGAGGGCGAACAGCGCGGCCAGCGCGAGCGCTGCGGCGCGCCGGCGCGGGCTTTCGCGCAGCGCCGCCCGGGCGCGCTCGAGCGCCCGCGGTCGCTGCGACGCCCACCCCGCCAGCAGCGCCAGCAGCACGCCGACCGCGAGCGTGGCGAGGCTGAGCACGACCATCCGGCCGGCGGTCCTCTCGTTCGTGAACGAGCTGTCGTAGAGATGGCGCTGCTGGGCGACGACGCAGGCGACGACGAACAGCAGCAGCGCGACCTGGCTCGCCGTCGCGAGCCCCGGCGCGAGGGTCGTGCGCGGCGCGCGCCGCGCGAGCGCGAGCGCGCCGCCGCAGACGAGCGGCGGTCCGAGCAGCGCGATCGCGTAGCGCGCGTGCTCGGTCGGCTCGAGCTGGACGAAGCGGGCGTCGACGAACTGCCGCCATATCGTCCAGTCGCCCGGCGGCGCGAACAGGGCGCGCCCGAGCGGCGGGCCGAGCGCGACGATCGCGGCCAGCAGCAGCAGCGCGCAGGCCGGCGCGACCAGCCACGCGGCCTCGGCTGGCGTGAGGGCACGCGCCGCCCGAGCAGGTGAAGCCAGATTCCCCCGAGCGACCGTCCCCCGGGCGGAGGCGCTGGTCGACACGCGAGCAATCTACTGGAATCGCAGCGCCGAAACCTTGACACGCCTCTGGTAAGGTTGGTGCTCGATGGCGGGCGACGACGCGCTGACGATCCACGAGGCGGCCGAGACCACGGGCTGGTCGCCGCGCATGCTGCGCTACGTCGAGCGCAGCGGGCTCGTCGCGCCGGCGCGCTCGTCGTCCGGCTACCGCCTGTACGGACCGGCGGAGCTGCAGCGTCTGCGGACGCTGCGGGAGCTGCTCGAGCGCTTCGAGGTCGGCCTCTCGGAGATCGGCTTCGCGCTGCGCATGCGGCGCGACCCCGATCTGCGCGCGGCGATCGAGGAGTGGTTCGAAGCCGAGCCGCATCGCCCGGAGCACGTCGACGCCGCCGACTGGCTGCGCTGGGAGCAGGAGAAGCACCAAAGGCTGCTCAACACACGACTGATGGAGACCGCGCCACGATGACCGCCCTGTCCAGCACAACCGACTTCAAGGTCGCCGACCTGTCGCTCGCCGACTTCGGCCGCAAGGAAATCCGCCTCGCCGAGCACGAGATGCCCGGCCTGATGTCGATCCGCGAGGAGTTCGCGGCGAGCCAGCCGCTCAAGGGCGCGAGGATCATGGGCTCGCTGCACATGACGATCCAGACGGCCGTGCTGATCGAGACGCTCGTCGCGCTCGGCGCCGAGGTCCGCTGGGTCTCCTGCAACATCTTCTCGACGCAGGACCATGCCGCCGCCGCGGTCGCGGTCGGGCCGAACGGCACGCCCGACGACCCGCGCGGGATCCCGGTCTTCGCCTGGAAGGGCGAGACGCTCGAGGAGTACTGGTGGTGCACCGAGCAGGCGCTCACCTGGCCGGGCGAGGACGGACCGAACATGATCCTCGACGACGGCGGCGACGCGACGCTGCTGGTCCACAAGGGGACGGAGTTCGAGGCCGCCGGCGCCGTGCCGGACGACGCGCCCGGCGACTCCGAGGAGTACGGCGTGATCCTGGCGCTGCTGCGCAAGACGCTCGCCGAGGACCCGCAGAAGTGGACGAAGGTCGGCCAGGGGATCAGGGGCGTCACGGAGGAGACGACGACCGGCGTCCACCGCCTCTACGAGATGACCGAGGCCGGCACGCTGCTGTTCCCGGCGATCAACGTCAACGACTCCGTCACGAAGTCGAAGTTCGACAACCTCTACGGCTGCCGCCACTCGCTCGTCGACGGCATCAACCGCGCGACCGACGTGATGATCGGCGGCAAGGTCGCCGTCATCTGCGGCTTCGGCGACGTCGGCAAGGGCTGCGCCGAGTCGCTGCGCGGCCAGGGCGCGCGCGTGATCGTCACCGAGATCGACCCGATCTGCGCGCTGCAGGCGGCGATGCAGGGCTACGAGGTCAAGACGCTCGAGGACGTGATCGACGAGGGCGACATCTTCGTCACGACCACCGGCAACAAGGACATCATCACCGCCGACCACATGGCGCGCATGAAGCACCAGGCGATCGTCGGCAACATCGGCCACTTCGACAACGAGATCGACATCGCCGGCCTCGGCAAGGTGCCGGGCATAACGAGGATCAACATCAAGCCGCAGGTCGACGAGTGGAAGTTCCCCGACGGCCACACGATCATCATGCTGTCCGAGGGGCGCCTCCTGAACCTCGGCAACGCGACCGGCCACCCGTCGTTCGTGATGAGCAACTCGTTCTCGAACCAGACGATCGCCCAGATCGAGCTGTTCACGAAGAACGACGAGTACGAGAGAAAGGTCTACGTGCTGCCGAAGCACCTCGACGAGAAGGTCGCGCGGCTGCACCTCGACGCGCTCGGCGTGAGACTCACGCAGCTGACGCCCGAGCAGGCCGCGTACATCGGCGTGCCGGTCGAGGGCCCGTACAAGCCGGATCACTATCGGTACTAGAGCCCCCCGCAGAGCACCGGCCCACGACGTCGCCGACCTCGGCCTGGCCGAGGCCGGCGACGCGCGCATCGCGTGGGCGGAGGAGCGGATGCCGGTGCTGCGGTCGATCCGCGAGCGGTTCGCGCGCGAGCGGCCGTTCGACGGGCTGCGCGTCGGCGTGTGCCTGCACGTCACGACCGAGACGGCGAGCCTCGTGCGGACGCTGATCGCGGGCGGGGCGCAGGTCGCGCTGTGCGCCGCGAACCCGCTCGACACGCAGGACGACGTCGCGGCCGCGCTCGTGGAGCGTGATGGCGCCGCCGTCCACGCGATCCACGGCGAGGACATGGCGACGTACTACCGCCACATCGAGGCGGTGCTGGACAGCAGACCGCAGCTGACGATGGACGACGGCGCGGACTTGCTCACGACGCTGCACGGGCAGCGCCCGCAGCAGCTGGGGGAGGTCGTCGGCGGCACGGAGGAGACGACGAGCGGGATCGTGCGACTGCGTGCGCTCGAGGCGGCCGGACAACTCGCATTCCCGGTCCTCGCCGTCAACGAAGCGCGCACCAAGCACTTGTTCGACAACCGCTACGGCACCGGCCAGTCCGCCCTCGACGGGGTCCTGCGGGCGACGAACATGCTGCTGGCCGGGCGCGTCGTCGTCGTGTTCGGATTCGGCTGGTGCGGGCAGGGGATCGCGCTGCGCGCGAAGGGCGCCGGCGCCCAGGTCGTCGTCTGCGAGGTCGACCCGGTGCGCGCGCTCGAGGCGAAGCTCGAGGGCTACGAGGTGCTGCCGGGCGTCGAGGCGGCGGCGAAGGGCGACGTGCTGATCACCGCCACCGGCAATCGCGACGTCGTGCGCCGCGAACACTTCGAGGCGATGCGCGACGGCGCCGTCCTCTGCAACGCCGGTCACTTCGACGTCGAGTGCGACCTCGCCGCGCTGCGCGAGCTGGCGGTCGAGCGCCGCCAGGTGCGCCCGCACGTCGAGCAGCACGTGCTCGCCGACGGCCGCCGCGTCAACCTGCTCGCGCAGGGGCGCGTCGTGAACCTCGCGGCCGCCGAGGGCAACCCGGCCGCCGTGATGGACATGTCGTTCGCCAACCAGGCGCTCGCCGCCGAGCACCTCGTCGCGCACGCCGGCACGCTCGCGCCGCAGGTCCACGGCGTTCCGCGCGCGATCGACGACGAGGTCGCGCGCCTCACGCTCGCCGCGCTCGACGTCGAGATCGACGGGCTCACGGACGCCCAGCGGGAGTATTTGACGGCCTGGGAGCACGGAACCTGACACGCACCCGGCGCGGGCGGACACCGCGCCGAGCCGTTCGCTAGCCTCCGGCGCCCGATGAAGGCCATGGTCCTCGCAGCCGGGCTCGGCACGCGCCTGCGCCCGCTCACGTTCGAGCTGCCGAAGCCGATGGTCCCGGTCCTCGACCGGCCGGTGATGGCGCACATCGTCGACCTGCTCGACCGCCACGGGTTCACGGACGTGATCGCGAACCTGCACTACTTCCCGGAGACGATCCGCGACTACTTCGGCGACCGCCTCGTCTACCGCGAGGAGCCGCAGCTGCTCGGCACCGCCGGCGGGGTGCGCAACTGCGCCGACTTCCTCGACGACGGCACGTTCCTGATCATCTCCGGCGACGCGCTGACCGACATCGACCTCGACGCGTTCGTCGCGCGCCACAAGGCGGCCGGCGGGATCGCGACGCTCGCGGTCAAGCGCGTCGCCGACACGCGCGAGTTCGGCGTCGTGCTGCACGACGCGGACGGCCGCATCACCGGCTTCCAGGAGAAGCCGGACCCGGCCGAGGCGCTGTCCGACCTCGGCAACTGCGGCATGTACCTGTTCGAGCCGACGATCTTCGACTACTTCCCGAGAAGCGACTTCGTCGACTGGGCGAACGACGTCTTCCCGGCGCTGCTGGCCGACGACGTGCCGTTCCACATCCACGAGATCGACGAGTACTGGAACGACGTCGGCTCGCTCGACGAGCTGAAGGCAGGCACCTTCGACGCGATGCAGGGCGCCCTGCGCGTCGAGCTGCGCGGCGAGGAGGTCGCCGAGGGCGTGCGCATCTGCGAGGGCACGGAGCTGACGGACGCGACGCTGATCGAGCCGCCGGTGTGGATCGGGCGCGACGTGACGATCGCGCCCGGCGTCCGGCTCCAGGGTCCGCTCGCGATCGGCGACGGCGTCACGATCGGCGAGGGCGCCGCGTTGAAAGACGCGGTCGTGCTGCCCGGCACCGAGATCGCGCCGCGCACCATCCTGATCGGCGCGATCACCGGCAGCACCGGAATCGTCGCGCGGCTGAACCGGCTTTCGCCCTCCGGCGACCGCTAGCGGCCGCCTGCGGGCGACGTCACCCCGCGTAGCGCTCCAGCCGCTGCTCGTCGCGCTCCGACTGCGCGAGCAGGCGCGTGAACAGCACGACGAGCGCGATCCCCATCACGATCGCCTGCTCCAGCGCCATCACGGCGCCGGCGAGCATCTGGTCCGACTCCGGCGTGAGCCCCCACCAGTGCGGCTGGCTCGTGTAGTAGCTGAACAGCGCGGTGGGCGCGAACGTCAGCGCGATGCCGAGGAAGCCGACCGTCACCTTCGTGCTGAGCATGTAGACGATCGGCGTGGTGCCCTCGCGCCGCAGCCGCGTGGCGACGGGCGAGATCAGGTGCCACCAGTAGAGGAAGCCGGCGAGCGTGAAGGTCAGGTGCTCCAACACGTGGACCCCGGCGTGCCGCGCGGCCGCGTCGTAGAGCGCGGGCACGTGCCAGACCCACATCGCCGCGCTGTAGAGGATCACCGCGAACAGCGGCTCGGCGAGGAACCCGACGCGCTGCTCGACGCGGTGGATGCGCCGGGTGGCGGGTCGCAGCAGCACCTTCGTGAGCCCGAGGATCAGCAGGATCGGCGCGACGTCGAGCAGCAGCACGTGCTGCACCA
>DASVFS010000030.1:0-13499 GCA_036379915.1 Conexibacter sp. | reverse complement strand
GATCGCCGACGCGTCGCTGCCGGTCGCCGGCGGCGAGCTCGTGACGCGGCGCGGCGCGCGGCTGCGCGTGCTCGCGCGCGGGCAGACGGCGATCGTCACGTGGCGGCGCGCCGGCCGCACCTGCATCCTCGCGGGCCGCGGCGTGCCGCTCGAGCGGCTGCTGACGCTGGCGAGCTACGCGGCCTGAGCGCGCGGCGCGGCGCGCCGGGCGTCAGCCGCGCTGTCTCGTCGGGCGCACGAGCAGCTCGTTGACGCTCACGTGCTGCGGCTGGCCGAGCGCGAACACGATCGCGTTCGCGATGTCCGCCGCCTGCAGCGGCTCGACGCCCTCCCACCGTCTCATCAGCTGCGCGTGGATCTCCGGCCGGTTGTGCTCCTGCAGCTCCGTGACGACGGCGCCCGGCTCGACGATCGTGACGCGGATCCCGGCCGCCGTGCACTCCTGCCGCAGCGCCTCGCTGAACGCGTTGACGCCCCACTTCGTGAGGTTGTAGACGGCCGCGCCGGCGCTCGCGACGCGGCCCGCGACGGAGCTGACGTTGACGACGTGGCCGGACCCTTGCGCGCGCATCAGCGGCAGCGCCGCGTGCGTGCAGTAGAGGACGCCGAACAGGTTGACGTGCACCATCCGCCGCCACTCGTCCGTCGGCGCGCCCTCGATCGGACCGAGCAGCATCACGCCGGCGTTGTTGACGAGCGCGTCGAGGCGGCCGAGCTCGGCGTGCGCGCGCTCGACGAACGCGCGCGCCTGGTCCTCGTCGCCGACGTCGGTCGGGATCGCGAGCGCCCGTACCCCGTGCTCGTGCTCGAGCCGTTGCGCGAGCGCCTCGATGCGGTCGGCGCGCCGCGCCGCGAGCGCGACGTGCGCGCCGGCCTGTGCGCACGCGAGCGCGGTCGCCTCGCCGATGCCGGACGAGGCGCCCGTGATTGCGATGACGCTGTCGGTGAGGTCGATGTTCATGGCGCGAGCCTCGCACATGCGGTGGCGCTAGGGTGCCGGGTCGATGACGGAGTTCGAGAACCCGTACACGCTCTACGGCGCCTTCCGCGTGCGTGAGCCGGGCAGCGGCGTCAGCGCCGACGCGACCGAGGCCGAGGCCGCGCTCACCGGCGGCGGAGCGACGCTGCGCGGCGCGTACTCGCTGAGCGGCTTCCGCGCCGACGCCGACGTGCTGCTGTGGCTCGTCGGCCCGAGCGCCGACGCGCTCCAGGACGCGGTCGTCGCGTTCCGCCGCACCGCGCTCGGACGAGCGCTCGACGCGGTCTGGACGAACATCGGCGTGCACCGCGACGCCGAGTTCAACAAGGCGCACGTGCCGGCCTTCCTGCAAGGCGAGGAGCCGCGCAGATACGTCTGCGTCTATCCGTTCGTGCGCTCGTACGAGTGGTACCTGCTGCCGCCGCAGGAGCGCTCCGACATGCTGCGCGAGCACGGCATGATGGCGCGCGACTACGCGGACGTGCGCGCGAACACGACGAGCGCGTTCGCGCTGGGCGACTACGAGTGGCTGCTCGCGTTCGAGGCCGACGAGCTGACGCGCATCGTCGACCTGATGCGCCACCTGCGCGGCGCCGCCGCACGCCGCCACACGCGCGAGGAGCTGCCCTTCTACACGGGCATCCGCAAGCCGCTCGCCGACGTCGTCGCGGACCTGCCCTAGACCGGCTTTCGCCCGCCGCTCATCGCGAGCGACGAGCTCTGGGCGACGTCAGCAGTCTGCGCAACCCGCCGCGCCGTCTCCAGCGCGGCGCCGGCGGCAGCGGATCGCCGGCGAGGATCGCCGCCGGCGCCTCGTGCGCGAGCGGCTCCACCAGCTCGCCGAGCCCGGCGGCGCGCAGCGGCTGCGCCAGCCCGGGCGGGCGGCGCAGCGCGTCGTGCGCGTCGGACGCGACGCTGTGCACGAGCCCGGCCTCCAGCATCCGCTCCGCGTACTCGCGCACGGTGCGCCCGAAGCTGCCGGCGAAGGAGGCGGCGGTCAGCTGCGTCGCCGCGCCCGCGCGCACGAGCTCGCGCAACCCGCCGAGATCGCGCTGCAGCAGCGGCGAGCGCTCGGGGTGCGCGATCAGCACGCGGTGGCCGCGCCCCAGCAGCGCGTGCACGACGGGCGCGAAGCCGACGCCGGGGCGCAGCGGCGCCTCGAGCAGCAGCCACGGGCCGCCGCCGAGCGCGAGCTCGCGCAGCTGCTCGTCGGTCAGTCTGACCGCCTGGTGCACGTCGACCTCGGCGCCGCGCACGACGCGCAGGGGCAGCTCGGCCGCCGCGAGCGCCGCGCGCACGTCCGCCAGCCGCAGGTCGATCGTCGCCGCGTCGTTCGGCATGTCCCAGGCGACGTGCGGCGTCGCCGCGACGACCGTCACGCCGGCCTTCACGTGCTGCCGCGCCATCGCGAGCGTGCCGCCGAGGTCCGCCGGACCGTCGTCGATCCCCGGCAGCAGATGGCAGTGGAGATCGATCACGGTGCGGGCATGATCGCGCGTACGGGCGCGGAACGGATTCGCCGCCGAGGTGGGCAGACTGATCCCCAACGGCGGCGACGAAGGAGCGGCGATGCAACTCGGGATGATCGGCCTCGGCCGGATGGGCGCGAACATGGTCCGGCGGCTGCTGCGCCACGGCCACGAGGTCGTCGTCTTCGACATGAGCCCGTCGGCGGTCGCGCAGCTCGCCGGCGAGGGCGCCGTCGGCGGCGACTCGCTCGAGGACTTCGTCGCGAAGCTGTCGCGCCCGCGCGCGGTCTGGCTGATGGTCCCCGCAGGCGTCGTCGACCAGACGCTCGACGCGCTGCTGCCGCTGCTCGACGCGGACGACGTCGTCGTCGACGGCGGCAACTCGAACCACCGCGACGACCAGCGCCGCGCCGCGCGGGCGCTGGAGCAGGGGATCCACTACGTCGACTGCGGCACGAGCGGCGGCGTGTGGGGGCTCGAGCGCGGCTACGCGCAGATGATCGGCGGGGACGCGGTCGCCGTCGAGCGGCTCGCGCCGATCTTCACGGCGCTCGCGCCCGGCGTCGCGGCGGCCGAGCGCACGCCGGGGCGCGCGGGCGAGCTGCAGCCCGGCGAGGAGGGCTGGCTGCACTGCGGTCCGCCCGGCGCCGGCCACTTCGTGAAGATGGTCCACAACGGGATCGAGTACGGGATGATGGCCGCCTACGCCGAGGGGCTGAACATCCTGCGGCACGCGAACGCGGGCGCGCTGCAGCGCGACGTCGACGCCGAGACGGCGCCGCTCGGCGATCCGGCGGCGTACCGCTACGAGCTCGACGTGGCGGCCGTCGCCGAGGTGTGGCGGCGCGGCAGCGTGGTCGCCTCGTGGCTGCTCGACCTGACCGCCGCGGCGCTCGTCGCCTCCCCGCAGCTGGAGGAGTACTCGGGGCGCGTGTCGGACTCGGGCGAGGGCCGCTGGACGGCCCTCGCGGCGATCGAGGTGGGTGTGCCCGCGCCGATCCTGACGGGCGCGCTGTTCGAGCGCTTCGAGTCCCAGGGCGCGGACGCGTTCGCGAACAAGGTGATGTCCGCGATGCGCTCGCAGTTCGGCGGTCACGCGGAGAAAACCGCGTGACCGCGGGCAGCGAGGTCTCCGACGCGCTCGTCTTCTTCGGCGCGACCGGCGACCTCGCGTACAAGCAGATCTTCCCGGCGCTGCAGTCGCTGATCCGGCACGGCAAGCTCGACGTGCCGATCGTCGGCGTCGCGAAGTCGGGCTGGGGCCTGGACGACCTGCGCGAGCGGGCGCGCAGATCGCTGGAGGAGCACGGCGGCGTCGACGCGGACGCGTTCGCGCGGCTCGAGCGGCAGCTGCGCTACGTCGACGGCGACTACGGCGATCCGGCCACGTTCGACCGCCTGCGCGCCGAGCTCGGCGACGCTCGCCGCCCGCTGCACTACCTCGCGATCCCGCCGAGCCTGTTCGGCGCGGTCGTCGAGCAGCTCGGCCGCTCGGGCTGCGCCGCCAAGGGCGCGCGGGTCGTCGTCGAGAAGCCGTTCGGGCGCGACCTCGCGTCGGCGCGCGCGCTGAACGCGACGCTCGCCGCCGTCTTCCCGGAGGCGAGCACGTTTCGCATCGACCACTACCTCGGCAAGGAGGCGGTCGAGAACCTCATCTACTTCCGCTTCGCAAACTCGTTCCTCGAGCCGATCTGGAATCGCCAGCACGTCAGGCGCGTGCAGATCACGATGGCGGAGGCGTTCGGCGTCGCCGGCCGCGGCAGCTTCTACGACCAGACCGGCGCGATCCGCGACGTGATCCAGAACCACATGCTGCAGGTGCTCGCGCTGTTGACGATGGACGCGCCGGCCGAGCGCTCGCCCGAGGCGTTGCGCGACGAGAAGGTGCGGCTGCTGAAGTCGATCGCGCCGCTCGCGCCCGCCGACGTCGTGCGCGGCCAGTTCCGCGGCTACCGCGACGAGGACGGCGTCGCGCCCGACTCGACGGTGGAGACGTTCGCGGCCGTGCGGCTGCGCGTCGACAGCTGGCGCTGGGCGGACGTGCCGTTCCTGATCCGCGCCGGCAAGCGCCTGCCGACGACGGCGACCGAGGTGCTCGTGGAGCTGCACCACCCGCCGCAGACCGTCTTCGACACGCCCGGCGACGGCGCCGCCAACTCGTTCCGCTTCCAGCTCGGTCCGGCCGTCCAGCTCGCGCTGCGGGCGCGCGCGAAGTCGCCCGGCGAGCAGATGGCCGGCGAGCAGGTCGAGCTGCTCGCGCAACATCACCACCCCGGCGAGATGCCGCCGTACGAGCGGCTGCTCGGCGACGCGATGCGCGGCGATCCGACGTTGTTCGCGCGCGAGGACGGGGTCGAGGCCGCTTGGCGGATCGTGGAGCCGGTCCTCGACGACGCCGTGCCGCTCCACCTCTACGAGCCGGGCGCATGGGGGCCGCCGGAGGCCGACCGCCTGCTCGGCGGCGGCGGCGCCTGGCATGCGCCCAGAGGCGTCGGTGGGACCGATCCGGCGTAGGCGCATCGCCGTTCTTCGACACGGCGGCAGAACGCTGAACCGGAAGACGGTTCGCACGCGAACTGCAGACGTGCGCATGCGAACAACGACGCTCGCTTCGACCCGCCGGTCGCGGGTTATCCTGCGGCCATGCCCAATCGCGCCACCGGCCTGCCGTGGGATCGCGTCGGCCCGTCCGTGCGCGATGACGACCACCCCGCGACGGGTGCCGCGCGCACGCGACTGAGCACCCAGGCGATCGTCGACACCGCGATCACGATCGCCGACGTGGACGGCCTCGACGCCGTCTCGATCCGCCGCGTCGCCGCGGTCCTCGAGGTACGGCCGATGAGCCTCTACACGCACATCGCGAGCAAAGACGAGCTGCTGGCGCTGATGGTGAACGAGCTGATGGGGACGCTGATCGTCGAGGCGTCGCTGCCCGAGGACTGGCGCGAGGCGCTGAGCGCGATCGCGCGCCGGATCTTCCGGATGTACGCCTCGCATCCGTGGCTCCTGGCGCTGCTCGCGCGGCGACCGCGGCCCGGCCCGAACGTCACCCGGCAGGCGAAGCAGCTGGCGCGCGCCGTCGAGAGCCTGAGGCTTCCGCCCGACGAGATGTGGACGCTGCTGAGCATCTTCAACGACTACATCCTCGGTCACGCGCTGCGCGTCGCCACGACCGGCGTCACGAGCGACTTCGTCGAGAACCTCAGCGAGCAGGAGAGAGCCGAGCTGCCGGAGGTGTCGGCGCTTGCCAGGACCGAGGAGACGCGCCGCTCGGGCGAGGTCTTCGAGCTCGGGCTCCAGGTCGTGCTCGACGGCCTCGAGCGGCGCTTCGTCACCGGCCGGCGTTGAGGCGGGCCGGCTCCGGACGCCCGTTCGTCGCCGCCGGCTGCGAGTAGAACTGCCGCGCCCAGTGGCGGTAGGCGGCGATCGGGCCGTCGCCCTTCGCCAGCCGCGGCTGGTCGAGATAGATCTTGTGCTGCCAGACCGGGAAGTCCTGTGCGAGGTCCCATCGGAACGCGGGTCCGAGCGTGGCCGTGAGCAGCCGCGAGAGCAGCAGCTGCGAGCGCGTGTTCGCGGCGCCTCCGCCTACGCGAAGCGCGGCGCTGAAACGGATCTGGACGTGAACGGGATCGAGCGGCGTCGCCATCGCCTGGAAGACCGCGGCGGTTCCCAGCCGCGGGATCCTCGCAGTCGCCCAGATGTGCCCGAGCCCGTGCACGACTGCGTCGAACAGGATCTCTATCGATCCGGCGAGCGGGAGCGCTCGCTCTACCAAGACTGCGATCGTGAACAGCGGCCCGTGCGCCCTGAACGGCTGCACCGCGCGAGCTTGCCGGTAGCCGTGGAGCGGGGCGATGTGGCCCGTGTCGACCGTGTTCTCGACGATCTCCTGCGGGTGGTCGACGAGCGTGGCGTGGTAGCGGAACGGCGCGGGGAAGCCAGCCGTCGATTGGGGCGCCACCTCCCACGTCGGCGGTGCACCGCCGGCGTGGTGCCACACGAGGATCGCGCCGTTGACCTCCTGCACCGCCCGCTGTCGGAGCTGCGCGGCCGGCGGTCTCGTGCCGTAGCCGGTACGGACGCATCTGCCGTCGACGCCGAAGGCGAAGTGGTGGAACGGGCACACGATCTCCTCTCCCTCGACCCGACCACCATGGCCGAGGTGCGCGCCGAGGTGCGGGCAGTACGGGTCGACGACGCGCACGAGGCCGCTCCGGGTGCGGTAGACGACGAGGTCCTCGCCCATGAAGCGGCGGCGCAGCACGCGCCCTGGCGACAGCTCGTCGGCGAAGGCGACGGCGAACCAGCCGTCGGGGTACGGGAGCCGCGGCTGCAGCTCGGCGAACGGCGGCGGCTTCGGCGGCCGGCGGTCGCGCAACAACTGCGTCGCGAGTTCGCGAGGGCCGATCATGTGAGCTCCTCCCACCACCAGCTGATCGAGGGACAAGGCAGCGGCGCGAGGCTCGCGTCCAGCGGCGCTCGGGCCCAGCCGGGGAATGTCTGGAGCTGCGGCGCCCCGGCGTCGCCGCCGGCCGCGTAGCGGGGCGTGAGGAAGCCCCAGTCGAGGATTCCGCGCCACGTGTGCCCGAGGCTCCTGAGGAATCGCGTCATCGCCGTGTCGCCGGCGTGCTCCGCGCGCGCGAGCAGCTGCCCATGCAGTGCGAGGAACAGCGTCGCGATGCGGTCGGTGAGTCCGTGCGCTTGTCGGATCGCATCGGTCGGCGGGCAACCGTGCTGGTGCGCGAGGACGTGGACGACGTTGCTGCTGCTGTCGCCGTTGCGCGACTCCTTCGCGAACGAGATCAGGTCGTTGAGCAGCAGGCAGAAGGTCGACCACGCCTCGACGAGGGCGCGCACCGGTCCGGACGCCGCCTGCTCGGGCGTCAGCTCGATCCCGTTCGCGATGTTCAGCGTGGCCGCGTAGCTCGCAAAGCCGCCGGTGTGCATGCGCATCGCGAGGTAGTCGTTGAGCGACGGCGGCAAGCCCCGCTCGGCGTTCGCGACGTCCCACGCCATGCCGAAGAACCACCCGCGCGCGGTGTGCGCCCACTCGATCCGCTGTGCCGGCGTCGCATGGCGCAGGATCGCGCGCGTGAGGTCGCGCAGCGCGTCGTTGTACGGCAGCTCGAGCTCGAAGCGGGCGCGCGGCTCTTCGCACAGGCGCACGAGCGGCGCGCCGAGCGCCAGGAAGTCGGCGGCGCACCGGCTCGTCGGACCGTTGTCGTAGTAGAGGTCGTCGGTCGCGAAGCCCCAGTAGAGCCACTTCGCCACGTCGGCGACGCGCTCGGCGTCGGCGCTCGGCAGCGCACGCGCGTAGATCTCGGCCGCGCGCGTCGCGATCAGCTGCTCGCGCTGCGCCGCGCTGCCATAGAGCGCGAAGCGGTCGATCCATGCGACGCAGTGACGCTCGATCTCTTCCGCCTGCGGATGGATCGCGGGCGGGAACGGACAGTGGAACGGCTGCAGCTCGATGGCTGCGAGCGGCTGTGCGCCGATGCCCGTCATGCGCGGACGTCCACCGGTCTCCGTGGGTGGAGGCGGACGCGCACCGGGCCCGACGGCCGCATCGACAGCAGCTGGGAGAGAGGCAGCGTCGCGTCGAGCGACTCCAGCCGATAGCTGCGCAGCAGCGCACGCACGAGGACAGTCGACTCCAGCAGCGCGAGGTGGCGGCCGATGCAGGTGCGCTTGCCGCCGCCGAACGGCACGTACGCGAACGGCGGCCGATCCTGCTCGCCGACGAAGCGCGTCGGGTCGAAGCGCTCGGGGTCAGGCCAGAAGCGGGCGTCACGGTGCGTCGCCCACGGCACGACCAACACGAGCGTGCCGGCGGGCACCGCGTGTCCGCCCAGCTCGGTGTCGGTCGCCGTGCGGCGGCCGAGCGCATAGGACGGAGGATGCAGACGCATCGCCTCCTCGACCGCGGCGCGCACGAGGTCGTCCGCCGCGCCTCCGGCAGCGCGCGCCGCCGCTGCCGCGACCTGCTCCTGCACCTCGGCGTGACGCCCCAGCAGGTGCAACGTTGAGATCAGGACGTCTGCCGTCGTCGTGTGACCGCCGAGCAGGAAGAGCAGTGCCTCGTCGCACACCTCGCGATGCGTCAGCGTCGTCCCGTCTGCAGGGTCGCGCGCTGCGCGCAGGCAGCTCAGCAGGTCGCTGACGCCGCGTGCGTCGCTGCGGGGCGCTCGCTCGTTGCGGGCGAGCCCCCGCGCGATCGTCTCGCGCAGCTCCGCGCGCAGCGCGCGGAAGCGCCGGTTGCGCGCCGTCGGCCACCACAGCGGCGGACGCACCGCCTGGGCGATGCGCTCGACGACCTGGCCGCCGATGCGCGGCACGAGGCGCTCGAGCGCGGCGGCGGTGCCGGCGTCGATCCCGTCCTCCTCCGCGAAGATCGTCTGGCCGAGGACCCGCAGCGCGTACGCCTCCATCGCCGGCACGACGTCGACTCTCCGATCGTCGAGCGTTTGCCAGCGCTCGACGACCCGGTGCGCGTCCGTCTCGAGCAGGTCGGCGTACTGCGCGACGTGCTGGCGCGTGAAGAGGGGCTGAACGATCCGCTTCTGCCGCCGCCAGGGTGCTCCCTCGAGCGTCAAGAGCGACTCGCCGAGCAGCTCGCGGAGCACGTCGAACGCCGGCGTGGCCCGGACGAAGACGTCGGTCTCGAGGAATACGCGTCGCACCTCTTCGGGGTGCCGGACGGCGACCACGAGCGGGCGCAACCGCCGCGGACCGCGCGCCGGCCCGACGCGGTAGGCGACCACGTCGCCGTGCCGCTCGAAGCCCGTCATCAGCGTGCCGAGCAGGTCCGTGCGCAGCTCGCGCACCATGCCGAGCAGCGCGTTGCCGCGTGGTCCGGGGATCGTCGGGGACGGCGCCGCAGCGGCGAGGGCCGGCGCGGCGACGGTCATGTGGCGCCCGCCTGGGCCGGGCACGCGGCCGCGCCCCCGCCGCCGCCGCCGAGGCCGAGGCGGTCGAGCGGCTCGAGCACGAGCTCGCCGATCGTCAGCAGCAGCTCGACGCCCTCGGCCAGGAAGCGCGGGTCCCCGAGCTGGGCGAACGCCAGCTGCAGGTGGTCGAGCGCGAGCGCGATCGCGCGGCGGTCGGCGCCGACGGCGCGGACGCGCTGGGCGACCTCGGCGATCCCCTGCTCGTCGATGCCCTCGACGAGCAGTTCGACGAGGGCGGGGTCGCGCTGCAGCGCCAGCAGCACCGGCAGCGTGAAGACGCCCTCGCGCAGGTCGCTGCCGGCCGGCTTGCCGAGCTGCAGCCCGTGGCCGTAGAGGTCGAGCACGTCGTCGACGATCTGGAACGCGACGCCGAGCTCGGTCCCGAAGCAGGCGAGCGCGTCGGCGGCCTGAGGCGAGGCGCCGGCGCACCAGGCGCCGAGCCAGCACGAGGTCGCCAGCAGCGCGGCCGTCTTGGCGCGGATCGAGGCGTCGTAGTCGGCCAGGCCCCGCCGGGCGTCGAACTGCGCGGCGCTCTCCGCGACCTGGCCCGAGCAGAGCGCGACGAGCGTGTGCGCCATGCGCCGCAGCTCTGGCGTGCCGAGCTCGGCCGCGACGCGGTACGCGTGCGCCAGCAGCACGTCGCCGCCGAGCACTGCGGCGTGATTGCCCCACAGCGCGTTGGCGCTCGGGCGCCCGCGTCGCAGCGCGGCCGCGTCGAGCACGTCGTCGTGGTAGAGCGAGGCGAGGTGCAGCAGCTCGACGGCGGCCGCCGCGTCGATCACGCGCTCGCTGATCGCGTTGCGGCCGCCGACCGCCGTCGCCGCGCAGACGACGAGCGCCGGTCGCAGGCGCTTGCCGCCGCCCTCGATGCCGTGCAGCGCGAGCTCGGCGAGTCGTCTGTCGGGCGTGACGGCGACCGCCCGCAGGCGTGACTCGACGCGCACCAACTGCGTCGCCGTGTCTCCAGGAGGATGAAACGCGACCATCGTGCCAGCAGCAACCCCATCGCGACCGTGGTCCGTGCGGCGCCGCGCTTCCCCGAACAAGCGCATGCAATTTGTTGTAATCAGTTTTGCGGCGAAACGCAAGTTGGCTCGTGCTACGGAGAGGCCAACTGCCTTCCTCGAAATAAAGAGCCACCGAGAGCCGCAATTCTGATACGGTGTACGGCGACGGTTATTCGCCGTCAGGACGGGCATCGGGGTATGGGAACGCCATCGGGAGGGTGGCCGTTCCCGCCCGGGTCGAGCGTGTCCGCGCCAAGCTGCCGGTGAAGGCGGCTGCTGAATTTATCAGGTATCGGGTGTGCCTGTGCGCATTGCCGCGCGGGCCGTTCGCCCCTGCCATTTTAAGGAGAGTGCAGTTACGCCAAGCAAGCCAGAAAGTTAATGCATCGTTAATGAAGCTCGAGGTGGCGGCCGCGGGCCGGCCCGCCCGTCGCGTGCGCGGCGCCTTTCCGCGGTGGTGGAGGTACGCTGACCCGCGATGACGGCGACCGACTCCCAGCTGCCCGTCGAGAGCCACCGCCTGCGCGGGATCGCGCCCCGCGCCTACCAGCATCCGGCCGACAAGGCGGCGAGCGCAGCGCTGTCGGCGATCCCGCAGCTCGACCGCGTCGTCCGCAAGCTGATCGAGCTGGGCTACGAGCGGGCGCTGCGCCAGAGCGCCCTCGGCGCCTCCGTCCGCCTGTCGGAGGCGCAGCTGCCGGACGTGTGGGCGGAGCACCGCTTCGCCTACGCGGTGCTCGACGTCGACGAGGTGCCGCCGCTGTACATGACGGCGCTGCCGTTCGCGAACGCGGCGGCGATCGGCGCGAAGCGGCCGATCGTCGTCGTCAACTCGGAGCTGGTGCGTCTGCTCGACCCGCCGCAGCGGCGCGCCGTCTTCGCGCACGAGGCGTCCCACATCCTCTCCGACCATCAGCTGTACGGGACCGCGCTCCTGATCCTCACGCGGCTCGCGACCGCCGGCCGGCTGCCGCTGGCGCTCGTCCCGATCCGCACCGCCCTGCTCGAGTGGAGCCGCGCGGCCGAGCTCAGCTGCGACCGCGCCGCCGCGCTCGTCACGCGCGACCCGCTCGTCGTGTGCCGGACCTTCCTGTCGCTCGCCGGCGGCGCGATGGTCGATCGGCTCGACCTCGACGCGTTCATGAAGCAGGCGATGGAGTACACCGACGAGGGCACCGGGCTCGAGAAGCTCACGCGCCTGCTGACCGACCTCGGCGTCACGCACCCGCTGCCGGTGCGGCGCATGCGCGAGCTGATGGACTGGGTGCGCGGCGGCGACTACGACCGCATCGTCGGCGGGGACTACGTCAGACGCGACGAGCCGGCCGACGCGCGCGCCGAGGGCGGCGAGGCCGTCAGCTTCTACGCCGAGCGCTTCCGCCGCGCGTTCAGAGAGGCCGGCGAGGCGGTCGGCTCGATGGGCGACCAGCTCGCCGGCTGGCTGCGCCGCGACGCGCCGGACGACGACGCGGACGGTCAGTAGCCGGCCGCGAGCGCCTGCTCGGCTGTGATGGCGAGGCCCGGCTTCACCAGATCCTTGTGGTCGCCGCTCACGAGCGTCCAGCCGTGGAGCTCGGCAGCGGCGACGTACGCGGCGTCGTAGATCGTGAGCTTGTGTTCTGTCGAAAGTGCGATCGCCCGTTCGAGCAGCTCGGCGTCGAGCCGACCGATCCGCTTCGGACACGCATCACGGACAAGCGTCGCCACCTCGCGGGCCCGCGCCGGTGATCTCCAACGCTTCATCGCGACGTTCGCGACCTCGTAGAAGGTGAGATCGAGCGCCCCGAGCGGACGCGTGATCGCCCCTTCGACCAAGCGCCGTGCGGGGACGTGGTCCTCCTCATCGGCGTCGATGGCTGCGAGCCAGACGTTGGAGTCGAGCAGACGCATCGTCATCGCTCCCGTCGCATCTGCTTGATGAACTCGACGGAGTCGCCGCCATGGTGGCCGGGGTTGGCGAGCAGCCTGCGGATGCGCTCCGCGCGCTCCTCATCTGCAATCGCCAGCTCGCGCTCTGCCGCTTCGCGCAAAAATCTGCTCCGGCTTGTTCTGTGTGCCTGCACATGAGCGTCGATGCGCTCGAGCAGGCTGTCGGGGAGGCTGATCATCACCTTTGCCATGGAAGCAGGATATACCGGTATTGCCCGTCGGAGCGTCCGCCTCCTGACCGCCTGCGTTCATCTGACTCGCGTATAAATTTATATCTGGGTAACCTTGTCATCGAATGGCGACGCATGCGTCCGCGACAAGTCCCCAGCGCACCCGTCTGCCGCGCGCCGAGCGCGAGCGGCTGATCCTCGACGTGGCGCACGCGCGCTTCGCCGCGCACGGCTTCGCCGCCGTCACGATGGACGACGTCGCCGCCGACGCGGGCGTCACGAAGCCGCTCCTCTACGCCTACTTCGGCAACAAGGAGCGCCTCTACCTCGCCTGCATGGAGCGCGCGGGCGAGGCGATGTTCGCGACCGTCGGCGCGGCCGTCTCCGACGCCGACTCGCCCGCCGGGGCGCTGCGCCGCGGCCTGCACGCCTTCTTCGCCTTCGTCGACGAGGACCGCGACGCCTGGCGCGTGCTGTTCGACGAGACGCTGCCGGCCGGCGGCGAGATCGCCGAGCGCGTGGCGCAGTACCGCGAGCGGCTGCTCGCGCTCGTCGCGCAGACGAACCTCGAGCGCCTGCCGGAGGAGCGGCGCGCCGCCGCCAAGACGGAGGTCGAGGCGACCTCCGTCGCGCTGCTCGGCGCCGCCGAGGCGCTCGCCCGCTGGTGGCTGCGCACCGGCGCGATGCCCGCGGCCGACGCCGCCGAGCTCTTGATTGCCACCGCCGAGCCGGGCCTGGTGACCCGTGCTGCCGGCAGCACCAGCAGCACCCGAACCGACGGCGCGCCGACCGCCCCGCGCGGCGGCGACGCCGCACCTGAATCCGAAGGAGCCTGATGACCCCCGCCGCCCCGCGCCGAGCCGTCGTGCTCGGCGGCAACCGCATCCCCTTCGCGCGCAGCGACAGCGCGTACAAGAAGGCCAGCAACCAGGACATGCTCACGGCCGCGCTCGACGGGCTCGTCGAGCGCTTCGAGCTGGCCGGCGAGCGGCTCG
>DASVFS010000029.1:0-20420 GCA_036379915.1 Conexibacter sp. | reverse complement strand
CGCTCGAGCGCTTCATGCGCGAGACGGCGCCGGCGATCGTGGTCGAGCCGCCGCGGATCGACCGCTGGACCCGCACCGCGCTGCTGGAGGGCGTCGCGCGCGAGGCCGAGACGCCGGCCGCGTGGGGCGACCCCCACCCCTGGGGCCGCTGAGCCTCAGCGGGGTCATATTCGACTGCGACGGCGTGCTCGTCGACAGCGAGGTGCTGGCGGCGCCGATCCTCGCCGACACGCTCACCGGGCTCGGCCTGCCGACGACCGCCCAGGAGGTCGACCGCGACTTCAAGGGTCGCTCGTGGGAGCACGGCCTCGGCGTGATCCGCGCGCGCCGCGGCGGCGCCGAGCCGTGGCCGGAGCTGCGCGGGCGCTACCGCGCGGCCCTGTTCGCCGCGTTCGAGGCCGAGCTGCGGGCGATCCCCGGCGTCGTGGCGGCGCTCGACGCGCTCGCGGCGGCGGGCGTCCCGTGCTGCGTCGCCTCGAGCGGTGACCACGAGCGAATCCGCCGCGGGCTGCGCGCCGCCGGTCTGCTCGAACGCTTCCCCGCGGACGCCATCTTCAGCGTCGACGACGTCGCGCACGGCAAGCCGGCGCCGGATCTGTTCGTGCACGCCGCCGCGCGCATGGGCTTCGAGCCGGCGCGCACGGTCGTCGTCGAGGACAGCGAAGCGGGCGTCGAGGCCGGTGTCGCGGCGGGCATGCGCGTGCTCGGGTACGGCGGCGAGCCGCTGCGCGCCGCCGGCGCGGAGCCGTTCCAGGACATGCGTCAGCTGCCGAGCATGCTCGGTGTACGCCCCGCTGCAGAAAAAGCATAAACCCGCTCGGGATTTGCTATTTTCGTTGGTCCCATGAGCACCGTCGCGCCCATCGACACCCAGCTCACCGACGGCGCCGAGACGCTGTCGGCGGAAGACGTGATCGCGCGGATGGTCGAGCGCTTCCACCCGCGCCTGCTGCTCGCCTCCTCCTTCCAGCAGGAGGAGTCCGTGATGATCGACCTGCTGATGAGGGTCGAGCCGAGCGCGCGCGTCTTCACGCTCGACACGGGCGTCCTCTTCCCCGAGACGTACGCGACGTGGAGACGGATGGAGGAGCGCTACGGGATCGAGATCGAGGCGGCCTCCGGCATCTCGCTCGCCGAGCAGGCCGCCCAGCTCGGCGACGAGCTGTGGGCGCGCGAGCCCGACCGCTGCTGCGCGATCCGCAAGGTCACGCCGCTGCGCGAGATCCTCTCCGGCGTCGACGGCTGGATCGTCGGCGTGCGCCGCGACCAGGCGCCCACGCGCGCGGGCACGCCGAAGATCGGCTGGGACGACAAGCACGGCATCTGGAAGGCCGCCCCGCTCGCCGACTGGAGCGAGAGAGACGTTTGGAAGTACATCCACAGCAACGACCTCCCCTACAACCCCCTTCACGATCGCGGCTACGCGTCGATCGGCTGCACGCACTGCACCGTCCCCGCCGCCGATCGCAGCGGCCGCTGGGCCGGTTCCGACAAGCTCGAGTGCGGGTTGCACGGCTGAGCCCCATCGCGGGCAGACTGGCACGATGGACTGGCCGCTCGTCATCCTGTTCGGCTTCTGCGTCGGGGTCCTCGTCGGCACCACCGGGGTCGGCGGCGGGTCGCTGATGACGCCGGCGCTGATCCTCGTCTTCGGCACCGCGCCGACGACGGCGATCGGCACCGACCTCGCCTACGCGGCCGTCACGAAGACGGTCGGCGGCTGGCGCCACTGGCGCAGCGGCACGGTCGACATGAAGATGGCGCTGTGGCTCGCGGTCGGCTCGATCCCGGGCGCGCTCGGCGGCGTCTACGTCCTGCACGTGCTCGAGGACGCGCTCGGCAAGGACTCGTTCGACGAGACGCTGCTGACGATGGTCGGCGCGGCGCTGCTGATCACCGCCGTCGCGGTCCTGTTCCGCGCGCTGATCAGACACGTGAAGGGCGAGCGCGAGACGATCGAGCCGTTCGAGCTGCGGCACAAGATCGCCTCCGTGCTCGTGGGCGTGAGCGTCGGGTTCGTGCTGGGCCTGACCTCCGCCGGCAGCGGCGCGCTGATCGCGGTGGCGCTGATCATGCTCTTCCGCTTCACGCCGCGCCGGGTCGTCGGCACCGACGTCTTCCACGCCGCGCTGCTGCTGTGGGTCGCCTCGATCGCGCACCTCGTGAGCGGCAACGTCGACCTGCTGCTGGCGCTCAACATCCTGATCGGCTCGATCCCCGGCGTGTGGATCGGATCCGGGCTCGCAACGCGCGTGCTGCCCGAGGGCACGCTGCGACCCGCGCTCGGCACCGTCCTGCTGGCCGCCGGACTCGCGCTGCTCAACAAGGCCGGCCTCGACTTCCCGATCTATGTCATCTTCCTGGTGCCCGCCGTGGTCGCGCTCGCGCTCACGGCGCTGCACTTCGGCCGGGAGCGGGTCGCGCGCTCCCGCGCGACGCGCCCCTCCTCCACACCGACTCCCGAATCCGCATGAGCCACGAGCTGTCCCACATCGACGCCCTCGAGGCGGAGGCGATCCACATCATGCGCGAGGTCGCCGCCGAGCTCGAGCGGCCCGTGCTGCTGTTCTCCGGCGGCAAGGACTCGATCGTCCTGCTGCGCCTCGCCGAGAAGGCGTTCCGCCCGGCGCGCTTCCCGTTCCCGGTGATGCACGTCGACACCGGCCACAACTTCCCCGAGGTGATCGAGTTCCGCGACCGCCTGATCGCGGAGATCGGCGAGCGGCTGATCGTCGCGTCCGTGCAGGAGTCGATCGACAAGGGCCGCGTCGTCGAGGAGCGAGGTCCGCGCGCGTCGCGCAACCGGCTGCAGACGACGACGCTGCTCGACGCGATCGAGCAGCACGGCTTCGACGCCGCGTTCGGCGGCGCGCGCCGCGACGAGGAGCGCGCCCGCGCGAAGGAGCGCATCTTCTCCTTCCGCGACGACTTCGGGCAGTGGGATCCGAAGGCGCAGCGCCCCGAGCTGTGGCAGCTCTACAACGGGCGCGTGCGCAAGGGCGAGCACGTGCGCGTGTTCCCGATCTCGAACTGGACCGAGCTCGACGTGTGGCAGTACATCGAGCGCGAGCGGCTGGAGCTGCCGCCGATCTACTTCGCGCACGAGCGCGAGGTGTTCGCGCGCGACGGGATGCTCTACGCCGCCAGCGAGTTCGTCGAGCTGATGGACGGCGAGGAGGTCTTCACCGAGACCGTGCGCTACCGCACGGTCGGGGACATGACCTGCACCGGCGCGGTCGCCTCGACCGCCGCGACGCTGGAGACGGTCGTGGCGGAGATCGCCGCGACCGACATCACCGAGCGCGGCCAGACGCGCGCCGACGACCGCGTCACCGAAGCGGCGATGGAGGATCGCAAGCGGGAGGGGTACTTCTAGATGTCGGCCACCTACGAGTCGAACGGCAACAGCCGCCATGCCGACAAGCGCATTGCCGACACCGAGCTGCTGCGCTTCGCGACGGCCGGCTCGGTCGACGACGGCAAGTCGACGCTGATCGGGCGCCTGCTGCACGACGCGAAGTCGATCCTCGCCGACCAGCTCGCGCACGTGAAGGAGACGAGCGAACGCCGCGGCGACGGCGAGCTGAACCTCGCGCTGCTGACCGACGGCCTGCGCGCCGAGCGCGAGCAGGGCATCACGATCGACGTCGCCTACCGCTCGTTCCAGACCGACAAGCGCCGCTTCATCATCGCCGACTGCCCCGGCCACGAGCAGTACACGCGCAACATGGTCACGGGCGCATCCACGGCCGACCTGGCGTTGGTGCTCGTGGACGCGCGCAACGGGCTCGTGCGCCAGTCGCGCCGCCATGCGGCGATCTCCGCGCTGCTGCGCACCCCGCACCTCGTCGTCGCGATCAACAAGATGGACCTCGTCGACTACGACCGAGCGGTCTACGACGCGATCGTGGAGGACTTCAGAAGCTGGTCCGCCGGGTTGGAGTTCGCCGAGGCGACGTTCATCCCGATCAGCGCGCTGAAGGGCGACAACGTCGTCGAGCCCTCGGCGAACATGGACTGGTACGACGGTCCGACGCTGCTGGACCACCTCGAGACCGTCGAGATCGCCGGGGACAGGAACCTCGAAGACTGGCGCTTCCCGGTCCAGTGGGTGATCCGCCCGCAGAACGACGAGCGCCACCACGACTACCGCGGCTACGCCGGCCAGGTCGCCGCCGGCGTGCTGACGCCCGGCGAGGAGGTCGTCGTGCTGCCGTCCGGTCGCACGACCAAGCTCGCCGGGATCGACACCGTCGACGGTCCGCTGCAGCAGGCGTTCCCGCCCCAGTCGGTGACGCTGCTGCTGGAGGACGACCTCGACGTCTCGCGCGGCGACCTGATCGCGCGCGCCGGCGAGGCAAGCCCGCCGACCGTCGCGCGCGAGCTGGAGGCGACCGTCTGCTGGATGAGCGACACGCCGATGCAAGCCGGCGGCCGCTACGCGCTCAAGCACACGACGCGCTCGGTGCGGGCGATCGTGGACGCGATCGACTGGCACCTCGACGTCGAAACGCTCGAGCGCCGGGAGAACGACCACGGGCTCGCGCTCAACGAGATCGGCCACGTGAAGCTGCGCCTCAGCGGCCCGCTCGCGTTCGACCCGTACGCGCGCAACCGCGAGACGGGCTCGTTCATCCTGGTCGACGAGGCGACGAACGACACCGTCGGCGCCGGCCTGATCGCGACGCCGGCGGGCTGACGCCGCCGCGCGGGACGCTCCGCCGCCCGCCGATACGCGTCGGAAACGTTCAAGACCGCGAGCGGCCG
Organism: Conexibacter sp.; assembly: GCA_036379915.1. Lineage (GTDB taxonomy): Bacteria > Actinomycetota > Thermoleophilia > Solirubrobacterales > Solirubrobacteraceae > Conexibacter. Next base: position 15,653 of record DASVFS010000029.1, on the reverse strand, counting down.
CTCGGCGATCCTTGCGGTCATGAACGCCTCGAGCGCATCCATCTCGATCGGGGTCGGCCTGCCGGCGGCGGTGCCGGGCGCCCCGGCCGCGGCTGTCGGATCCTGGGCCGCCGAGGCCGAGCGGCTCGGCTTCCGCTCGGTCGGCGTGCTCGACCGGCTCGTGTACGACTGCCTCGATCCGCTCGTCGCGCTCGCGGCGGCGGCCGAGCGCACCGAGCGGGTCGAGCTGCTGACGACCGTGCTCACCGTCCCCTCCCGCCAGAACGCGATCGTGCTCGCGAAGCAGCTCGCGGGGGTGGAACTGCTCTCTGGCGGGCGGCTGACGGGCGGCCTGGCGCTCGGCGGTTGGCCCGAGGACTACGTCGCCAGCGGCGTACCGACGAAAGGCAGAGGCGCGGTCTTCGACGCGATGCTCGCGACGATGAGCCGCGTCTGGGCGGGGGAGCTCGCGGGCGCGGGCGGACCGATCCCGGCCCTGCCCGAGGGGCGCCCGCGGCTCCTGTTCGGCGGGTTCGCGGAGGCCTCGTTCACACGCGCCGCGCGGCTCGGCGACGGGTGGGTCGCGCCGTTCTTCGGCGCCGACGCACTCGCCGACGGCATCGCGGGCGTGCACGAGGCGTGGGCGCGCGCCCGCCGGCCGGACCGGCCGCGCATCGTCGTCGAGCGCTACTTCTGCCTCGGCCGCGACGCCGAGCGCACGGCCGACGATTACCTCCTGCACTACTACGGGCCGCCGTTCGTGGCCGCCGCACGCGCGGACACGCTCACGTCTTCCGAGCTGATCGCCGCCGAGGTCGAGCGGCTCGCCGATGCCGGCTGCGACGACCTCCTGCTGTTCCCGTGCTCCGGCGAGCTCGAGCAGCTGCGACGGCTCGCCGACGCGCTGGAGCTGTCGTCGCGCTGACGGCGCCGCCGGCGCCCTCGGCGTGCGCTAGCGTCGGCGACAGGCATGGCGACGACATCGATCCGCTCTGACCGCCCAAGGCGCGCGGCCGGTGCCGCGCCGCAGCTTTGGCGCCGCCTGCTGCGCGCGCTGCCGCTCGCCGTGTGGGCGGTCGGCACGGTCGCCGTCGTCGCGGTCTTCGGCCTGCCGTACACGCGCGACTGGGTGTTCGCGTGGGTGCTGCTCGGCGCGCTCGCGGTCTCGCTCGGCGACCTCGGCGGCTGGCTGCGGGGCGTCGTCGTCGACTGGCTGCCGTTCTTCCTCGTGATGACGGCGTACGACCTCGCGCGCGGCGGGGCCGACGGCTGGCTCGCGCCGACGCACTTCCTGCCGCAGGCGGACGTCGACGCGTTCCTGTTCGGCGGCGCCGTGCCGACCGTCTGGCTGCAGGACCACCTCCACCGTTCCGGGCAGGTGCGGTGGTTCGAGGTGCTCGCGTTCCTCGTCTACGTCTCGCACTTCTTCGTGACGCCGCTGCTGGCGGCGTGGCTGTGGGTGCGCGACCGCTGGGGCTTCCGCCGCTTCGCCGCCGCGCTCGCGCTGCTGACGCTGCTCGGCTGCCTCACGTTCGTCGCCTTCCCGGCCGCGCCGCCGTGGATGGCGAGCGAGCGCGGGCTGATCGAGCCGACGACGCGCCTGATCCCGCGGCTGTGGTCGTGGATCGGCGTCGGCGCGGAGACCGGCCTGGTCGGCACCGGCTACCGCTACGCGAACGAGGTCGCCGCCGTGCCTTCGCTGCACGCCGCGCTCGCGCTGCTGGTCGCGCTCGCCGTGTGGCCGCGGCGCTGGTGGGCGCGGGCGCTCGTGGGCGCCTATCCGCTCGCGATGGCGCTCGCGATCGTCTACACCGGCGAGCACTACGTCAGCGACGTGCTGCTCGGCTGGATCTACGCGCTCGCGAGCTTCCTGGCGATCCGGCGGGTCGCCGCACGGCTCGCGGAGCGTCGCGTGCGGACCGGCCGCGCGACGAATAGGTGAAGCGTCACGTTATTCTTCCGCCGCCGATGTTCTCGAAGGTTCTGATCGCCAACCGCGGCGAGATCGCGGTCCGTGTCATCCGCGCGTGCGAGGAGCTCGGCGTCGCGTCCGTCGCCGTCTACTCCGAGCTGGACCGCGACGCGATCCATGTCAGACGCGCCGACGAGGCGTACCTGATCGGCCCCGGGCCGGCGGCCGAGTCGTACCTCGTGATCGAGAAGATCATCGACGTCGCGAAGCGATCCGGCGCCGAGGCGGTCCACCCGGGCTACGGCTTCCTGGCGGAGAACGCGGCGTTCGCCGCCGCCTGCGAGAAGGCCGGCATCGTGTTCATCGGCCCGCCCGCGAGCGCGATCGAGGCGATGGGCTCGAAGACGGCGGCGCGCGAGCTGATGCAGAAGGCGGGCGTGCCGATCGTGCCGGGCACGACCGAGCCGGTCGCCGACGTGAGAGCCGCGCGCAAGGTGATCAGAGACACGATCGGCTTCCCGGTCGCGGTCAAGGCGGCGGGCGGCGGCGGCGGCAAGGGCTTCCGCGTCGCGCTCGACGACAGCGAGCTGGACGCCGCCTTCGAGGGCGCCTCGCGCGAGGGCGAGAAGTTCTTCTCCGACCCGACCGTCTACCTCGAGCGGTATCTGCCCGATCCGCGCCACGTCGAGGTGCAGGTGCTGGCCGACAGACACGGCAACGTGATCCACCTCGGCGAGCGCGACTGCTCCGTGCAGCGCCGCCACCAGAAGCTGATCGAGGAGTCGCCCGCCCCGGCTGTCGACGAGGCGCTGCGCGCGCACATCGGCAGAGTCGCGACCGACGCCGCCGCGGCCGTCGACTACGTCGGCGCCGGCACGATCGAGGGCCTGCTGCAGGACGGCGAGTACTTCTTCCTCGAGATGAACACGCGCGTCCAGGTCGAGCACTGCGTGACCGAGATGACGACCGGGATCGACATCGTCAAGGAGGGCATGCGCGCCGCCGCCGGCGAGCCGCTGTCGGTCAGGCAGGAGGACGTCGTCCTGCGCGGCCACGCGATCGAGTGCCGCATCAACGCCGAGGACGCGTCGAAGAACTTCGCGCCGGCGCCGGGCAGGATCGGCGCGTACGTCGAGCCGAGCGGCCCGGGCGTGCGCGTCGACTCGGGCGTCGGACCGGGCGGCGAGGTCTCGCCGATGTACGACCCGATGGTCGCGAAGCTGATCGTGTGGGACTCCGACCGCGCCGCCGCGACGAGACGCATGCTGCGCGCGCTCGACGAATACGAGATCACCGAGCTGAAGACGCTGATCCCGTTCCATAAGGCGCTGCTCGCGACGAGACAGTGGGCGAACGCGGAGACGTGCCGCGACCTCGTCGAGGACAAGAGATGGCTGAGAGCGCTGGCGTTCGAGCCGACCGTGCTCGCTGACAGTGATGAGGACGAGAAGGTCGAGCAGACCTACACGGTCGAGGTGAGCGGCCGCCGCTTCGACGTGAGAGTGATCGGCGCGCCGTTCGGCGGCGGGTTCGTGATGAACGGCTCCGCGCCGGCCGCGGGCGCCGCGCCGCGCAAGCCGCGCGAGCGCAAGCGCGGCGGAGGCGCCATCGGCGGCGACACGCTCCCCTCCCCGCTGCAGGGCAACATGTGGAGAGTGAAGGTGAGACAGGGCGACACGGTCGAGGAGGGCCAGCTGCTCTGCATCATCGAGGCGATGAAGATGGAGAACGAGATCACCGCCCACAAGGCGGGCGTCGTCGCCGAGCTCCCCATCACCGAGGGCGCCCCGATCGCCGCGGGCGACCCGATCGCGACGATCACGTCGGCGGCCGGTTAGCTCCGCTCGGGCGCTGCTCGAGCCCGACACGCGGTCGGTTGGGCATCGAGGGGAAGGGATCGGGGTTCGTGGTGCCCGCGAGAGGGCGTGGTCCCCGTTCGAGCATGGTCCGAAAAGGACCACCGCGAATTGGACCCCGTATACGAGGGTCTGATTCGCGGTCGTGGTTTTCGGACCACGCTTGAACGGGGACCGGGGCGACTGAGGGAGCGCGCGACCGGCCGGACCCCTCCCCTCGATGCCAACCGGCAGACGCATGAGCCCCGTGGGCGCGGCGAGCGGCGCTCAGCCGAAGCCGAGCAGCGCCGGCGCGACGGGATCGCCGCGCGCGGGTTGCGCAGCGGGAAGGATGGGCATGAAGCGGGGTCTGGTCGAGTACCGACCGGCGTCATCGCAGCCGGTCCGATCGCGCGCCGGCACGGGCGCGCAAAGGAGGCTCGCATGTCCGCGATCCGTCCTCGCACCACGCACCGCCCCGAGCCGTCTCGCAGGAGGGGGTGGTCGGCCCGCTGGCTCGGGGTCCTCGCCGCGCTCGCGGCGCTGGCGCTCGTCGCGCCGAGCGCGGCGAGCGCACGCGGCGACCGGCACGACCACCACCACCGCGCGTTCCAGCAGCGCAACCTGATCTCGGACATCGCCGGGGTCGCGCGCATCACCGATCGAAACCTCGTCAACCCGTGGGGCCTCGCGGCCGGCCCGACCACGCCGCTGTGGGTGGCCGACAACGGCGCCGACGTCTCCACCCTCTACAGCGGCGCCGTGAACGGCTCGATCCCGACGATCGTGCCGCTGGTCGTAGGCATCCCGGGCGGCGCTCCCACCGGCATCGTCTTCAACCCGACCGACGGGTTCGTGATCCACAACGGGCCGGCGAGCGCGCCGGCGCGCTTCATCTTCGACTCCGAGGCGGGCACGATCACGGCCTGGAGTCCGAACGTGCCGCCGTCGACGCAGGCGCAACTGATCGCTACTACGCCAGGGGCGATCTACAAGGGCCTGGCGATCGCGACCACGCGCAGGCACGGGACGCTGCTGTACGCGGCCGACTTCCACGGCGCCAAGATCGACGTCTGGAACGACCAGTTCAGACCGGTGACGCTGCCGGGCGCGTTCGTCGACAGAGGGCTGCCGGCCGGCTTCGCGCCGTTCAACGTCCAGGAGCTGGGCGGCCGGCTCTACGTCGCCTATGCCAAGCAGGATGCGGACGCCGAGGACGAGGTCGCCGGCGCGGGCCTCGGCTTCGTCGACGTCTACACCACGAAGGGCAAGCTGCTCAAGCGGCTCGTCTCGCAGGGCAACCTGAACGCGCCCTGGGGCCTCGTGCTCGCGCCCAAGCGCTTCGGCGGCTTCGGCGGCGATCTGCTCGTCGGCAACTTCGGCGACGGGAAGATCAACGCCTACAAGCCGCGCAGCGGCCGCTTCGACGGCCAGCTGACGAACGAGGACGGCAACCCGATCCAGATCGACGGGCTGTGGGCGCTGCGCTTCGGCAACGGCACCTTCGGCACGCCGAACGGACTGCTGTTCAGCGCCGGCATCGGCGACGAGGAGCACGGGCTGCTCGGCGAGCTCGTCGCGCGCTGACGCACGACCCGGCACACCTGCTGAGCGCGCGGGGAGGCGCGCTCAGCCGCCGGCCGCCGCACGCGCCGTAGCCGGCGCGGCGGCGCACGCCGCGTACTACCGTCGCCGACGGTGGAGAGCGCCCTGCTCACCAGCGTGCTGCTGCCCGGCGCACTCGCGGTCATCATGATCGCCCTCGGCCTGGAGCTGACGACGGCCGACTTCCGCCGCGTGGCGCTGCAGCCCCGCGGCGTCGCGATCGGGCTGCTCAACCTCGCCGTCCTCTCGCCGGCGCTCGCGTTCGCCGTCGCGCAGCTGTTCGGCCTGCCGGCGGGACTGGCCGTCGGGCTCGTGCTGCTGGGCGCCTCGCCCGGGGGGACGATGGCGAACGTCCTCACCCATCTCGCCCGCGGCGACACCGCGCTGTCGGTCACGGTCACGGCGATCAGCAGCCTCGCCGCGACGATCACCGTCCCGCTCTACCTGGAGCTCGCGTCGCGCCACTACGACGCGCAGGCGCTCGTCGGCGACGTCGCGATGGGCTCGATCGTCGCGCGCGTCTTCCTGGTCACCGTGCTTCCGGTGAGCGTGGGACTGACGTTGCGGCGGCGCTGGCCCGAGCAGGTGGCCGCGGCGCGCCCGCGCGTCGCGAAGCTCGCCGGCGCGCTGTTCACGCTCGTCGTGGTCGGCGCGATCGCGTCCCAGCACGACACGGTCCTCGACAACCTCGGCGCCGTCCTCGGCGCGGTCGTCGCGCTCAACCTCGCCGCGCTCGCGATCAGCTTCACGGTCTCCAAGCTCGCCGGCCTCGACGACCGCCAGGCGACGGCGATCGCGCTCGAGCTCGGCATCCACAACGCGGCGCTCGCGATCGCCGTCGGCAGCGCGCTGGCGGCCGAGCTGACGATCCCCGCCGCGGTCTACGGCTCCGTCATGTTCGTCAGCGGCGGCCTGTTCGCCCGCGTGATGCACGCGCGCAATGCGCCGGCGCCGCGCTAGACGCCGGGCAGCAGCGACAGGTTGTACTCGTGCAGCTTGCGGTTGCCGCCGTCGCGACGCGCGAGCGGCAGCGGCGCGGACGCCGGGTCGTCGCCGGCGAGCGCCTCGACGTATGCGAGGTCCTCGCGCAGGATCGCGGCGGCGCGCGCGCCGTCGAGCGGCTCGCCGTGGCCGGGAACGACCGTGTCGGCCTGCTCGACGAGCGGCTCCAGCCGCCGCAGCGTCGCCAGATAGCCGTCGAGCGACGACGACGGCGACAGCTCGGGGATCGCGCCGGGCGACAGGTAGTCGCCGCACACGAGCACCTTCGCCCACGGGATCCAGATCGCGGTGCCGTCGGACGTGTGGCCGTCGGCGGGATGCAGCTCCAGCTCGCGCTCCCCCACAGCGCAGTAGCCGGGCACCGGCAGCGCCTGCACGCCGGGCAGCGACAGCGGGCCCGGGCGGTCGATCAAGTACTGCTCGTCGAACTCGCGCAGCTCGCGCTGGGCGGCGCCCGGCTCGGCCGTGAGGCGAGCTGCCGTCGTCTCGCCGCAGCCGATCGAGGCGTCCGCGAACGCATAGCGGCCGAGCAGGTGGTCCCAGTCGGCGTGCGTGACGAGCAGGCCGGAGACCTTGAAGCCGGCTTGGTCGAGCAGGGCAGGCAACGCCTCCAGCTCCTCGGGCAGGATCGGCGAGTCGATCAGGAACGCCTCGTCGCCCGCTCGCACTGCGGTGCACGTCGTCTTCCAGATCGCCCCGATCGCGACGATCACGTCCTCGTGCACGGCGATCGCGCGCATCGAGCGCGGCCTCCTAGAATCCCAGCGCTCTGATCGCCTCGCGCAGGCTGGAGACCTCGATGTCCGGTCTCTTCTGCCCCGACTCGAGCTGCTGTCTCGAGCGGTTGACCCACACGACGGGGATCTTCCCCTTCAGGCACGGCTCGACGTCGTGGTGGTAGCTGGAGGTGACGTGGACCCAGCCTCTCTTGCCGCCGATGCGCCGCTCGCACTCCTTGAAGTGCGCCGGGTCGGGCTTGTAGGAGCGCACCTGCTGGGCGGTCACGACGAGGTCGAAGTCGTGCGGTATGTGGCGGCGCGTGAGGCCGAGCAGCTTGTCGTCGATGTTCGCGATCAGGCCGAGGCTGACGCCCGCTCTCGCGAGTCTCTGCAGCACCGGGTTGGCCTCTCTGAAGGCCGGCCAGCGCTGCACCGAGTCGGGCAGGAAGCCGCTGCGGGAGGGTTCGAGCGGCCAGCCGATGTCCTCCGCGATCTGCACGGCGGTGCGGCGCAGCACCTCGGCGTAGAGCTCGTAGGAGCCGGCCTGGATCTGCTGCTGGACCGAGTGGAACAGCGGGATGACCGCGTCCCGCTCCATCTCGAAGCCGTCGCGCTCGGCCTCTCTCGTGAAGGCGCCGAAGGCGCCGGAGTCCCAGTCGATCAGGGTCCCGTAGACGTCGAATGTGACGAACGTGACGTTTCTCGGAATCGGCATCGGCCGCGCATTATGCCGTTCCGGCGCTCAATCGCGCGTCGCGACGTGATTACGACACCTTCCTCCTATCTCGGCTATCGTGCCGCGCCGCAATGGATCTGCTCGAGTATCAGGGCAAGCAGCTGTTCGCCCGCCACGGGATCCCGGTGCCGTCCGGCACACCCGCCGCGAACGTTGCCGATGCCATCAAAGCAGCCGACGAGATCGGCTACCCCTGCGTCGTCAAGGCGCAGGTGCTGATCGGCGGCCGCGGCAAGGCCGGCGGCGTCAAGCTCGCCAAGGACAGAGCCGAGGCCGAGCAGTACGCCTCCGACATCCTCGGCATGGACATCAAGGGCTTCACCGTCCACGAGGTGTGGATCGAGGCCGCCTCCGACATCGCCGCCGAGTACTACGCGTCGATCGTGTTCGACCGCGCCGCGAAGGCTCCCCTCGTGATGTTCTCGACGAAGGGCGGCATGGACATCGAGGCGGTCGCCGAGGAGACGCCCGAGGCGCTCGTGAGAATCCACGTCGACCCGCTGCTCGGCTTCCAGGACTTCCACGGCCGGCGGCTCGCCTTCGAGGCGGGCGTCGACGCGGACGTGGTCCGCCCGGTCGGCGCGCTGCTGTCGAAGCTCTACGACGCGTTCGTCGCCGAGGAGGCGATGCTCGTCGAGGTCAACCCGCTGATCGTCACCGCGGATCGCGACGTGGCTGCCCTCGATGCGAAGGTCACGCTCGACGGCAACGCGCTGTACCGGCATCCCGACAACGCGGCGCTGCGCAATCCGTCGCAGGAGGACGAGCAGGAGCAGATGGCGCACGAGCGCGGGCTCACGTACGTGAAGCTCGACGGCGACATCGGGATTCTGGGCAACGGCGCGGGACTCGTCATGTCCACCCTCGATGTCGTCGCCCAGGCCGGCGGCGCGCCCGCGAACTTCCTCGACGCGGGCGGCGGCTCGAAGGCCGACGCGATCGTCAGCGCGGTCGAGGTGATCCTCTCCGACGCGAAGGTCAGAGCCGTGCTGTTCAACATCTTCGGCGGCATCACCCGCTGCGACGAGGTCGCGAAGGGCCTGATCGAGGCGTTCGACGTCGTCAAGCCGACGGTCCCGTTCGTCGTGCGCCTCGACGGCACGAACGACGTCGAGGGCCGCAAGCTGCTCGCCGACGCGCAGCTGCCGAACGTCCACACCGCCTCGACGATGAACGAGGCGGCCGAGAAGGTCGTCGAGCTGGCGGCCGGCTCGGGGGTGGCGGCATGAGCGTGCTCGTCGACAAGGACACGCGCCTCGTCGTGACCGGGCTGACCGGCCGCGAGGGCACGTTCCACGCGCTGAACAACCGCGCGTACGGCACGAACGTCGTCGCGGGCGTGACGCCCGGCAAGCGCGGCCAGGACGTCGAGGGCATCCCCGTCTACGACACGGTCCATTCGGCCGTCGCGGAGCAGGGCGCGAACACGGCGATGATCTTCGTCCCGCCGCGCTTCGCCGCCGACTCGATCCTCGAGGCGCTCGACGCCGGGGTGAGACTGGTCGTCGCGATCACCGAGGGGATCCCGGCGCACGACGAGCTGCGCGTCTACACGCAGCTCAAGCGCACGCCCGGCGCGCGCCTGGTCGGCCCGAACTGCCCCGGCATCCTGTCGCCCGGCAAGGCGAACGTCGGGATCATCCCGGCATCGTTCTTCAAGGAGGGCAACGTCGGGGTCGTCTCGCGCTCCGGCACGCTGACCTACCAGATCGGCAACGAGCTGGCCCAGCGCGGCTTCGGCAACTCCTCGATCGTGGGGATCGGCGGCGACCCGGTCCCCGGTTCGTCGTTCATCGACGTGATCGAGCTGTTCGAGCAGGACCCGCAGACCGAGCTGATCGTGATGAGCGGCGAGATCGGCGGCTCCGCCGAGGAGGAGGCCGCCGAGTACATCGCGGCCAACGTGACGAAGCCGGTCGTCGGCTACATCGCCGGCTTCACGGCGCCGCCCGGCAAGACGATGGGCCACGCCGGCGCGATCGTCTCCGGCACCGCCGGCACGGCGAGAGCGAAGGCGGAGGCGCTCGAGGCGAAGGGCGTCCGCGTCGGCCGCACGCCGACCGAGACGGCCGAGATCGCGATGGAGATCCTGTCGGCCTGACGGCTCCGGCCGGCGTTGCGTAGTCTGGGAGCCATGGCTTCCGAACCCGCTCCGATCTCCTTCGCCCGCGGCGCTCCGTCGCTCGACATCGTCGACGTCGAGGGCCTGCGCGCCGCCGCCGACCGCGCCTTCCAGAACGACCCCGCCGGCACGACCGCGTACGGGACGTCGATCGGCTACAGACCGCTGCGCGCGTGGATCGCGGACAAGCACGGCGTCGCGCCGGAGCAGGTGATCGTCACGAACGGCTCGATGCAGGCGGACGCGTTCCTGTTCGAGGCGCTCGTCGAGGACGGCGACGTCGTCGTGGTCGAGAAGCCGACGTACGACCGCACGCTGCTGTCGCTGCGCTCGCGCGGAGCGGACGTGCGGCCGATCGACCTGCACGAGGACGGGATCGACGTCGCCGGCGTCGAGGCGCTGATCGCTTCCGGCGCGAAACCGCAGCTCGCGCACGTGATCCCGAACTTCCAGAACCCCGCCGGCTACACGCTGTCGGCCGAGAAGCGCCGCGCGCTCGTCGCGCTCGCGGCCGACAGCGGGATGACGATCTTCGAGGACGACCCCTACGTCGAGCTGCGCTTCGAGGGCGAGCCGCTGCCGACGATGCTGTCGCTCGACCAGGCCGATCGCGTCGTGTACGCGTCCTCGTTCTCGAAGACGGTCTGCCCCGGCATCCGCGTCGGCTACCTCGTCGGCCCGGAGAAGCTGATCGCGCGGATCGCGAAGCTCGCGACGAACACGTACATCTCGCCGAACATGGTCGCCCAGTCGATCGTCAACGAGTTCGTGCGCGCCGAGGACGGCGGCGCGTTCGAGCGCTCGGTCGCGACGGTCAAGGCGGCGCTGCAGGAGCGCGCACAGGCACTGTCGGCGGCGCTCGCGCGCGAGCTGCCGGAGGCGTCGTTCGTCGCGCCGGAGGGCGGCTACTTCCTGTGGGTCGAGCTGCCCGAGGGGACCGACGGCGACGCGCTGTTCGCGGCCGCCGCCGAGCGCGGCGTGCAGATCGTCAAGGGCACCGACTTCCTGCTCGAGGGCGGCGAGAACGCCTTCCGGCTCGCGTACTCCGGCGTGACGGTTCCGCAGATCGAGGAGGGCGTCGCCCGCCTCGCCGACGCGGTGCGGTCGCTGGGCGTCGCTGCCTGACCGGCGCCGGCCGCGCCGCGAGGCGCGACGATGGACGGATGCAGCCCGACCACGAGGTGGCCGTCGTCGGCGCCGGCTTCTCCGGCATCGGCACCGCGATCGCGCTCGACCGCGCCGGCATCCGCGATTGGACGATGCTGGAGGAGGGCGACGGCGTCGGCGGGGCGTGGCACTGGAACACGTACCCCGGCATCGGCGTCGACATCCCGTCGTTCAGCTACCAGTTCTCGTTCGAGCAGCGCAGCGACTGGTCGCGCGTCTACGCGCCGGGCAGGGAGCTGAAGGCGTACGCCGAGCGCTGCGTCGAGCGCTACGGGCTGCGCGAGCGGATCCGCCTGAGCGCGAAGGTCACGGGCGCGACGTTCGACGAGGACGCGCACGTGTGGCGGCTGGCGACCGCCGGCGGCGAGGCGCTCAGCGCCCGCCACGTCGTCGACGCGACCGGCGTCTTCACGCAGCCCCAGGCGCCCGACATCCCGGGCCTCGACGCGTTCGCCGGCGCGACGATGCACACGGCTCGCTGGGACCACGCGCAGGAGCTGCGCGGCCGCCGCGTCGCGATCGTCGGCACCGGCGCCTCGGCGGTGCAGGTGATCCCGACGATCGCGCCCGAGGTCGAGCGGCTGACGGTGTTCCAGCGCACGCCGATCTGGTGCCTGCCGAAGCTCGACCGGCCGCTCGGGCCGGGGCTGCAGCGGCTGCTGCGGCGCCTGCCCGGCGCGCAGCGCGCCATGCGGCTCGCCAGCCAGACGTTCGTCGAGGCGACGTTCCCGCTGCCGGCGCACTTCCACGGCGTCGTGCCGATCGCGAAGGCGGCCGAGCGCCAGGGGCTCGCGCATCTGCGCAAGCAGGTCCACGACCCCGCGGTGCGCGAGCGGCTGACGCCGCGCTACGGCCTCGGCTGCAAGCGGCCGGCGTTCTCGAACGAGTACCTCGCGGCGTTCAACCGGCCGAACGTGGAGCTCGTGACGGATGCGATCGCAACGGTCGAGCCCGGCGGCGTGCGGACCGCCGACGGCCGCCTGCACGAGGTCGACGTGCTGATCCTCGCGACCGGCTTCAAGGTCTTCGACCGCGGCAACATGCCGCCGTTCCCGGTCCACGGGCGCGGCGGCGCCGACCTCGAACGGTGGTGGGAGGAGAACCGCTACCAGGCTTACGAGGGCGTGAGCGTGCCCGGCTTCCCCAACTGGTTCATGATCCTCGGCCCCTACGGCTACAACGGCGCGAGCTACTTCACGCTGATCGAGAACCAGGCGCGGCACATCGTGCGCTGCCTGCGGCGGGCGCGCCGCGACGCGGCGACCGCGATCGAGGTGACGCCCGAAGCGAACCGTCGCTACTTCGAGCAGATGCTCTCGCGGCGCGGACGGCAGGTCTTCTTCGGCGGCAGCTGCGGCACCGCCAACAGCTACTACTTCGACAGCCGCGGCGACGCGCCGTTCCGGCCCTCGACGACGGCCGAGGTCGCGTGGCGCAGCGGCCACTTCCCGCTCGAGGACTACCGCTTCACGCGGGCGGGCTGACGCGCGCTAGCGACCGTAGCGGCCGCCGAGCACGAGCTGTCTCGGCAGCGCGGTGCGCGGCGGGGGGCTCGGGTCGGCCGTGACGGAGACCGTCTCGGCGACGCTGCGCGTGACGACGTGCTCGGCGCCGTTGGAGGCGACCGTGATGTGGTCGTCGTCGGTCGCGGCGATCGTGCCGTCGAGGCCGGGCTCGAGCCCGGAGTCCTTGAGGTAGTGGAGCAGGTCCTCGGCCTCGTTCTCGAAGCGCAGGACTCTCACGCGCGCGCCCTCGGCGCAGTCCGCCAGCGGGACGCCGACGATCCGCTCGCCGACGTTGATCGGATGGCCGTGCGGGCACGTCTTCGCGTCGCCGATCGCGGCCTTCACGTACGCCTCGAAGCGAGGTGACATCGCGTGCTCCATCCGCTCCGCCTCCTCGTGCACGTCGTCCCACGGCACGCCGACGACGTCGGTCAGGAAGCGCTCGATCAGGCGATGGCGGCTCGTGATCTCCTCGGCGTGCGCTCTGCCGTGCTCCGTGAACGCGATCACGCGGTCCTCGCCGCGCGTGATGTAGCCGTCTCTCTCCAGGCGCCCGATCATCTCGTGGACGGTCGGAGCGGACAGCTGCATGGCTCGCGCGAGGTTGGCGCCGGTCATCGGCAGGCCCGCCTCGTAGAGCCAGAACAGCATCTGGAGGTACTCCTCCTCGGCCACCGTTGCGTGGTCGTGCGACATCGCCTCGATCCTAGTCGTTTTCAGCTCCCCGCTACGATCGGCGGCCGTGGCGCTCCCGCTCTCCCCGCCGATCACTCCGCAGCTCGCGCGCTCGCGCACGGCGCTGCCCGACGACGACGGGTGGGCGTACGAGCCGAAGTGGGACGGCTTCCGCGCACTGGCGTTCGTCGACGGGGAGAAGCTGGTGGAGCTGCAGTCGCGCAGCGGCAGACCGCTCGCGCGCTACTTCCCCGAGCTGCGCTTCCCGAACGGCCGCTACGTGCTCGACGGCGAGATCGTGATCGACGGCGAGGGCGGCCTGCAGGACTTCGACGCGCTGTCGAACCGGATCCACCCGGCCGCCTCGCGGATCGCGCTGCTGAGCGAACAGACGCCGGCGCGCTTCCTGGCGTTCGACCTGCTCGCGCTGGACGACCGCGCGCTGCTGGAGCTGCCGTTCGCCGAGCGGCGCGCCGCGCTGGAGGCGTTCCCGTTCGCGGCGCCGGTGGAGCTGACGCCGTGCGTGCGCAGCGCCGCGGAGGCCGAGAGATGGCTGCGCTCGGCCGAGGGCGTGATCGCGAAGCGGCTCGACTTCCCGTACAGACCGGGCGAGCGCGACGGGATGGCGAAGATCAAGCGCGTGCGCACGATCGACGCGGTCGTGATCGGCTGGCGGCCCGGCAAGGAGGAGCGCACGGTCGGCTCGCTGATCCTCGGCCTGTACGACGAGCGCGACGAGCTGTGCACGGTCGGGCACACGTCGGGGCTCAAGGCGGCCGAGAGACGCGAGCTGGTCGACAGACTCGCGCCCTACGCGACCGGCGAGACGGGCAGCGCCGACCCGAGCCGCTGGAAGAGCGACAAGGAGCTCGAGTGGGTCGCGCTGCGGCCCGAGCTGGTCGTCGAGATCACGTTCGACCACGTCAGCGGCCGGCGCATCCGCCACGGCTCGAAGATCCAGCGCTGGCGCGACGACAAGCCGCCGCGCGAGTGCCGGGTCGAGCAGCTGCTCGCCTGACGCCCGGCGCCGGGGGCGCGAGCAGCTGAAGGCCGCTGCCGCACGCCGGGCAGCGGGCGAGGTTGCGGACCTGCGCGTAGGTCCAGCGCGCGTTGCACGCGACGCAGCGGTACGCGGACGGGTCAGGCATCCGGTCTCACCAGCCCGCGCGCGGCCGCCCAGTGGCTCGCCTCGTGGCGCGAGGACAGCTGCAGCTTGCGCAGCACCGCGCCGACGTGCGTCTCGACCGTGCGCGGGCTGATGCCGAGCCGCAAGCCGATCTGCTTGTACGGGTAGCCGCGCGCGAGGTGATGGAGCACCTCGCGCTCGCGCGGCGTGAGCTGCTCGAGGTCGTCGTCGGCGGGCGCTGCCCGGGGTCCGCTGAACGCCTGCAGCACGAACGCCGCCAGGCGAGGGCTGAAGTACGCGTCGCCGTGGTGGACGCGCTCGATCGCGGCCACGAGCGCCGCCGTCTCGATCGTCTTCGTGACATAGCCGCGCGCGCCGGCCCGCACCATCGGCACGACGTCCTCGGCCGCGTCGGACACCGACAGCGCGAGGAACGCGGGCGCGTCGTCCGCGTGCTGGAACGCCTCGAGCACAACCAGCCCGCCGCCGTCGGGGAGATGGACGTCGAGCAGCACGACGTCCGGCTTCGCCGCGGCGATCGCGGCGATCGCGTCGGCCGGCGTCGCGGCCTCGCCGACGACCTCGCACGTGCCCGCCAGCTCCGCGCGCACGCCGGCGCGGAACAGCTGGTGGTCGTCGACGAGCACGACCCGCGGCCGACTCATCGCTCGGCCTCCCGCGCGGCCGGCAAGCGCAGCGCGACCTCCGTCCCCTGCCCGGGCCGGCTCTCGACCGCGGCGCTGCCGCCCGCGCCGGCCATCCGCCCGACGATCGCGTCGCGCACGCCGCGCCGCTCGGGCGCCACCGCGCCGGGCTCGAAGCCGCGGCCGTCGTCGCGCACGTAGACCGCGGCCGCCTGCTCGTCGAGCTCGGCGAAGACCACGATCGCGGCTCCTGGCGCGTGCCGCGCCGCGTTGCGCAGCGCCTCGCGCGCCGCCGCCGCGAGCGCCTCGCCGGGAGCGTCCAGCGCGCGGTCGCCGAGCACCGTGACCTCGACGTCGACCGCCTCCTCGCGCTCGACCTCCTCGACGACGCGCTGCAGCGTGCCGGCGAGCGTGTCGTCGCGCTGCTCGGGGCGTCCGGCCATCCACGCGCGCAGCGCGCGCTCCTGGTGGCGCGCGAGCCGCACGACCGCGGCCGGGTCGGCCGCCTGCCGCTGGATCAGCGACAGCGTCTGCAGGACCGAGTCGTGCAGGTGGGCGGCGACGCGGCGGCGCTCGTCCTCACGCGCGGTGGTCAGCCGCGCACGGTCCGAGCGGGCCAACCCCGC